>CALJOJ010000015.1 GCA_937981665.1 uncultured Rubritalea sp.
TAGCTATGCTGAACTCGCGTAAAACGCCGGTAAGACCGTCGAAGCTTTTACGCATATCGACAGGCGGAAGGATGACTCGGATTTTTAATGCGGATGAAGATAAATTAATCATAGACCGCAAAGCCTATTCTGATTTCAGAACCTGACTAGGTGGCCAATTTAAAGACGCTTACCTTGCTTACGTTTCTTTAGACAAAAAAATCCCGCACACCAGTATATCAGTGAGCGGGATCTGAGATTATTAGAGCTGTTTGCTACTAATGCTTACTGACCTGGTACCTTATGTTCTTTAATGAGGTCAGCTGCGTTGTGCATGGACTGGGTTTCAGGGAAAGTCTTGAGGAGTTCCTCAATTTCTTTCGAGGTGAAGCCCGTACGCTTGCCGTCAGCAGGAATATTACCGAAGGCGTTGGTTACGTAGGTGAGGAGATCTGCGATATCCTTGTTCTTCATGCGGAAGGCGAAACCTGGCATTGGAACACCACTTTCATACTTAATACCTTTTACCTTGATCGGTCCTGTGATGCCGTGAAGGGCTATTTTAGCCAAGAGATCCTTATCGCCATTTACCCATTCGCTCCCTGCAAGAGGAGGGAATACTGGTGCGATTCCTTTACCGTCTTTTCCGTGACAGCTTCCACAGCTTTCACCCTCGTTCCAATGAAGTGCTCCACGTGTGTATGATGCGTGGAATGCTTTAGGAAGGCCACTTGGAATAGGAACCTTGATTTTTTTCTCTGGAGTTGCTGCTCGCTGACTTCCGTGAGCTCGTCCTAACTTGAAGGCTTGTTTGGATGCTTGGATTACTGGTGTTTTCTCAGCTTCATCGATTACAGCTACGGTGATTTCTTTACCTAACCATGATGCTGCACAAACTGCCTCATGACGGACAAGCCAGTTTTCGTCACCAGCTGCTTTCACAAGAAGTTCTTGCTTGTTAGGGAATTCACTTGGGTTGTAGCGGACTGCTCGGACGGCCTGTGCTCTTGCTTTTGGTTCTTTCGCGTTAAGGATTTTCTCAACGAGAGCTGTGTCGATCTTACCGATACCCCATGTCACCCAGAGTGCTTCTGTAAGGTGATGCTCGTATTTATCATCATTAGCGTCGAGTGCTGCAACCCATTTAGTGACTACTGTAGCTACTTCATTCGCATTTCTGCCTCTGAGCTCACGGCGAGTACGGTAGCGAGTACGGTACTCAGGGAGTTTGAGGTTTTCTAACAAGTCAGCAATTGGTGCGCCAGCGATCTTAGCTGGTGTAACGAGTGGACGTGATGGATAAGTGACACGATAGATACGGCCGTGTACGTGATCGCGATGTGGATCACGCGCATTGTGCTGCATGTGACCAACAAGTGCATTCTGCCAATCGATGACGAAGAGTGAACCATCTGGAGCGAACTCGAGGTCTACTGGTCGAAAGTTCGAATAGTTAGTTTTAAAGAGGTCGTGTCTAAAGGTTGAGGTGAAGCCACCGTTCTTTTTATCTTCAGATAATGTATGCTGTTTAGCTCCTAGGAAACCGATGTTGTTACAAAGAATCAAGTCACCTTGTACATCATCTGGGAAGTGACGTGAGGAGACGAACTCGAGTCCTGAAGTAGGTCTCACAGTGTTTGAGGTGAGGATTTGTGTTGCTTTCGCGTTAACAGCATAACGGTTTTTAACTGCAACTTCCTGCATCCATGATGCATTCGTGCTCGATGTCCATAGAAAGAAATTCTGTCCCCAGTCAGTGAAAGCAATTCCCCATGGATTAGGAATGGTGTACTGAGCTGCGCGCTCAAGCTTTCCTTTTTTAGGGTCAAAGCGGTAGAAGCCACCGTTGGTTCCTCTAACAGTACCATATGGAGTTTCTACGTTAGAGTGAGAGAATATACCTTCACCCATGAAGATGGCTCCTGATGGATCTGCACAGAAGCTTGAAATAGCATGGTGAGTGTCGTGGTCATCAAATCCTGAGATTACGAATTCTTTCTTATCTGCCTTACTGTCACCATCTGTGTCGAGGAAGTGGACGAGATCATTTCCGAGAGAAACGTAGGCGCCACCTTGATCAGTGATTTCAAATCCCATAGGGATGTGGATGTTATCCACGAAGATAGTTTCCTTATCTGCTTTACCGTCGTTGTCCGTGTCTTCAAAGATAAGGATCTTATCGTTAGGAAGAGGATCACCTATCTTGTAGTGTGGATATGAGCTCATGCATCCTACCCAGAGGCGACCTTGGTTATCGAATGCCATCTGAGATGGGTTCGCAAGATTTGGGAACATAACTTCATCCGCGAATAGCTCGATCTTGTAGCCTGGAGCTAATTTCATAGACTCTTCTACTTCTTTACCGGTCTTGTACTCGAGACCGCCCATTTTTTTGGCACCTGCTACGAAGTTAGTTTTTACATCGACTAGTTTAACTGTTTTAGCGTCTGCTGCAGCGACGTCGAATGCTTGGCCTGCGTTAGATGCCCAGATTGCTTGATCACGGATGGCTGTCATCTCACGAGTTTTCTTGAGTTCAGTAGGGTAGTTAGCGTTACCAAACGGCTTATGTCTTCTGCCGTGTACGTGAACGCCATTTGCTATTTTATAGTCGAGTAACCAAACGCGGTTTTTCTCTGCAACTACTGCTTGGATTTTTTCACGGTTAGCTTCGTTAGGAGTGACTTTGCCGAAGAGTCCATCAGCTAGTGCGCTAGAAAGGTGCTTGTAACCTGTTCTAGTTAGGTTGTGACCGTTAGAGGTGAGGTCTGTTTCAGAAGCATCATAAAATGATTTTGTAGGAGTGAATGCATCAACGAAGAGGACGCCCTTATCCTTACACACTTCAGCCATTGCTGAGGTGTATAGCTCTAAATTTTTGTTATAAAGCTCGCCGTCTGGGAGGTCACGCTTAGCACTGAGGTCTTCGAATGCCGCAGGGGAAACGATTGCCAATTGTGGTTGTCCTTTACCACTGTAGTTTTGCTTCATTGTGTGATCAATAAAGGCTGAAAGTTCTTTCTTATAGCGATCCACGTCTTCTGGGCCAGCGAAGGATGAGGTATAGCCGAAGAAGCCAACTAAGGTGTCAATCTTGTGTTTTTTTAACCAGTTGTCTGCGGAAGGAAATGTTCCATTACCTTTTCCATTTTGAAATTCTTCAGGCATGAGTTCCTTTGCCCCAGGGAATGCATAAAAATTTGAACGTGAAGGGTGAGGGCGGAAACCAGGTGTGTCACCTTCTTTACAGAAATTCCTAATATATAGATTATTCTGTGGGAAACGTAATTGAAGCTCAGTTTCAAATTCACTGAAGATATTCATGCGTGAACCGAGGCCACCACCGATAAAGCCGATACGGCTGTTTTTATCGAGCTTGAGGCTAGTGCCTGCAGAATGATTTTTAGCAGGGGATGGCAATGGGCTAAATGACGTCTCAGCCTTGGCTGTGCTCGCTACAAGTAACGGAATGGCGGAGTAAAGTGCTAGTTTGGAATGTTTCATGTATCTATAAATTTTACGTCATTGTAGAGATTATCTATCAGAGTTAAATGTTTTTTTCTCTAAAGTTAGAGATCATTGATCTTTTTACACTTTGAATGCTGTTAATAGGCTGATAATGATCCCTTAAGATTGTAAGACGGATTACACAAAATTTTCTAGAAATATGCAAAAATACTCCCCTCCAGCGAATAAAGATAATGATCTTAAAGGCTTTGACGGTGTGCCATTATGTATTTGCGGGTTTATCGTTGTTAGGCCTGCTGGGTATTTATCTCCACTATTTCATCATGTCTAAAGTGATGATAATGGCTGATTCGGTAAAGACTAGTTCTCCACATGTTAATATGGAGGAATTCTTTGATGTCTTTCGATGGATCTATCTTATCGGTGGGGGGCTGTGTGTTCTTTCAGCTGTCGGAAATTTTCTAACAGCCGGCTATATAAGAGGTCGTAAGGCTAGAATGTTTTGCCTGATCATGTCAGGTTTGAACTGCTTACAAATCCCAGTGGGAATCGTGTTAGGCATTTTCACTATCATCGTCTTAGCACGAGACTCTGTGGTGGAGCTTTATCAAGAGAAGTAGAGAGTCGAGTCGAGATTACTCAGACTCTCCAGTGGGAGCATTGTTCATGTACTTCATGAAAAGCTGAGCGGAGTCACCGTCCCATTGAATTTCTGGAAGGATACGGTTTACTTGGGTGATATTGAGGATGGATGGGTTGAAGAGATTATCGCCTTCAGCCATGTAGTTAGAAATGATTGCGCTCGGGTTTAGTCTATCGTGCTGAGTGAGCTGTGGGTAGCCTCCCAGGAATGGAGATACGCCATCTGACTCACGCATTTCTAGGTGTAAGTGAGCGAGGTAGCCAACGTCAGCCTGACCTACTGTACCAATGGTTCCACCACGAGGAACTTGTTGCATATATCCTACATGGCTACTGAGAAGGTGGGCGTACATGCTGTGAATGATTTTACCATCAGAGGTTCTGTGTGCTAGTACGATACAATTTCCCCAACCTGGGCTGGGATTTCCAGTGTATACTACAAGGCCATTTGCTACGGCGAAGACGGGGTCACCGAGGTCAGAGTTCTGCCCACCAATACCATTGATGTCATCACCGCTGTGTTTGCCGCCACGTTGATTGTTGAGTTCATCGAATGGCTGAGCATTATAAGTATATGCCCAAGTTTCTGACCCCATGGCTGCTTCAAATTGCTCAGTGCGAGGAATGACTGCGCGCTCCCACGGAGTGTGAAAATGGAAGTGCGGGGAAAATTTCTGGAGGGTGACACCATTAGCATAGATGTTATCACCTAAGGAAGGGAGGCCAAAAGGTGCGTCTGCTTCTTGCCAGTTATTAAACTGCTGAACTGTAGCTTCTTTCGTGTGTCTGACCTTAAAGACGGCCATTCCTATTAATAAGAACAAGACGACAGCAATAGCTGGAACTATCCTCGAAAAGATGAATGGAATAGTTGTTTTTCTAAATTTCTCTGTGTTCTCAGAGTTGCTCATAACGTTAGTTTATGAGACTGCCCCCATGAGGTCGAGTACTTCATAGACGTATTTACATGCAGTAAATATAAGAATAACGATGAAGAGCTTGATAAGAAGTTCGATTGTTTTGCGTGCCATCATGATATTTATAAAAAGTAAGTGGTTACTAAGTGGGAGTTTCTTAAAGCTGAAAGCGATGAAGGTAAAGACAAAAAAGCTATGTTGCCTGAACAACATAGCTGAAAATTTATTAGCGCGAACGCTGGATGTGAACTGCTACTAGTTAGCAGCTACAGATTTACTCATCTTCTTAGTGATCGCGTAGTACATCTTGCGGCAGTGTGCAGCATGGAGGCGACCTTTGAGGAGCTTAGCGCTGCGCTCAAATGATCCCATTTGGATGATTTTGATAGTAACTTTACGTGTTCCCCAGTTTCTCATTCCTGAGAGAGTAGGGTGGAACATGTCGATTGTATTAGTATCAGCAAGAGCTGAACCGTAGTCATCAACTACATAAGTGTATGGCTTACCTACTATCTTGAATTTAGTTCCTAGTGGAAGGCGTGACCAGTCAGCTGCGACTGAGCGTGTGTTACCGTACTTGAGAGTGGTTCCTGCAGCATTGAGACGACCTGGTGCACCTGGTTCTTTCTCCATATGTGAGTATGCGGTAGCTCTAACATAGCGGGTTCTTGATGCGTCGCTATAGGTGGCCATTCCGTGTTTGTCTTTACCTATTTTCTTAGCATAGCTAGATGTGGTGACTGTTTTAGGCGCTACTTTTTTTACTGGAGTCGTGGAAGTGGTTGCTATTGGTTTAGGAGCTGGCTTCTTAGCTGTTTCAGAAGCTAAAGAAGAGCTTACAGATGCACAGCTTGTTAGAGCCATGAAGCTGAGTAAGAATAAACCTGATTTAGTAAAATGAAGTATCATAGTATAGTGTTGGATTTATGTAAGGTTTAGTAAATTAACGTTTTGTGTTAAATGTATCAACCTCGTTCCTGTTTTGAGTATTACGAGTGAGATTTCAAAAGATCAACTCTTTTATGTGGTTTTTTAGTGAAATTCGGGGTTTTATAGTAAGTTTATTGAGGTTTTATGGATTGATCGTTAGTTAGTTACTGGTATATTTTTAAAGTCACTTAAGTCTGTATAATTATCTCTGAGTGAGCGTTTTTTTTGAGCTTAAACTAGTTTTGGGTGCTTTTCTGCTAGCTGTCTAGTAGATCATTAAGTTCATCTGGAATAAGGCTAGCATCGGTTGCTTCTTGTGCGGCTATTTTCATCTGGAAATTTAGTGTGTCCATTGGGACAGGAGGTCGGTAGCCCGTGAGGCATTCTTTAAGAGCACCTAGAGCATCTAGGTCTGTAGTCTTGTGAATACGGAATGTCTGTACAGAGATGGCTTCTGCTGCACCAGGTGTTAGTAGTGGAGGTATGATGTCTTTGATTTCTTCAAATGCTTTTTTAGCTATCTTGAGGTCTCTTCTCTTGCAGAGTGCGCGGATGATGCTGAAGCCTTCTATTGGTTTCATCGTCGGGAAGAGCGGGATTTTTACATCCACTCTACCTGGACGCTTAAGGTCTACTTCGATGAGGTCAGGCCTGCTTGATGCAAGCACCCAGAGGATTTTACCTCGGTTACGGGTGTTAGACATTTCCTTAGCCATCATAGAGTAAACTCTACTAGAGACTCCTGAGTCGCCAGAGCCACCTTCGCGCTTGCCGAGCGCTTGGTCTGCTTCATCTACGAAGACGATACATCTGCCTAGTGCGTGGATGAGAGAAAATATTTTTTCAAGATTAGCTTCTGTAGAGCCGACCCACTTGTCACGGAAGTTTCGCATAGTGACAACGGGGACTCCAGCTTCACCAGCGAGACATTCAGCGAGGTAGGTCTTTCCTGTACCTACTGGTCCACAGAAGAGGTAGCCCATAGGCATGGCTTGGAGCTCATCTTTACGCCATAGGATGATGTCGTCTCGGAGCCATTTTTTGACACCTTCGAGACCGATGCAGTCATCAAGTGTTCTGTCTGGTTCTACGAAGTCGATGAGTCCGTCACAGTCGCGTTCTACTAATTGCTTTTTGAGACCTGAGAGTCTTTGATCATTGAGTATGTGACCATCGTGTTCGAGTCTTTTGAGTAATGACTCGAGTGAGCTTAGGGTAGCACCAGTAAGTCTATTGGAGATGGCACTGGGGTCATCTTTGTAGTTCTGCATGGCATTCGGGCATGACTTAGAAAGCTCTATAAGTGACTTGGTGATGGAGCCTTCATCAGGGAGAGTGATCTCTATATCGCTCACGCGTGGAGATTCTGACACGAGCTGGTGGATACCGTTGAGGTTTTCAGAAATAAGGAATACAGATTGGCCGTATTCTTGAAGCCTTTCGTCATCTGCCCAGCCTTTGATTAGTGCGGCGAGTGAGTTTAGCTCGTAGTTATGGAGATTTGGCATGGATGGGCAGGCTAGGTGGGCTTGCTTCATGATGAATGCTACTTTGGGAGCTTTTTGACCAATGGCGATCAGGTTTCTGCAGTAGAGTAAGTATTTAGAAATGAATCTGCAGGCATCTAGCGGCTTGTGAGGGAGATGCGGAGACTCTGCGTAGGGCGCCCATTTGGAGAAAATATCTGACCCACGATCTACTCGAAGTCCAAAGCCCATATCAAAGGTGATGATGATATCAAATCTAGGGAGGAGGGTTTGCTGAATGAATTCCGTGAGACTGCCTAGTGAAGTGTCTTGATCATTAGAGGAGATGAGCAGTCTGTCATTTACGTTTCCGTGAAGGAGAAAGCAACCTGAGGATTTACTCTCGTAGGATGCGATGACTTCTTGTGCCCAGCTTGGTAGATTATTCATGTTAGAACAATTATCAGCTAAGGCGGGATGATGGTAGTATAAAGGTAGGGAAATTTTCTACTGGGTGAGCGAATATAGTAATGCAGCCAGAGAACACCATGAAACTAGGGTGAGCGAGCAGATAAGAATGATGCGCTTTTTATAAGGGAGTAGGTGCATAGACTTCAGCGCGCCTTTGAGTAGCTTTGTCTTATTATGCTGGTGATAGATCTCAGTGGTGATGAGATAGAGGAATGCTTGGAAGCTGGTGTAAGAGATGAATAGTGAGATGATGAAGGTGAAGACTGTACACATGGAGAGCCATGGTACGTCCTCATAGACCAAGGGACTCAGCAGAATGAAGCCGAGGAGGATGATGAAAAAAGCTCTTACTGCGACTAGGTCATTAAGTGGGGTTTGTTTTGGCCTTGTGAGGGCGAGCATGGGGGCAGTGAGTGCACGTAGCCATATGGAAGACTTTCTCTGGATGAGAGCGTATGTCGCTATGGTGCCTGGATTTTCTGTAAATTTCTGTAAAGCAGTTTCGATGTGTTGTTGTGCTTTCTTGTTCTCGTCAGTGTACTGATCATAGAGGTAAGCGAGTTCTGCGTGAATGGCATGGTCTGGGGAATCTGAGGATAGATAGTTTTTCCGTTTATGGATTTCAGTTTGGTGGTCTACTTCTTGTTTATTTAGCGGGTGACGGATGATCTCGAAGTCTAGTGAGCGTAATAATTGCTCATCAACGCCTTGGCGGCTTAGTTTAGCGTGGATCTCTCTAGCTGCATGTATATCAGAGAATATTAGTTTGATTTTCAGTCCTAAATGCCAAGTAGGAGTGTACGTCTCATCGATAGCTAGGGCATTTCTGCACTGGTCATCCGCGGCACCTACACGCCCCATGGCTAAGTAGATGAATCCTAGACTCGTGTGTGCCTCTACGTTTGTATCTTGGTAGTAGATCGCAGAGTTCATTGAGGTAACTGCGTAACCGAGCTCATTCATCTTGTGGTAGATGTTTCCCATGGTGAGGTGTAGCCATGAAGAATGAGGCTGAGTCTTTAGCATTTCAAACGTAAGATCTAGTGCTTTGTCCCATTGTTGGGCGTCTAGAAGTGATTTGAGTTGCTGGTGTTCTGAGTTTAGCTCTGACATGGTTGTTAGGGAGATGATAAGCGAAAGAATGGAGTAAGTCTAGTGCCCATGAGAACTACATAACAAATGTTCTAGAATTGTGTGGTGAGGTTGATGCTTAGAAGGTGATGCCAATGAAATATGATCATGTAGCCGATTCTATTACTACGAGGTCAATGTAGTGGATCAGAACCCGATCAGTCAGGGACGATATCATTCTATAAAAAAGCAAGTCGAAGAGGTGATGCCGATGGAACTTTCTGAGCTGATCGATGGGCAGGAGGTGCTTCGGTCAGGGTGGATCTATCATCGAGCTGAGGCAGACCTTGAGAAGCTCTGGTCAGAGGCTATCTATATGGCGAAGAAGGGGTGCCCTTTATCATTCACTCTTTGAGACGGCTAGTTCTGTAGGCATAAAAAAACCGCGTCGCAGCTCAGGCGACAGCAGTGAATAGCTTGTTAGACATGCTTTACGGGAAGCATTACGAGGGTGTCTAGTCGATGTATGTGCAGACGTACTGACATGGCTCGCCGCTTACTTTGATGCTAAATCCTGAGTTGGCAGGAACATCGAAGTGTTGACCAGCTCCAAATTTCTGGACGTCTTCTGAGCCGTCGAGTGTTACCTCACAGTTACCGTCAGAGATTTCCATACGCTCAGCCTTTTCAGTACCGAAGTGATAATCGCCTGCGAAGATGAATCCTAGAGTCTTCGTAGAATCATCAGCAAGAGTGATTTTGTGTGAGACGACTTTACCGTCGTAATAAACATTTCCTTTTGCTTCTGCTGTTACGTTTTCAAATTTCATATGCATGTATCTATGCGGGAGATGGAGAAATTAACAAACAAAAAATTGGGTCCGTGCTCAAAGGTTTCTCTGTATATTAGTAAAATTTAGTCAAGAAAGAGAAAGAAAGTGTGGACAGTAATGATGAGTCAAGCGATTCTACCTCAAGCGAAGAGTAAATTGTGAAACTTAATAAAAAACATAGCCCAGAGCAACTAGGCCTAACAAAGCATATGGAACTAGCCAGAGCTGACGGGATACCCGCAGGCGAGGTCGTGATTCCAGCGTTATTATGTGGTGCTGTAGGTACGGTTTTCAGCTCTATTCTCTACCTAGTAGGTATCTATGATGGGCTGGGGCAGGCGCTGCAGGATAAGTATGTGGGTGAGCCGTATCTGATGCAGGGGGATTATGCACTTCATGATGGATGGAATTTTATTTTGTTAGTTGTTATGTGCTTTGGTATTTCTTTCGCTGTCTTAGATAGTGATATGGTATGGCGACGAGTCATGTTGTTTTTATTAGCCATCGTGGTAGTGGTATTATGCTCACCAGTCATGATGATGTGGGATATATTTTGGTCGCCTGTGATGGTTATCATCGGGCTATTATGGTCATGGTTCTGCGCTTTTATCTACAGCGTTCAGCATATTATGCCTTGTGAGAGACTCGTTCCTATGAGAGTGGCTCAGCCTGTGAAGCTGGCTAAAGAGCATCAAGTGAAACCTTCTAAAGTGAAAAACGAAACTCCTCACGCATCAGTGCTTGTGAATCAACCTGAAGATTAAAGAACCATGGCAAGACTAGATTACCCAGAGTCGATTATTGATCTGATTACTGAACTGAAGCGTCTACCAGGCGTAGGTCCTCGCAGTGCGGAGAGAATAGCAGTGTGGATGATTCAGCATTCCAAGTCGAACTCTGAGCAACTTTCTTTGGCTCTGGATAGTTCACGAGCATTAATATCGCTTTGTAAAGTCTGCGGTTTTTTCGCTACCGAGGGTCACTGTGAATTATGTGAAGACACGGGTCGTGAAGGTGGCTCTCTCTGTGTAGTCGAGCATCCTACTGATGTTTTACCGCTTGAGCGATCAGGTGCGTACGGTGGACATTACCATTGCCTAGGAGGGAAACTTTCGCCACTCGATAATACCAGTCCAGATGATCTCAATATATCGGAACTCATTAAAAGAATATCCACTACTGGTGATAAGACAGAAGAGGTGATCCTCGCGCTCAGCTCAGATGTAGAAGGTGAAGCTACTGCGAACTATTTGTCAGAAGTTTTAGAGAAATACAGCTGTAAGGTGACCCGCATCGCGCAGGGGCTTCCTGCTGGTGGTGGCTTAGAGCACGCAGATGAACTCACTCTGATGCGAGCTCTGCAGGGAAGACGATAGACGACAGGCTATCGATATCTGCTTAGCAGCTTAGTCACTACTACACATTGTTATTTGATAATAACAGTCGAGCCTGGGCGGGCGTATCGAGGTACGTGAACTACGTCCCAGTTTGCCATTCTGATACAACCGGATGAGATAGCGCGACCAATAGTGCGTGGGTTATTAGTACCATGGATTCCGATGCCTGACTTGGTGAGGCCCATCCAGAGAACGCCTACTGGATTGTTAGGTCCAGCTGGGATATCGAGAAATTCTTTACTGCGTACACCAGTCTTGAGAAGTGATTTGTCATAGCGCCAAGTTGGGAACTCGACCGCGTTCTTGATTTTCCAGTCACCGTAGTGGGTGGTCTCTTTTCTGCCAGGGGTGATAGGGAAGGCTGCGATGAGTTTTGCTTTGGATTCATCCCATGGCTTGTAGTCATCTTCTACGACCATAGCTTTAGCAGGGGTCTTCTTTTTTTCTTCAGATGAAAGCTGCTCAAATCGAGCATCGAAGATGCGGAGTTGATTCTTCTTGGTATCTACGACAACCCAGCGTCTACTGAGGTCACTGTCAGATTTATAGCCTTTACCGTTCTTCATATATTCGATGATGAATGGCTTCACATTAGGCACATGGATCGGTGAGCGGAGTTTAAGATTCTTGACTTTACTGTATCCATTGAGGGCAATAAGAACGTCTTCATTCGTGTGGTATCTTTCCGCCATGAACTCAGCTACTGAGCGGTAAGAGAGCTGCTTTTCCTTAGACTGCGCCTCACGATCTGTATCGGGTGGGGTCAGAGGGTTCACATATTTATCTGCAATAGATGGTACGGTAGCTAGGGCGAAAATACGAGTGATTTCTTTCTTGGCTGCTGCTCTCAGTTTTGACTCATTTCCTGCTGGGTATCCATGGCTGAGATTGTAGGCTTGGATGGCCATCTTAGTGTATCTGCCAGGTTTGCCGTCTAGTACTCCTGGACCAAAATGTTTTTGATCTAGATAGATTTGCATCTGGATATCATCAATCTGCTTTGCTGTGAATTTACTAGGAGTAAACGCACTAAGCTGTGTGATTGAAGCCAGTATTATGAATGTAATTCTGGTAAGGGGTTTAATGAGAGGATTCATATAATATGAACAAAACACAGGGTTACTTGGAACGCAATATCTAACTTTTCTTAATAAAAACCAACTATTTTAACGACGTGTATATACTGTAGGAGCGCTAATGATACCGACTCTGTTGACGGCTGAAATGGCGATGGCATCAGGCGCGCCTTTAATGATAGTAGCATTTCCGTAGGTGACTACGATGGAGTTCCATTGTGAACCTTGGCGGATTTGGACGGTGTATTTAGAGGCACTAGGGACACGTGGCCAGTTGATCACGGTGTTACCAGACTGAGCTGAAAATGTAGCACGTGGTGCTGCTGGTGCTGAGCTTGTTATCCATGACATAGGTGGAGCTAGAGCGGGTGCTATGTAAGCTCCGCCTTTGAGACTAGTGCTGACTCCGCCACGGTTCTGTAATAGTGATTTCATACTCCAGTGAACGTGGCCGGCCCAGTTACGGCCGATGGTTCTGCTGGCGGTGACTTGATTGAGTATTTCTGATGCTGGTCGACCTGGGTCGGTGGTGGACATGACGCGGTCCGTCGCGAGTCCTGGCCAGACTGGGCGTTTAAATTTACTAGATCCACTTTGTTGACGCCACCATGAGAGGAGACGCGTGAAGGATTGCTCAGAGTTTATTCTCCAGTAGAGCTGTGGTGAGAGATAGTCACACCAGCCATTGATGAGCCATTTTCTAGAGTCTGCAGAGAGGTGGTCGTAGGCACTGACCAGAGCAGTGGTGCCAGCAGGGACACCAGGTTTCCATATGCCAAATGGACTGATGCCGACACGTAGGTAAGGCTTCACTTTCTTAATAGATGCGTACATGTCCTTGACGAAGGCATCCACGTAGTATCGGCGAGATGCTGGGTTTTTTCCATCAGGGAAAATTTGCTTTGGCCTACCGTTTTTATGAACTTCTGGGTACGGGTAGAAATAATCATCAATGTGAATGCCGTCTATATCATAGCGTCTAGCGACATCTAGCATGACATTAAGTGCACGTTTTCTCGCGAAGCTAGATGACGGGTCCATCCACTTATAGGAGCGGAAATTTTTAATTTCACGTGGATTTGTGCGGGTTACGTGATTACTAGATGTAGGCATACTAGCATTAGGTAGTGCGCGGAATGGATTAAACCATGCGTGGACTTCGATACCTTTTTTATGTGCTTCTTGAATGCAGAATGCTAGTGGATCGTAGCCGGATGACTTCCCCATGGTGCCAGAGATCCAGTGGCTGAATGGCTCATACTTAGAGTAGTAAGCTGCATCAGCATTTGGGCGTACTTGGAAGATGATCGCGTTGAGTTTGTACTCAGCAGCTTTATTGATGAGTCTTACTAGCTCAGCCTTCTGAGTAGAGGCTGGCAGACCAGGTTTACTAGGCCAGTCGATATTGTAGACACAGGCGACCCAAGCACCGCGAAACTCCCTAGGGAATGCAGGAGGGCGTTCATTACTCGGTACATAAGTAGCTGCCGGTAGGAGACTGATTGTGAGTAATGAGATTAAAAAAGTAATGAGATGAGTGAGCATTATAATTATAACGATACTTATGATGGCTGATATTCAAATCATTTAAAGAACTATTTTTGTCACGTTAGTTTACCCAAGGTGACACTTATCAAACTCTAATGGAGTAGGGGCTTCGATAGTTATTTTCTCCTTACTTACTGGGTGCTTTAGACTCAGTCTTTTTGCCATCAGAAGCATGCGTGAATCAATGTCGAGAGTACTACCTAGAGCATCGCATCGCTCGATACCGCCATATCTGTAGTCACCTACAATAGGGAGTTTAGCTTCCAGTAAGTGTCTACGGATCTGATGAAATCTACCGGTGTGGGGAGTGGCCTCGATGAGCGAAAGTTGATTTTCACTGAAGCCATTAGCCTCTGTAAGGGCGGGGTGCTTGATTGTTTCTAACAGACTAAAGCTGGTGTGTGCTTCACGGATGGGTTTACCTTCTTCCTTCTGGATCGGTGCGTGACATTCCCATTCGGAATGCTCTGGTCTGCCATGAATGACTGCCCAGTAGGTTTTCTGCATTTCATGATCAGCTAGTGCTTGGTGCAGAGATTTGGATATCTCCGGGTCGATACCCATGAGTAGCACGCCAGTAGTGGGGCGGTCTATGCGGTGGATGGTGAATACGCGCTCTCCGATCTGGTCACGTAGGGCTTTCATCGCAACGAGGTCATCTTCTTGAGGTTCACTTGCAGGGTGGACGAGCCAGCCAGCGGGCTTATCGATAGCTACCATCCATTCGTCCTGGTAAAGAATGCTTAGCGATGGTGTTCCGATTTCTGACATGATGATATTATGCTATGGCGAGTAGCTCTACCTCAAAAATGAGTGTAGCGTGAGGAGGAATGTCACTTCCTAAGCCAGGTTTCCCGTAACCAAGTTCTTGAGGGATGAAAAGTTGGTATTTGTCTCCTACACTCATGAGCTGTATTGCTTCAGCCCATCCTGCGATGACTTTATTTACAGCAAAGGTGGCTGGTTCACCGCGTTCTTCACTACTGTCAAAGACTGTGCCGCATATGAGTGTGCCAGTGTAGTTTACAGTTACGGAGTCAGTGTAGCAGGGCTTTTTCGCATTAGAGTCTGCGCTGTGGATTACCTTGTACTGGAGTCCAGAGTCTGTCGTTTTTACACCTTCTTTACTAGCGTTATCAGTGATGAACGTTGCGTTATTGACTTTAAATAACCGAGATCTCTCGGCGGATACCATTTGGGTGGCTTGCATGTAAACTTTGAGATCTATCTCTCTTTCAGTTCCAGCTACTTTATCCAAGATAGCTTGGTGGATGATCTCATCCAGAAATAACTCATCTCCAAGTGCGGTCTCACCAAATCTGATGCCTATCTTGTAACTTACGATGTCGAGTGCTTCTGCTAGTTCCATGATAATGGTGAGTTAGAGATGAATTTTTTCTGTGGTGGTAAGGTTTCTTACCTCGTGATAAATTAGTTGATTTTGATGAGCTCTACTTCGAAAATAAGAGCTGAGTATGGAGGGATAGCACCTTGTGATCCTTGAGCACCATATGCTAGTTCTTGTGGGATGTAGAACTCATACTTAGCGCCTGGCTTCATAAGCTGAAGCCCCTCTACCCAACCTGGAATGACCTGAGTTACGCCGAATTCTGTAGGCTCGCCACGTGGGATGCTGCTGTCGAATACAGTACCGTCGATAAGCTTACCAGTGTAGTGGACAGTTACTTTATCGCTAGCTTGTGGAGCATCGCCCTCACCAGCTTCGATGATTTTATACTGAAGGCCAGACTCAGTGATTTGGATGCCGTCTTTACCTTTATTCTCAGCTAGGAAATTGTCACCGTCTGCGCGTAGTTCCTTAGATGATTCTTCTTGAACAAGCTGTGCAGCCTTGGTGAATTTTTCTTGGTCTGGTGCTTCTCCTTCTCCTTCAAACACAGCGGTGATCGCTTTGAGGATAATTTGCTTATCGAGAGCCTTGTCTTCTGAGATTTGGCTTCCGAGTCTGTAGCCAACTCCGTGGCTCACTATTTCTACTGCTTCTTGTAAGTTCATATGAGGCGGTACGCTAGGGTGAGTGAGGGAAAAGGTCAACCATTGAGCGAACATTATAGCACCTTTTTGTGTCCTAATTGGACTCTGTATTGGAAGTTGCAAATTCATGCCTCTTCAGTTAGTTTCCTTCGTAATGAATATCATCATCGTAGGAGCTGGCGAGGTAGGAAGACACCTCGCTGAGTCACTTTCCAGGGAAGCGCACAGCATAGTCGTGATTGAGTCAAACTCAGTATTGGCGCATGAGTTGGAACAATCACTAGATGCTAAAGTGATCCAGGGTGATGGTACTCGGATCTCTGTCTTGCTAGAGGCGGATGTTGGAAACTGTGATCTGTTCCTAGCTCTAACAAGTGATAACACAGTGAACATGATGACAGCCTCTATGGCGAGTAAGCTTGAGGCTGGCAAGGTGATCTCACGTGTCCATCCGGGACTACAGCGAGAGGAGTGGCTATTTGACTATCGTGGTCATTTCGGGGTCGATCATATTTTTAGTTCTGAGAGACTCAGCGCTATCGAGTTAGCAAAATTTATCCGTAATCCAGAATCTCTCGTAGTAGAAGAGGTGGCGCGTGGCAAGATAGAATTACAACAGGTGAGAGTGTGTAAAACTAGTGATCTTGTAGGCAAGACGCTTCAGCAGCTTAAAGCCCCTGAACGTACTCGTGTGGCGGCTGTCTCTCGTGGAGGAAAGCACTTCGTCCCTACTGCGGAGACTACTCTTGATGAGGGTGATGTTGTTACTATTTTCGGTGAGCCGCGTAGCTTGAAATCACTCGCAGATAAGCTGCAAAAAAACTCAGATAGTGACGAGGAAATCCGTGTGGTGATCTTCGGCGGCGGTGAATATGGCTTCTCGCTCGCTCAGATGTTAGAGAGTTGGCACTGTAAGGTGCGTATTCTTGAGAAAGATCCAGTAGTAGCGGAGGCTCTCACGGATAGGCTCTCTAATACCACTGTGATCAATACAGATGGAACAGTACTCGCAGAACTCGAGGAAGAGCGCGTAGGGCAGGCTGATTTCTTTGTCGCTACAAGTACTAGTGACGAGGATAATGTGATGACATGTCTTCAGGCTCATAACCTGGGGACCAAGAATTGCCTTACTCTGATCCACCGTGCCGACTATGCGGATGCTATCAGTGCTAGTGGCCGTCACTTTGGGATGCTCGCGGCGGTGAGTCCCCGTGAGGCGAGTAGACGTGATATTGAGAAATTTATCACTACAGATCAGTACCATATTGTGAAGAAGCTCGGTGCTGGTGATGTGATCGAAACGCGCGTGGAGCGAGGCTCTATTGTTGCGGGTAAGATGGTAAATGAAGTGGAGTGGCCGGAAGGTTGTATTCTAGTAGCGAAAATGCGCGGAATCCAAGCCGACGTGCCAGGTCCTGACGATGTGCTGGATCCTGGTGATATCGTTTACGCAATGGTCTCACCTAAAGTGCGGAAAAAATTCCTCAAATTAGTCCGTTAGAAGTGACATATCGTTGACATTGTTTGTGAGCGATATTACGTGCAGGCATGACTGCTGAAAGTAAATCGACTGAATTCACAGAGAATGGATTAATTAAGAAGCCCGATGTGGTTTTGATCGGTGGGGGGATCATGAGTGCCACACTTGGTATTATTCTAAAGAAGCTTGACCCAGAGCTGACAATCCAGATTGTAGAGTTACTTTCATCCGTAGCGATGGAGAGTAGTCATGCATGGAATAATGCAGGAACTGGTCACGCAGCACTGTGCGAGCTAAACTACACAAGTGTCTCTGAAGATGGTAAGGTAGACATCAGTAAGGCTATTGGCATTAACGAGTCTTTTGAGCTTTCTAAGCAGTTTTGGGCTAGTCTTGTGGAAGACGGAGTGATCGAAGATCCAGCAGAATTTATCCGCACGGTTCCGCACATGAGCTTCGTGAGGGGGGCAGATAATGTGGACTTCCTTAAGGCTCGTTATGAGGCTATGAGTGGTCATCATTTCTTTGATGAAATGGAGTATGCTGAAGATGCTGAGCAGATAGCTAAGTGGACTCCGCTTTTAGAAGAAGGTAGGAGTTCTGCTGAGAAGACAGCGGTGACAAGGGTTGATTCAGGTACCGATATTGACTTTGGTTCATTGACTAAAGTTCTGTTTAACCACCTCGTGAGCCTAGATGGCGTAGAGCTCGCTACTTCAACAGCGGTTAGAGATCTAGACCAGAAGAAGTCTGGTGAGTGGGAAGTGAAAGTGAAGCAGGTAGGAGATTTTTTCTCTGAGAAAATTCACGCATCATTCGTATTCATTGGGGCTGGTGGTGGTTCATTGAAGCTATTACAGAAGTCTGACATCCCAGAGGGGGAAGGCTTCGGAGGTTTCCCGATCAGTGGGCAGTTTCTTGTTTGTAATAACCAAGAGCTCGTTGAGAAACACCATGCTAAGGTCTATGGTAAGGCTGCAGTGGGAGCTCCACCGATGTCAGTACCTCATCTTGATACCCGCGTGATCCAAGGCAGAAACAGTCTTCTCTTCGGGCCGTATGCTGGCTTCTCACCAAAATTCCTCAAAAAGGGATCTATGCTCGACCTACTCTCTAGTGTGACGCTTGATAACATCGGGCCTATGCTCGCTGTGGGTAGAGATAATATGAATCTAACAGAGTACCTTTATCAAGAGGTGATTAACACTCACACAGACAGAATGGATATGTTACGTGAGTTTTTCCCTGATGCTAAGGATGAGGAGTGGGATCTAGTGACTGCTGGCCAGCGCGTGCAGATCATTAAGAAAGATCCTGAAAAAGGTGGTAAGCTGCAGTTCGGTACTGAGGTGGTAGCTGCTAAAGATGGTTCACTTTCAGCGCTTCTGGGAGCTAGTCCTGGAGCTTCTACAGCAGTTGCTATTATTATTGAAGTGCTCGAAACCTGTTTCGCTGATGAAATGGCTAATCCTGAATGGGTGGAGAAAGTCCAGTCAATGGTACCGTCATATAAGTACTCTCTTGCTGAGGATAAAGAGCTCTATGAGCGAACAAGAGCTAAGGCTGATGCGGCTTTAAAGATAGCTAAGTAATTCTCTCTGATCATTTAATACCAAGCTAAGCCTCACGTCAGATAGCGTGAGGCTTTTTTTGGGTTATAGTGCAAATCGCACGATTGAAGCGATTGATTGATTCATCTGTTTAATGTGATTGTTTAATGTAATTGTTTAATGTGCGCGTTTGACATTAATAAGGTTAGCTATTAAACCATACCAGTAATGAATAAACGTTCTGGGGAGGTTGGGAAGGATGAGACGAAAGATAGGATTATGTTGGCGGCGGAAAGTCTGTTTGCTGAGCGTGGTTTTATGTCCGTCTCACTGAGAGATATCACGACTGAGGCATCGGCAAATGTCGCCGCTGTGAACTATTATTTCGGGACGAAGGATGCATTGATTGATGAGTTAATCATCCAAGGTAATCATCCGTTGATGAAGGCTCGTATGCAGCTGTTAGATGATGCGGAGAAGCGCTATCAGATCGGGGTCGTTCCTGCAGAAGTGATCTTGGATGCAGTAATGAGGCCGATGTTAACTCTACTAGAACAGCAAGGTGAGAGAAGAGAAGTGTATTGTAAATTTATGGGTCGCTGCATGACTGAGCGTGGGAATAATCTCCCCGTACCTGTGATGCGTGCAGCTCAACGACTCATCAAGCGCTTGAGCAGGATGTTAGCAGACGCTCTACCGGATATGGAGCCTGAGGTTCTAGCGTGGAGAGTTCATTTCTGTTTTGGTGTATTAGGGCATACTTTGATGCACGATGAACTTCTTAGAGAAGTGACCAAGGGGGCAAGTGGTACACCAGACTTCGAGACCACGCTTCAGCGGATGATTGATTTCTGTAAAGGTGGGCTAAATGCGGGGAGTTCAGCAAATTTAGTGAGTTCAGGATCTCAAGGTACTTTTTTATTCTAACATGAATGGATCAGCGAGGGGTATGGATATGAAAAATAAAGCGATCGCTGCTGTCATCACTATGGCTCTAACTAGCTGTGTAGGGACTGAAGTTCCTGCGTCGAAGATGGCTGAAGTGAGAGACATCGCGGATGTAGCTGATGGTCGATGGACAGCTACTGCAGAAGGTAGGAGTGGGGTGGATAGGGCTTGGGTGAAGAGGTTCCGAGATGCTCGACTTGAGCAACTGGTGGAAGAAGCGATGCTTAGAAATGCGGATATGCGTGTGGCTGCCGAGAAAGTGAAACAAGCTAGGCAAGCGGCTCATTTAGCTGGGGCTTCATCCCGAGTGCTGGCTAGTGCGGGGTTATCTGGTGACCGTAGAAAGATTAATTTCATTGGACTACCGTTTGCTGGGTCTACTACGGATAGCACTTATGGTCTGAGCTTTGATGTGAACTGGGAGCCAGATGTTTGGGGGCGAGTAGGTGCTGGGGTTTCCGCTGCTGTAGCTGATGCGCAAGCCGTCGAGCTAGAGATGCGTGCTGCTAAAGCTTCATTAGTAGCGAATCTCTGTAGAGCCTGGTTCGCTCTATGCGAGGCTAATGAGCAAGTGGTACTCGCTGAGCAAGCACATGCGATCAGGGTGAAAACTTTAGAGTCTGTTAGAGATCGTTTTGAGCTCACGGTAGATGACATCGGAGCCGCTGCAGCTGAGTTAAGAATAGCGAAAACTGATATAGCAACGAGCCTAGCACACAAAGCGCAGAGACAAGGAGACGTGGAAGCGGCTAAGAGGCAAGTGGAGTTACTTGTGGGTAGGTATCCTTCAGCTAGGATAGATGGGAAGCTTAAACTGCCTGCTATGCCAGATACTCCTCCAGTGGGGTTACCGTCCGAGTTGCTGCTGCGTCGTCCAGATATTCTGGCTGCCGAGAGGCGCTATGCTGCCACAGGTATGCGTATCAAGGAAGCGAAGCTCGCGATATTTCCAGTATTTAGTCTAACAGGAAGTGCTGGAACGTCTACAGACTCACTCACTAGTATTTTAGATAGTCAGTTTGGTGTTTGGTCTATTGGCTCTAACATTACTCAAAGTATTCTTACTGGTGGAAAGGTTAAAGACGAGCTTGCACGCCGTTCATCAGTGGATAGGCAGGCATTAGCTCAGCTCCAATCCACGGTGCTCAATGCCTTTGGCGAGGTGGAGTCTGCCTTAGCTGTAGATAAATGGTTAGCATTGAGGGTCGCGGAGACGGTGAAGGCTTGGAAGCTAGCGGGTGAGGCGGCTCAGAGCTCAGAAGAAGAATTTAACTTCGGTAATGTGAATTTAGTCACGGTACTCGCAGCGCAGAATAGAAAGATCGATATCGCCTCACAAGTGGTATTGCTGAAGAGGTTACAGTTAGAAAACAGAGTAAACTTGCACTTAGCTTTAGGTGGAGAATTTAAAATACAGAAAGGTGTGAAATAAGATGAGTGAGGAAAATGGAGTAGAGGAGAAGGCGGATAATACTATTTTAATGGTTATTTTAAGCCTATTATTCTTGTTTGGTGGTGCATTCATTATGAAGTCTCTGATGGAAACCAAGCCAGAAGCAAAGAAGGTGGCTGCTGAGTCATGGGTTCCGAGTGTCCAAGTGATCATTGCTGAGCTGGTTGACTACACGCCGCTGATCAGGGCTGAGGGGTCTGTGACTCCGAGTACTAAAACAATGCTCATTAGCGAGGTGACTGGAGCAGTTACTTATATTTCGCCGGAGTTAGAAAAAGGAAATGTCATCTCTGAGGGAGAGATTCTGATGAAGGTGGATGATGCAGATTATCTGACTCAGCTCACGAGTGCGAAGTCTAGTCTAGCTGATGCTGAGCTGCTACTCGCTCAAGAGGAGGCAAAAGCGACGCAAGCAGAGCGTGAGTGGAGTAAGCTAGGACGAGGAGGTGTAGCCTCAGAGCTAATGTTACGGAAACCACAGATAAAGAGTGCTAAAGCCAAGATAGTGGCTGCTCAAGCGATGATTACTAAAGGGGAGCGAGATGTGAATAAGACGACCATTCGAGCTCCTTATACTTGTATGGTGGATCATAAGTTTATCGATGTGGGGGCATTTGTTAGTAGCATGAGCCAGATTGCTGAGGTCTCATCTGTTGATCAGTATGAGATCCGATTGCCATTAAACCTTAATGAACTAGGCCTCTTGGCTGAAAATGTGGGGGTGGGTTCTGAAGTCATGTTAGAGTCTAACATTGGAGGTAAGGTGTATCAGTGGAAAGGTAAGGCTGAGCGACTGGAAGGCGGGGTAGATAGTGCTACGTTTTCTAGAATAATGGTGGTTACTGTGGCGAGGGATGAGGCACAGGACAAGGGATACGAGCTTCCTCCGGTAGGGTTATTTCTGAAGGCTAGTTTCATGGGGTCTCCGATGGGGGAAGTGTTCTCCCTACCTAGGGAAGTTCTTCGTGAAGGTGATACGCTGTGGATGCTAAATGAAGAGGGTGTACTGAAGATTATTAAAGCTCAGGTTCTTCGTGTTGAGCGTGATGTTGTTATTATAAGCGCTAAGTCTCTTCGTGCTGGTGATCGCATTATCAATAGTCCAATCGCTGTTCCTGTTGACGGGATGCAACTAGAATTAGAGTTAGAAAAAGAATCTGAATAGATCATGGGAAAGGTAATCAAATGGTTCAGTGAAAACCACGTATCAGCTAACTTTTTAATGTTAGTGGTGTTGTTAGCTGGTTTTACGACTTGGTTTAAGCTGAAGAAAGAGATCTTCCCTGAGACTGCGCTGGATGCATTTCTTGTGCAGGTGCCATACCCTAATGCGACGGCAACTGAAGTAGAGTCTGGGGTCATCTTAAAGCTAGAAGATGCTGTGGCGGATCTCGATGGAATCAAGCGCTACAGCTCGACCTCATCTGAAAACATGGGTGTGATGATGGTGGAGGTGGATAGTGGCTATGATGTCCGCTCAGTGATGAGTGATGTTAAGAGCGCTGTCGACTCTATTTCTGAGTTCCCTGAGAACGCGGAAAGCCCGATAGTGAAAGAGGCTGTCATTACTCAGCAGGTACTGTCATTGGCTATTTCTGGACCAGATGGAACGGATGAGAAGGCGCTTAGAAAAATGGCTGAGATAGTGCGTGAGGGCTTATTAAGCTATCGGCCACAGGAGCCAGAAGGCTTCACGGAAGGTGCGAGTCGCTATTTAGCTGGCGTACCAAAGATAACAAAGGCGAATCTAACGAACGTGCGTCCTTACGAAATAGGGATAGAAATTTCTCAGCTAAACCTAGAGAAATATGGGATAAGTATCAGTGATGTGGCGGATGCACTAAAGAAGGCGTCATTGGATCTGCCTAGTGGATCTATTCGTGAGAAGACTGGTGAAGTGGTAATCAGAACGGGTGGTAAAATAGTCGTGGCTGAAGACTTCGGTAAGGTGGTTATTGTGAGTCGAGAGAATGGTTCCTCTGTTAGATTATCCGAGATAGCTAGCATTGTGGATGGCTTCGAGGATGTGGATGTGAAGACACGCTTTGATGGGAGAGATGCTGTCTTAGTCAATGTCTATCGTACCGGTGAGCAGGACACTACGATGGTGGCAAGTGCGGTGAAAGACTACATTGAGCGCATCGCTCCGCAGCAGCTACCAAGTGGTGTGAAGGTGGAGCTCTGGAACGATATGAGTAGAATGCTGGATGGAAGAATGGAGCTATTAGGTCGTAATGGTGCGATGGGTTTGTTGTTCGTGTTTATTGTGTTAGCTCTATTTTTACGTCCTTCACTAGCTCTTTTAGTATCGATAGGGATCCCGGTTTCTTTCGCTGGTGGTCTGTGGCTGATGCCTCACTTGGGGATTAGTATTAACATGATTTCTCTGTTCGCCTTTATCTTGGTGTTAGGGATCGTGGTGGATGATGCGATCGTGGTGGGAGAGAATATTTATAGTAGGATCCGTAGTGGAGAACACCCTAAGGAGGCGGCTTGGAAAGGTACTCATGAGGTCGGAGTTGTCGTGATTTTCGGAGTGCTTACGACGATGGCTGCATTCACTCCTATGTTAGGTCTCAGTGGTGTGAGCGGTAAGATATGGCCTAATATTCCATTGGTCGTGATCCCTGTTCTGTTTTTCTCTATTATTCAATCTAAGTTGGTGTTGCCAGCCCATGCTGCGTTATTAAAACCGCGTAATGAGAACAGAAAGGTTGATTTTATTTCCGCATTTCAGAGGAAGATCGCAGATAGCTTGGAGTGGCTAGTTGAGCATATTTATTCTCCGTTGTTAGGTTTCAGTCTACGCTGGCGTTATGCGGTGTGGGCGTTATTCATCGCAGTTTTATTATTCGTAGTAGGTCTTGTGGGAAGTGAGCGGGTTCCCTTTGTATTTATGCCTAAGGTAGAGGGTGATGTTGTTTCTGCTAAGTTAGAAATGCCTGTAGGCGTGGAGTTCGGAGTTACAGATAGAGCGGTGACTAGAATGGAGACTGCTGCTCAGCGTGTAAATGAGAAGTTTAGGGATAAGAACGGAGATCCGATTATTAGACATTTACTTGCTAGTTCTGGTACACAGCCATTTCAGACAGGGTTCACGATTGCTGGTAATACTGTTAGTAGCCATCTAGGGGAGGTTACCATTGAGTTGTGCCCCGCTGTAGATAGGGAGCATTCATCTGCGGATGTGATTAATCTCTGGCGTAAGGAGATTGGAATTATTCCTGGAGTTGTTGAGTTATCGTTCAAGGAGGAGACGAGTTCTGGTGGTAATGCCATAGACATTGAAGTCTCTGGTGATAGTTTAGATGAGCTGGAAATAGCCACTAAGTATCTTACTGAGGAGCTCGCCAAAATGGAAGGTGTGATCGATATTTCAACCGATAGAAGACCTGGTAAGCATGAGGTAGTCTATGATCAGGGGAGTCTCACGGAGCTAGGGATGTCACGTGGCTACACGCTCAGCGGAATTTCTAACCAATTACGCGCCATCTTTGCGGGGATAGAGGTGCAGCGGATTCAGCGTGGTAGAGATGAGGTTAAAGTGCTGGTTAGATACCCAAGTGAGGATAGGAGTTCATTAGAAACGTTAGAAAATGTGAAGCTTCTTTCGCCGAGGAAAGCGGATGGGACGCAGGACTCAATCGCTATTTCTCAAGTTGTCGAAGGAAGACCCGCCAGAGGTGTGTCATCGATAAAGCGAGTCAACGGGAGACGAGCTATCAATATAGCTGCGGATGTGAATAGGGATATAGCGAACGCGAAGAAGGTGGCAGATACGTTCACTTCTGAGCATCTAGAAATTTTAGCCGAGAAATTTAATGGGATTAGCTGGGACTACCAAGGTGAGCAGAAGGATCAGAACGATTCTATTGTAGAGATGTCTGGTAAATTCCTGATTGCCTTGTTGTTGATTTATATTTTGATGGCGATTCCACTTAGGTCATATTTGCAGCCGTTAATCGTGATGAGTGTGATTCCATTCGGTATGGTAGGGGCTGTCGCTGGACATATTTTCTTAGGGCTGGATCTCAGCATCATGTCTATGTGTGGATTAGTAGCTCTTGCGGGTGTGGTGGTGAATGACTCACTGGTACTAGTAGACTACGTGAACCGTCAGCGAGTATCAGGGATGTCTGTTAGAGAAGCTGCGATGTCAGCAGGTGCAAGGAGATTTAGGCCTATTATTCTGACGTCTCTCACGACCTTTGCTGGACTGATGCCGATGCTTTGGGAGACTGACATGCAGGCAAGATTCTTGATCCCTATGGCTGTATCATTAGCTTATGGCATTTTATTCGCGACTGCGATTACGTTGATATTGGTACCAAGTGTTTACATTATTCTAGATGATCTTAAGAAGCTTTTCAAATGAGTCTGATTTGAGCTGTAAAAAGATTCTTTGCTAAATGAAATCTAATCAGCCAATTTAGTATTATGAATCCATCCAATTGTCTTAAAAAACTACTCCTTCCTGTGCTAGCTGTAAGTTTGTCTAGCTGTGCTCACGTCTTCACTAAGAGCAACACTTACGACACTAGTTCGGCCGTGACGATCAATGGTGCAAAGGTCTCTAGTGGACTGAAGCCAATGGGTGGGCAAGGTGGGTTTTCTCTTTCTGCGATGATTTATTCAGCTGGATCAGCAAAGCTTGAAGGCCCATTTATCTGGAGAATAGAAGCTGAAGGGCAAGCGGATGAGCACACTAAACTCGTGGTGCACCGGGTCAAAGTGGAGACCTCCAAGACGAATCGTAAGGAATGGTATCCAGCTAATAATCTAGGAGTAGAGACTGAATTTGTAGATTATAAAAAAGAGCCCGGTAAGTCTTATGCCGTTTATCAGATGCCAGGAAAACTTAAAGTAGACTCAGAGACTGATGGTGATGTCACCATTTATGCAGATGTTACCGTTTCAAGTAAGTCCCGTACGGAGCGTAAGAATGTGAAATTTTTTCTGCCAGCGGAACAGAATAAGAAGGAAAGAGAATTTATCTTTTTCCCTGCTGAGATCGTTAATAGTTTCGGTCAGCAGGACCCGCGACAGTGGAATTTCTAAGTGGTTCTAAATTTTCTTAATTTAGCCCAGCGCATCTAATAGTTCATTGAGATGTTTTGCTGGGCTGACTTTTTCTAGAATATGAGTGAGGGTGCCTTTTTCGTCGATCACGAAGGTGCTTCGCTCAGTGATAGAGAAGAGTGTTTTACCGATGATGCCTTTATCACCCGAGACTCCATAAGCATTACAGAAATTACGCTCTGGGTCGCTGATTAGTGGAAAGGGGAGAGATTTTTTGCTGATGAATTTCTTATGAGATTCGATGCTGTCCGGGTTGACTCCGAAAACCTTAGCTTTGTCTTTAAGTTCGCCCCATTGATCACGAATGGCGCATGCTTGGGTGTTTCAGCCTGGAGTCAGGTCTTTTGGGTAAAAGAATAAGACGACTTTATGTCCTACGAGGTCAGTAAGACTAACGTCTGTTTCCTGTGAGTACTCGCCTCCGATAGCGGCAGCTTTAAATACTGGTGCAGGTTTTCCAATGTGTGGTTTCATGGGCGAAGCTTTACGAATTTAACTTTAGAGATCGAGTAAATAATGATGGCTACCCAGATGAGCGAAAAGGCGATGACTTGATTTGTGTTGATCTGCTCATGGTAATACATCAGTCCTAGAGCAAACTGACCAGTGGGTGCGATGAACTGAAGCATTCCTAGTAGGTTTAGTTGGATACGTTTAGCCGCAGCAGCGAAAAAGAGAAGAGGGCTGATCGTGGCTACTCCTGTGAGTATAATTAGGAGGTAGTCGGTCGCTGACCCGCTCATCCAGATATTCCCGTACTCTATTTGTTGCTGGCAAAGGTAAGCAACAGCGAATGGGCAGAGCAGCCCTACTTCAAGAGTTAGGATAGATAGTCCGTCAGCTTTTAGTTTCTTTTTAGAAACTCCATAGATGCCAAAGCTTATGGCTACTAACAGCGCTGGCCAAGGAATATGGCCAATGCCAATGCCTTGCATAAAGACCCCAATGGCTGCAATGACGACAGCGAGTATCTGAAGCTTAGACATTGGCTCCTTTAACATGAAGTAGCCTATGACAATGTACATGAGCGGTAAGATGAAATAGCCTAGAGAAACCGAGACGACTCTGTCGTTATGGACAGCCCAGATGTATATCACCCAGTTGGCTGTTAGTAGTAGTCCTGTTAGGAATGAAAAACCGATGACTCTTGGTCGGTTGAATTTCTCAGTGAGTGTAGAGAGTTTACCTGAGAGAGCTAAAATAGTGATTAATGTGACGGTGCTCCAGACGAGGCGATGCGCACAGACTATGCGCGCATCCATGTCTTCTAGGTGCTTCCAGAATACAGGAAGTAGTCCCCATATGGTGAATGCAGTGGTGCCGTAGAGTACGCCTAGTGAGTTCTGATTCATTAAATTCTGTTTGTATTGTTGGGGTAGTGGTCACAGAATCAAAAGCTTAATGAGAGCGAGTGTGAGTTTGAGTGCGAGTGTTTTATATTCGCTTCCGTCCCATGATAGCAACTCCGTCAGTGTAGCTGAATCCATAACCGTAGCCATAGCCAGCTGAGCCAGTAATATTTGATTTATGTGATTAGTAATTATTGGAGCAAGGCGAGAAATTCTACATTTCCGTCGGTGCCTGTGATCGGTGAGGTGGTGACGTCTAGCCATTCGCGTTCTAGTTTTTCGGTGACGAAGTCACGGATCTTATCTACTGCTCTCTGATGTAGGGCTGGATCACGGACGATGCCTCCTTTACCTATGTCATCACGCTGCAGCTCGAACTGAGGCTTAACGAGACAGATGATCTTACCGCCAGGCTTAAGAACGCTGAAGAGCGGGGGGAGTATCTTAGTGAGTGAAATGAAGGATACATCGGTCACCGCTAGGTCTACCTGTTCGCCGATGTCGGCTGGTACCATGTGACGGGCGTTAAACTTCTCTTTAACGATGACGCGTTCGTCATTACGGATTTTCCATACGAGCTGGTTTGTACCTACGTCAATGGCGTGGACTTTTACTGCTCCGCTCTGAAGTAAGCAATCAGTGAAGCCGCCAGTGGAGGCTCCGCAGTCAAGACAGGTCATTCCGGTAGGGTCGATTGCGAATTTCTTCAGTGCGCCTTCGAGCTTGAACCCACCGCGGCTGACAAACTTTGGCTTCACACGGATGCTTAGGTCAGCTTCAAGGTCTAACTTGGTGCTAGGCTTTGCGACACGCACGGTACCTGTCATGACTTCACCAGCGAGTATGAGCCGCTTGGCTTGCTCTCGTGAGTCACACATTCCACGGGCTATGAGGATGGCGTCTGCTCGTTCTTTTGGCATGGATAGCTGTTAGGTTATGATGTGTTCTATTCCTCTGTGATGAATTTCACTAAGTCCTTACGCATTTTCACCAGGTCAGGTTGGTTGAGGTAGAACATGTGTCCTGCATCATACCATGTTACTGAGATTTTTTCTCGCTGCTGCGGTGTGATGTTGAGGTGATCTATTGAGTGAAGGATGCCGCCGGATGGAGTAGCGAGATCTGTGTAGCCACACTGAACTAGTAGCTTCATGTGTGGGTTCTCAGTGAATGCTGCTTCAAGGTTGTTGGAGAGGTTTACATAGCTGTTGTTACTATCCCATTTCCAAGGGTGGACTTTACGCGTGATGATTTCATAGACGCGGTTGTCATCCCAGCCTAGATCATCTGTTAGGTATGCCATTAGCGCGTTAGTGAATGGGCCCTTGGCTACGTTGAATGAAGGGTCAAACTCTGCGTAGATATTGAGGTTTTCCACGGTTGGCCATGCTACGCGAGCGTCAAACCTTCCCATGACCTTGTTCTTATCCTGAAGTAAGGTTTTTCTGAAGTAGGTGGGACTGATGCGGAGGTTAGACTTGATAACGAGCTTTGTATCGATGCCTGTGAAGGTACTCATTTTTTCAGCTACACGAAGCTTCTCTTCTTTTGTAATATTTCTACCTTGGTGCAGTGCTGTTAGATATTCTGTATCTGCGAATCTCTTGGCTTCGGCGAAGATTTTATCTCTGTCTCCTGTGATGACTCCGTGGTGGTGCGCTACGGATGAGAGTGTAGGGAAGAAGAGGGCGTAGCTTAGATCATTGCCTCTGCTAGAGAGTAGGGTGCGATAGTCGAGTAAGCTGGAGAGCATCACGATGCCATTCATGTGCATGCCGTACTTGTTCTGTATTGTATTACTTAGCCCCGCAGCTCTTATGCCACCGTAGCTTTCACCTAACAGATACTTAGGTGAGGACCAGCGCTTGTTCTCAGATACCCAGCGACGAATAAAGTCTGCTACAGAGTCAATGTCAGCGTTGACTCCATGAAATTCACCTTTGCTGGCGCCTTTCTCTGGACGCGAATAACCTGTAGAAACAGGGTCTATAAATACGAGGTCAGCTACATCGAGGATCGAATAAGGGTTCTCAATAAGTGTGGTTGGTGGCTTGATAGGCTCTGTGCCATCGGGAGAGCTGGGGACAATACGTGGACCGAGTGCTCCTAGATGTAGCCAGACAGCTGATGATCCAGGACCTCCATTGAAGGCAAACATAACTGGGCGGTTACTGACGTCAGCATCGGTCTTGGCGATGTAGCTGACATTGAAAATTTTAGCCCTCGGTGTACCCGTATCTGTTGTTAGTGTCAGCTCAGAGGCGGTCACAGTATACTCTATTACCTTACCATTAATCGTTACGGAGGCTTCTATTTTCTTCTCAGTAACTTTGCTCGGAGCCTTCTTAGCTGTCTTGGTTTGTTCCTTTTTTTCGGACACTTCAGGCTTCTTTTCCTGAGCTAATAACGTGCTACTAGCGAGAAGGGAAAAAGAAAGAGAAAGTGCTATGTTGCGTAACTTCATGACTCATCTATAGAGTCGGGATAGAAATAGTGCCAGTAAAAGATAGCTTAATAAGCTAATCTTTAAGCAGCGTTTCTTAGGAGAGCTACTAATACTCCTTGGATGATGAGTTCGCGTGCTGGAATGAGGTCTGGGAACATTTCGTTCTCTGCTCTAAGAAATGGTTTACCGTCTTCTACTACGTAACGCTTGAGTGTGGTTTCTCCATCGATGAGAGCTGCTACAACGTCGTTTCTGGATGGCTCACGGAATTCTAGTACGACGGTGTCACCATCACAGATGTGGGCGTCAATCATGGAGTCACCACGGACGCGAAGGGCAAAGGTGCGGGCGTTGTGCTTGAGTCCGAGGCTGCGGATATCGATAGATAGGCAGCCTTCTTTATCGTGGTCGACGTCTTGTGACATACCTGCGGCAATATTTCCGTAGATAGGGATATCAACGATCTCCTCACGGTCTAGCTCATCTGGGAAAATGACGGCACGTGCTTTACCTGGAACACGCTGGATGACTTGCTTTTTCTCAAGCGCGCGGAGGTGATTCATGGCTGCAGTCTGGCTGGCAAATCCGAAGTAGTTTTGGATTTCTCTGGTAGATGGCATGAGGCCGGTGATGCGAGATTCGCGTTTGAGATAGTCGTATACTTCTTGTTGGCGTGATGTAAGTAAATTGCTCATGAGTTTATATGAACACTATTTCTGTGAACACGTCAAGTGGGGAAATGATAAATATTTAAATGTCGAAATTAGCGCTGATTCTTGCGCCATGCGCTGGTGTTGGGCTGGGTGAGGAGAGTTAGGGGTGAGTCATGGAGAGAGAAGGTGTGGACGATGTGGCGTAGTAGGATGATGGATGCGATGGAGTCATAGAGGGCATCGTGCCATATGATGGTGTGGTCTGCTGAGGCGAGGTCTGCGAAATGGTTTATATCATCAGTGAGATTTAGCGAATTACAAATATTAGCTAATGAGTAGTCAGTTAGTTCGGGGTAGGCAGCGCGGCTGAGGTGGAGGGTGTCTACCCATGGACCGAAGCCGTGTGCGGGGAATGCTCTGAGGAAGCGTTTCTCTGTGCCGTGGCCGTGTGCGACTACTACTTTATCTGCTAGTCTGAGCTTAAGCTGCGGCCAGAGGAGCATGAGTTTGGGTGCGTCTTTTAGCTGCTCCTTAGTGATACCGTGGACTTGCTGGGCAGCCCAGGTGATTTTATTGTCAGTGTGGATGTAGGACATCCAGGTGTCGGATAGTGACACCTTAGTATCGTCTCCAGCAGAATTTTTTGCCGACCAGCTCGCCGTGCCTACCTGGACTGGGGTGTCTGTGTTGCCTGCTGAGGTGCCAGCGGACTCGAAGTCGATAGCGGTGAAGGTGTGTTTACTGATCACTAGATATCTAGAAAGGTAGTGGGTGAAAATGAAAGCGGATAGCAAATGGAATCTGCTACCCGCGAGTGAGTGGTGCGCTAGTAGTAGGGCTAGCTATGAAATATTAGCGAATGGTGAACTTACGGCCTCTGTTCTCTCTTAGTGCGCGTTGTATGGATTTATAAAGTTGATCGAGATCTTCCTTGTCCACGAGTTTGTATTCGATGGTTCCCGCGTGAGTGGTGAGTGGGTATTCCTTCTCTACTGTTGTGTTCGCATCTACTCCTGTGCGACCAGTGCCACGGCTAAGGACTTCTTTACCTTTATCGATTACATTTTTAACCACATTAGAAGCGCCACCTTCACCAGCTACGTCATAGGCATAGAATCTGGCGAGTCCATTTCCTGGTGTCACAATGTTTACTTCATGTACCATAAATGTTTGGTTCACGATGTATGAGTGAATACTTAATGATGAAATGCTCCTGAGTGAAACCATGTAGTTTCCTCCGGGGATCTCTGCTTCCCAGAATGACTTTGCGCTAGTTGTTACGTCAGAATTTTTATCATCATCTTCTTGGGCGTAGCTGACCTGGCTGATAGCGGTGATGGTGAATAGTGAGCTGAGGATAATTGGTTTGAGGAAGAAATTCATGGTATTATAGAGATGTATTCTAATGTTGGTTGCTTAAGTGCTATTATTAGTAATTTAAGGTAATAGTGAAGTAAAGTTACAATTTTTTATGAAAAGCTAGATTGCCAGAATGGAGATTAATGCTTAATTTTTTGGCATGCCAAAATTTCGTCCTAATGTAGCCGCTATCATTATCAATAAAGAGGGAGAGATACTTGTCTGTGAGCGAAAAAATGACCGTGGGGCGTGGCAGTTTCCGCAGGGCGGTGTGGACGGTGAAGAGACAGAGCTTGAAGCACTGGAGCGAGAAGTTATGGAAGAGGTGGGAATACCAGCGAGTGACTATAAGGTGAAGGAGAGCCGTGAAGGGTACTATTATTTTTATCCAGCGAAGACTAAGCTTAAAAAGAAGTGGGATGGGCAGAAGCAGACATATTTTCTCTGTGTGCTGAAAAAGAAAGCCAAGGGAGTTTATCTAGGTAGTAATAACAAGGAGTTCAGAGATTTTGACTGGGTCTTACCTGAGGATTTCGATGCTACGTGGTTACCAGCTTTTAAGCTAGAAGTGTATCGTGAGGTGATGCAGGACTTCTTTGGCTTAGAGATTTAGTCGTGGTTAAAAAGAAAATGGTGATGACCATATACCAACGTTAAGTGAAATAGTCGGAATCACTAAGGAATTTACAGATCTCTATACAGAGTTATTATCGGTAGTGAATGACGGTAATGGTCTGGTCTGGATCACCGCTTAGAAAAAATGCTCTGAGATTATCGTTTTTTTGATGAAAACACTTGGAGATATACTCTAGGTAAGTTTTAGTAGCTGTAGATGACTGAAAGAGTAACAGACTACGCACTATTAAAAAAAGGAGATGGTAGAGTTCTCTTTGGAGAAGGACCATTTACTGAACTAGAGAGTTGTCCCCAGAGTGGTGTGGCATTTTATGTGAATGACTTTGCATTGAGCGATGCGAAGCCGTGGAGGGTTCCCGCTAGCTATAAAGTGGTGGAGAGTGTGTTTGAGTTGTCTCAGGAACTAGGATTTTCAGAGGGTGGTGGTGAGCTAGATGTGGAGTGGGATGAGCTCACTCCCGAGGGTTTTGCTCAGGTTTTTTCGGAAATCAATCAGGCGATTGGTAAGGGTGAGATAGAAAAGTCTGTACCTGTGGCGGTAGAGACGGGAAGATTTAAACAAGGCTCGGGAGTAGATTTACTATCCTCACTTGCGAGTGGAGAAGAAGCGTTCTATCCGTATGCTTGGGTAACGGGTGGGAAAGGTTTCTGTGGTCTAACTCCTGAGGTGCTATTTAACTTAAGAAAGGGTAGACTGAATACGATGGCATTAGCTGGAACGGCTAGGTCTATTGAACAGCAAGTGTTTGCTTACGATGAGAAGGAGATTCGAGAGCATGAGTTTGTGGCACAGACTTTGGTTTCTAAGCTGTCAGATATGGGGATGGTGAAGCGTAGTCAGCGGAGTATATTAGATCTCGGGGTGCTGGTGCATTTTCACACACCGATTGAGGTCTTCTTGTACGGAGATAAAGATACTGATGATTTGGTGCGTCGTCTACATCCCACTCCGGCATTAGGACCACTTCCAAGAACAGAGGAAACGATGGGGAATCTTATCCGCTGGCGTGAAATGTTAGGGTGCCCGGCATGGTTTGGTGCTCCGTTCGGAGTGCTTGAAGACGGAGTGTTTCATGCTGTGGTGACTATCCGTGGAGTTCACTGGGATGGTGAACAGGTGGAGATACCATCTGGGTGTGGTGTGATCGAAGCTTCCAGGCTGGTGAATGAATGGCGTGAACTGGCACTGAAACGAAGTGCGGTAAAGCGCAGTTTTGGTTTAGAATAACTCTCACTTTTGTATTGTTGATTGAAATAAAAGCTTCGAGTTGAGTTTTTTGAGTTTGGAAGTACTATGTTGTTATGGATGATTATGACAGACGACATTTTATAAAGACGTCAATCCCTGGTTTCTTGGGGTTGTCGATGGCACTGCCTGCAATCACCGCATTTGCAACGCGAGCCAATGCTTATGAGGGAAGGTTAAAGGCTGATGGATCTATCAACTGGGATGCTTTCTTAACTGAGATTGAAAAAGAAGCGAAAAAGCAACATTTAGATAACTGGAATGAGGTCGAGTATGTGAAGCGCGCCGCAGAAATAGCAACTCGTTTGAATCTTAAAGATCCCTTTTTAGCGACAGCCTTCAAACGAGTGAAGGCGAATGGTGTGGGGAATGGTAGAGTGGATTTTGGGCGCTTAGAGAAGCAGTTAGATTTTCAAGTAAGCTTGGTGCAATTTGAAAAAAATGAGCAGATCTTGCATCATGATCACCCTGAGATGACAGGTGTTTTACTCTGCGCTACTGGTGAGGTAGAGGTTTGGAATTATGACTTGTTAGAAGAGCATGATTTAAAGAAAAATGTTCTGCTAAAGCGGACTAGTCATGCACGATTAGCTAAGGGCAAGGTCTCGACGTTGACTTCAAAGGAGAGAAATATTCACCGTGTAGCTGCGCGTGAATTCACTCAACTGGTCGATGTTTTTGCTCCACCATACGATAATCAACGTGTTGCGGATAGTACGTGGTATGATGTAGATCCTGAGGAGTATCGCATTGATGGCGCAGCGCAGCAAGGAGTCTACGAGGCTCATCCTAAGAAAAGGCAAACTAAAAAAGTGCAAAAGAAAAGTAAGGAGGTAGAGACGAGTGCTCAGAGGAACGCTATTAGTGAATAATACGGCTTACGCTGAGACTCTCTGTGCTTAATATAGAGGCAAACTTTTTATAGTCGGTTTCGCGGTCATTGGAGAGAATACAATAGGTATATTTTGTCCACTGTTGCATTTCTTTTAGTGAGTTACGCATGCGTTTCTCGATGACCTCATCGCTATCGGTTCCTCTTTCATTGAGACGTTTACGGAGTTCTTCTTCACTGTCTGGCATGACGAAAAGGTCTACTAATGCTAGTTGGACTTTAGCTTCTAGACAAGTTCTGATTTGTTCAGCACCTTGCACATCGATGTCCATGACTACGTCTTTACCATTTTCGATGTAGGAGAATACTTCTGACTTTAACGTACCGTAAAAATTTCCATGGACTTCAGCGTATTCGAGTAGTTCATCATTAGCTATTTTGGTTTTAAATTCATCGACGCTAAGAAAGAAGTAATCAATGCCGTGTTCTTCACCTGGACGTGATGGTCTGGTGGTGCAGGATATGGCGTAGTTAGCAATGCCTGCTGTGGCAGCGCGTCGGCAGAGTGTGGTCTTGCCTGATCCTGATGGCCCTGAGACTAGTAGCAGCATACCTAGTCTTTTATTAGGATGGATGTGAGATAGTGGAGCAGGTGATATGTTCATTCTTAGATTGTGACTTGTTAGAGAATTTAGGTAAAGTGGGAATTTTGTTTTAATTTAGCATCCGCGCGATGCTCTTAATCTGCATTCTACGAAGGTAAGTGACGATGGCCGAGATGATGAGTATGACGAGGCAGCTAAAACAAGATGAGCTGTTGAAGCCAATCTTCGTAAGGTGAGCGAGAGCAGCTCCGAGCATGATGCATATTGTAAGTAGGCTGCCGTGTGCTGCTGAGTTAGGGGTGACGAGTAGTAAGCAAGCTGAGGCTTCAAGAAAACCAATGATATAGCGTCCGTATGGCTCCATGCCAAGCTGTGTGAATATGGACACTGAGTCTGGAGCCCCTGTGAGCTTCATGTAGGCGGAGGGGATAAGCACCGCGATGATAACGAGCTGCAGTATCCAGCTGATGATATGTTGAGTCTTCATTTTACAGTTACGTTATGACTATTTAGTGGTGGAAAGGAGTGTGGTGATTTGATCGGCAAGTGCGGTGTCGTTAGGAATATAGAGTTGTTCGATGTTCAGATCCTTGGCATCGCGGATACCTGAGGCTGCTAACATTTCGTAGAAATCGTATTCGAGACCTTTAACATAGTTGGCAATCCGCTGGGCTTTCTGTTCGACAATGAGACCTTTCTGGAGGGCTGGATCATGGGTGGTGATGCCTACCGGACAGGTATTATTTCCACAGAGCATCGCTTGTATACAACCAAGTGAGAGCATGAAGCCGCGGGCATTATAAATAGCATCGGCTCCGAGTGCGAGCGCTACGAATTGCTTACTAGAGTTGATTAGCTTACCTGAGGCTAATAGCTTAAGCTTGTCTCTAACACCTTGCTCGGTGAGGATCTGGTTCGCGGCAAATAGGGAAGCGTAGAGGGGCATTCCGTAGCCATCCATGAAGGCTTTTGGCGCCGCACCAGTTCCACCCTCGGCACCATCGATAGCGATGAAGTCAGGGTACACTTGCTGGTTCTTCATTTCCTTCACCATATCTCGGAACTCGGAGGTCTTGCCCATGCAAAGCTTGATGCCTACTGGAATGTCGACGGTGTCTTGCACATGCTTGATAAAGGCAACAGTGGTTTGCTTAGAGGTACACTCGATGTGGTGAGCGGGGGAAATAACGTCTTCGCCTTGAGGAACGCCCCGGAGTTTAGAGATTTCTTCAGTGATCTTTTCTTTTGGAAGGAGTCCACCTTTACCTGGTTTTGCCCCCTGAGAGAGCTTGATCTCTATCATTTTAATAGAGGGATCTGTGCAGAGTTTGATTAATTTCTCTTGATTGAGTGAACTGTCATCATTTCTGACACCAAACTTGGCGGTGCCGATCTGAAATACGAGTTCACCACCTTCTTCCATGTGATACTTTGGAATGCCACCTTCGCCAGTATTCATCGGAATACCTGCGAGACGAGCGCCTCTGGCTAGTGCTTGAATCGCATTTTTCCCGAGTGCTCCATAACTCATGGCGCTGATGAGATAGGGCTTGGTGATGGTATAGGTTTCTTTGACTCCGCGCTCTTCACCAAATGTTAGAGAGAATGGCTTGATGTCTTGTTTATCTACTGGATACATCGAGTGGCGGATCTTCACCTCTGAGTTATCGAAGTCCATCTGAGAGCCAAATGATGAGGCTGAGTCGATGCCTTTTGACTTACGGTAGATCTCGGATCTTTCTACACGGTTGAATGGGCGTTCTTCAGTGTCGCTTGCGAACAAGTACTGACGCATCTCAGGTCCTATGCTTTCTAGCATATAGCGTGCTTGACCGAGGATTCCAAAATTTCTTAGAATAGTATGCTTTTTCTGGATATGGAGGTAGAAAATATTAATCACCGTTAGAATGATAAAGACGACGGTGAGGAAGTGAATATAGAAATGTATAAAATGCCCGCCAAAGAAGAATATGACAGCGAGTAGAGGGATTGCGATGTTTGCAAATCTGGAAATTTTATGTAAGTCAACGGATGCTGCCATAGCTATAATCTACAAAGTGCATTACATTATGCAAGTAGGAAGGGTGAATGGAGGTAAGCTTCGATAAGTGTTGGTAGTTTAGGTTCTTGATAAATACTTAGTTTAAATGACTTTAATGTTGCAATTTCAACGACATGGAGTCAAGGAGACCTCGTTAGAGGTTCAATTTACCTCATGAGCCGCTATTTGATAGGTTATTTACCTTCTTCAGTGAAGACGTAGTTAGATCATGTGCGGCCACCCAGTCAAGAGGACTGGAAATATAACCGACACATTACTATGAAAGAAGATATTACCTTTGAGGACTTAGCTCTCTCCAAGCCTTTACTCGACGCTGTAAAAGCGCTTGGGTATGAGCAACCATCACAAATCCAAGCAACAGCAATCCCACGTATTTTAGCTGGTGACGACATCGTAGGTCTCTCTGAGACTGGTTCAGGAAAGACGGCTGCATTTACGTTGCCTGCTCTAGAATTAATCGACCTGGATAATACTAACCCACAGGTTCTCATCCTGTCTCCTACACGTGAACTCTGTGTTCAGGTGTGTGAAGAGGTACAGAAGCTAGGTAAGAACCTAACTGCAATGCGTGCCGTACCTATCTATGGTGGTGCACCGATCGACCGCCAGATCAAGGGCCTTCGTGGTTCACAGATGGTGGTAGGTACTCCAGGAAGGCTGATGGATCACTTACGCCGTGGCACACTGCGTACGAATGATCTAAAACTCGTTATTCTCGATGAAGCGGACCGTATGTTAGATATGGGCTTCCGTGAGGATATGGAAGAAATTTTAGGCCAAATCAAAGGGAAGCGTCAGACGCTTTTCTTCTCGGCTACGATGAATCGTAATGTTGAGAGGCTGATCAAGACTTTTGGTAAGAACCCAGCTACTGTTGAAGTAGAAAGGAAAACACGTACGGTTGAGAGAATTGACCAAACATACTATGAAGTAAGAAACCGCTCTAAGGTGGAAGTACTTTCTCGTTTATTAGATACGATGACTCTTCGTCTCTCAGTAGTCTTCTGTAACACGAAGCGTAATGTGGATGAGACTACTGAAGCTCTCTTGGCTCGTGGTTATGCAGCGGATAGGCTTCACGGTGACGTGACTCAGCAGATGCGTGAACGTGTATTGAAGCGTTTCCGTGATGGAACCGTTGAGGTTCTCGTGGCTACTGATGTGGCTGCTCGTGGTCTTGATGTAGATGATGTTGACGCAGTGTTTAACTTCGACTTACCACAGGACTTTGAGGATTACATCCACCGTATCGGGCGTACTGGACGTGCAGGTAGGGAAGGTAATGCTGTTAGTTTTGTCTTTGGTAAGGACGTATATAGACTACACGGAATTGAGAAATTTATCCGTCAGAAGATCCGTCGTGAGCGTATCCCATCTAAGGAAGATGTGGAAGGAAAGCGTGCTGACATTCTCTTCGAGTCTGTGAGGACTAAGATCGAAGCTGGTGGTTATAAGGACTATAAGCATTACATAGATCGCTTGTTAGAAGCTGGTCACACAGCTACTGATATAGCATCAGCGCTTTTCTCACAGCTTAAAGACCTTCAAGGTAAAGAAGGTGATGACATCCAAGAAGACAGACCTGGTGGTGATAGAGGCGGCAATGATCGTCGTGACCGTGACCGTGGTAATAATAGATCTGATAGAGGAGATCGCCGTGAGCGTGGTGGAGACCGCGACAGTGGTGAAAGAGGTGGGCGCAGGGAGAGGTCTGATAGAAGTCGTGAGCGTGAAGGTGAGAGACGTAATGATCCTCAACTAAAAGAGGGCATGACCCAGCTCTTTATCGGTCTTGGTAGCAAGCTTGGAGTGAATCCTGGTGAGATAGCTGGGATGATCTATTCTGAGTGTAATATCAAAAATGGATCACTCGGAAGAATCCGTATGTTCCCTAAGCATTGTCTTGTGCAGGTGAATGAGAATGATGCGGATAACATCAGTAGAGATCTGAAGAGCGCTAAGCTCAGAGGAAAGACATTCCCAACATACAGAGACCGCGATCTATAGTATTTTCACTGGCTTTGTTAGATGAGAATCTAGCAAAGCTAGTATCTGTTCTTGAGTCTTTCATGCTGCGTCGTATAACTTCACGGTATGGAGATTCCTTGGCAGAAAATTTTACCACACGGTGGGCGCGCATTCATAAGTGGCGGAGCTTGTGTTCCATTTGCATTGATTGATGATTTACTCAGCCATGCAGATGATTTCAAGGATGTGGAATTATGCCATGTTCATACTGTTGGGGAGACACCTTGGATTGACCCTAAGTACCAAGGTTCGTTTAGAACTAATTCATTTTTCATGTCGCGTGCTATCGGTGAGGCCGTGGAGCGTGGTCAGGCTGACTACACACCAGCTCCGAGTTCGGATATTCCGCGTTTGTTCTCACGGGGAATTTTGCCGCTAGATGTAGCACTTGTACAGGTAGGTGAGCCGGATGCTGCTGGTATGGTATCTCTAGGTCTGAGTGCTGACGCGGTGGTGTCTGCTGTGAAGAATGCGAAGTATGTGGTGGCGCAGATGAATAAGAAGATGCCGCGTACTCACGGTGATACTGTTATCTCTATCAAGAAATTAGACTTCGTGGTGGAGCGGTCTGCAGCTCCACGGGTGCAGGATAAATGGGAATTTAGTGACAAGCATTTACGCGCTGGAGAGTATGCTGCTCAGCTTATAGATGATGGGGCTACGATCCAAGCGAGCATGGGAAATAGTCCGCAAGCCGTTTTGAAGAAACTCCATAAACATCAGGATCTGGGCATCCATACGGGCTGTTTTACGAATGAAATGATGCGCTTGATGAAGAAGGGAGTGGTGAATAATGCGATGAAAACTTATCAGAAGGGGGTATCTGTGGCGTCACATTGCTTAGGCTCAAGTGAACTTTATAAATTTGTTAGAGAGAATCCTGAGTTTGAGCTACATAAGAGTGAGTGGACGAATGATCCTAACAGAATAGGTCGACAAAAAAATATGGTAGCGATCAATGGAGCACGCGAGATCGATCTAACTGGTCAGGTGGTGCGAGACTCACGTGGGCATCACTTTTACGGTGGAGTGGGTGCTATTCAGGATTTCATCCGTGGAGCATCGGCGAGTCAAGGAGGGTTACCGATTATTGTAATGACTTCTACGAACGAAGCTGAGGATCAATCTAGGATCGTAACTGGACTTACCACAGGTAGCGGTGTCTGTACCTCTCGTGGTGATGTACATTATGTAGTGACGGAGTACGGAGTGGCGAATCTCCTAGGGCAGTCTATCCGTCAGCGTGCGTTACGATTAGTAGAGGTGGCTCATCCTAAGTTCCGAGAGGACCTGCTAGAAGGTGCACGTAGTCAGGGGTGGATCCCTAAGACGTTTAGTTTTTCGCCTACTAATGTTTATTCTGATAGGCAGGAGATCGAGTCAAAGAAGGTGAAGTTTGGCGGTGTGGGGTATGTGATGCGGCCTATTCAGCCGAGTGACCTACGGTCGATCCAGGAGTTTTTCTACTCACAAGATAAAGAGACGATCCGCCTCAGGTATGGTCATGCAAAGCCAGATTTGGATGAGACGAGTGCTTATCAGTTAGCTAGTGTCTCGCAGGATAAGGACTTGGCGCTGGGGATATTTTACCGAGATCATTACCGTGAGTCGCTACGAGCTACGGGTAGATTTTATTTAGATAAGAAGTCTGAGAGTGGTGAGCAGACTGCGGAGGTTTCTTTCTTAGTACATGAGAAGACGCGTCGCTGGGGGATGGGGAATTTCTTATTAGGAGAAATGGCGGAGATCGCTAAGGAGCGTGGGGTAGATGTATTCTGGGCGAGTGTGCTGAAGGAGAATAAGTCGATGGCTAGTCTCTTTAAGAAGCTGGGAGCTGAGCGTAAATCCTATCTTGATGATGATAGTGATGAGTTCTGGATGGATACGAGCAAGGTAGCCAAGAAGACACAGCGGGTGGCTAAGGAGAAACGCAAAGGAGTGCTCCAGACAGGTGAGGGTAGTCAAGTGTCTCCAGATCAGAAGAGATTAGGAATTTTTAAATCAACGAAGATGTTAGAGCACGATACTGGAGCGCTTCATACCGAGTCTGCTGAGCGCTATCAGGCGGTTTTAGATATGCTGAAGTCATCACGTTTCAAGCATGAAAAAATTAAAGAACGTGACGCTACGGCAGATGAATTTTTATTAGTCCATAGTGCTGAGTATCATGATCTAGCGAAGTACGATATTGAACATTTTGCAGAGACTCTACGTACAGGAGATACGGCTGTTAGTGATGCTTCTTATGAGGTGGTGCAGGCGGCAACGGGTGCGGTGCTAAATGCAGTGGATGAAATAGCGAATAAGAGAAGTAAGATATCGCGTGCTTTCTGTGCTGTGCGTCCGCCGGGACATCATGCAGGAGTATCTCAGGGGATGGGTTTTTGTATTTTTAACCATGTAGCAATTGCAGCACGCTATGCACAGAAGCACGTTGCCTATAAGAAGGTAGCGATCCTTGATTGGGATGCGCACCATGGTAATGGGACTCAGGATATTTTCTATGATGATCCGAGTGTCTTTTACTGTTCCACACATCAGGGCGGAATTTTCCCACATACAGGACTAGCTTCTGAGAAAGGCAAGGGTAAGGCAAAGGGGGCAAATTTAAATTTTCCCTTAGTTGCTGGTGCAGGAGACGGTGAAGTTATCGAATACTGGGGGAAGCCACTGCGTGATGCATTGGTGAAATTTAAGCCTGATTTGATTATTATTTCGGCTGGCTTTGACGCCATAGCAGGTGATCCATTAGCTGAGCTGACATTTACTGTAGCTGGATTCACTGAGCTGACGAAGCTCGTGAGAGGTTATGCGGATGAGTTCTGTGATGGTCGGTTACTGTCGGTTCTAGAAGGAGGCTATGCGCATGAGAGTCTGGCTCAATGTGTGAAGGCACACCTCAGAGCTTTAGAGTAGTTTTACGCATTTGATAAGTTGAGGGGGAGGTTATGGATACCTCTAACCCGAATATTTCACGATAGGGTGTTTAGGATTGGTGCTGGTTCTTTAGCTTAGAGTTTAGGCTGCGTATCTGATGAATAGCTCCAATTGAGGGCGTTTTCATCCTTTTTAGGCACAGCTATCGCTACTCCCTCCAGTG
>CALJOJ010000016.1 GCA_937981665.1 uncultured Rubritalea sp.
TTTTGGCTACTTGCAAAAGGGAAAATAATTTGGTTACAATCTGTCATGCTCGTTAGTGGTTAGTTTTTTTGCGAAAATCCTTTAGCAATAAAGGTTCCAACTAACGAGCGTATTTTTTAAGATGAAATATGGGGGTTAGGCCAATTTTAAGACGCTTACGTTTTAAGACGCTTACCTTGGAAAGCATTGTTACGTAAGCATTGTTCTCAATGCTGATACAGGTGATCTTTTACACTTTGAGAAGGGTAAAAAGAAAGCCTTAATTCGTTTTCTCTCAAGCTAAGTGATCAACAAAAAGCGAGTATTGAAGTGATCGGCACCGATAGGGCTGGCGCATGCCAGAGCGTGGTTCAGTTATAATATTGAACTATTTATTATTAGGTGTGCGTTTCTTTTTTGCTGTTTTTACTAATTTGAATGTCTTCACCTCGGTAGTTGCATCAGGAATTGTTTGCTCTGCTGCCCAGAAGACGCCATTTACCATGACTCGCATAGACTGAGGGACGGCGAAGTCACCTTCATGGCCAAGTGAGGTAGTGAAAGTGCGTCCACCCCATTTATTTTTCCATGTCCAGGCGATGGTGTCTGTCATTTCAGCTTTTAAGTCAAAAGTACCGAAAGGAGTTATTTTTTGCCCCGTTTTTTTCGGTTTTCCTGTTCCCTGTAGTAAAGGCTCTATTCCTTCTTCGAGAGCTGTGAGGTAGAGTGTGCCTGGTGATGTCCAGGTAGTCTGTGGATCTACTCCAGTTAGGATAGGATGCTTCTCAGCGCTTTCAATTAGCTTAACAGAGGTTTTCCCGTTGAGGTGAACTTGATAAGGTGTCCCTAGCGCGTCTTTTCCGAAGGAGTTATTTAGTTCTACGTTCTTGTGTGTCTTAGGGTAGTTAAATGCGTGTGTGCTGGTTCTAAAGCCGACTACAGGTTTTCCTGATTCTAAATAACTATTGATGTGATGCAGCTGCTCGTCTTCTAGCTTTAAAAAGCGGACAAAAAATACAGCAACATCAGCATCAGCGAGAGCTTCCAGTCCAGGTAGTCCGCGCTTATCTTTCTCAGGATCCCAGTTTGGATTGATGACGGTAGTCTTGAAGCCTAGTCTCTCTATCTCTGCAGCGAACAAGGGCATTGTTTTATTCGGAGAATAGTGATGGGTTCCTGCTATGACGACGGCATGAGGCTTTTCGTTTGCAATAGCAGTTAAGCTGATGATGATGCTAGTGATAAAGGCGAGGATTATTTTCATAATGTGATTTGATGTTAAATTGTCTAGATTAGAAGTACGCGTGGTTGTTAAAAATTATTCATTTTTTTCTGATTTCATCGAGCATTACGCTAAGCTTTTCTACAACTTCTGGGTGACTCTCATAGAGATTAGTCGTTTCGCTAGGGTCATCTTCCATGTTGAAGAGCTGCCCTTTAGTTTTTACTTTATCTCTGGTTCTGCCACCAGAGCCATTAGTTTCTATTAATTTCCACTTGCCGGCACGGATGGCGAAGAGCCCAGAGACTGAATGGTGGATGGTTGCTAATTTTTTAGTGTTTTCTGCTGTTAGATCACCTGTGAGCTGAGCGTTAAAGCTGACTCCGTCTTCATGAGTCTGTTCTTCTGGGTGGATAATATTTTTAACTGTAGCTAACAGATCAATAGAGCAAATTGTCTGGGAGGAGGTTTTCCCTTTATTAGCTATGTATCCTTGAGGCCAGCTTAGGATGAAAGGGACTCGGTGACCTCCTTCATAGAGGTCAGTTTTCTGTCCTCTAAAGTGCTTATTTACTTTATGCCCAGTCTGAGCCACGAAATATTGATCAGGAACAGCGAATGAGCCGTTATCGCTGGTAAAGATAATGAGAGTGTTTTCGTACGCCCCAGTTTCTTTTAAGGTTTTAATGACTTGGCCTACTGCCCAGTCTGTTTCTACGACGTAGTCACCATAGTCGCCTATCCCGGATTTTCCCTTGAACTCAGGGCTAGGGAAGGCTGGCTTATGTGGTGAAGGGAGCGGCATATAGAGGAAGAATGGTTTGTCTAGCTTCGCCTGCTCTGCGATCCAGCCAGATGCTCTTCTAGCGAGATCAGGTAGGTAATCTACATGCTTGAAGTCTGGACTTATTTCACCAGGTCTTGTGAATCCTACTTTGCCTTTCCCGCCTCCAGGATGGTGGTCAGTTGGGTTTTGTAGAAATTTATCATTCTCAATGAGCGCATAAGGAGGCATGTCAAGTGATGCTGAGATACCTAAGAAGTAGTCAAAACCAACAGCATTCGGGCCATTCTTAATCGGCTGATTGAAATCATATTGATTCCCTTTGATCTTCACGAAGTCCATACCGAGGTGCCATTTTCCAATACAGGCAGTGTTATAGCCGGCCTTCTTTAGTAAAGAGGCCATAGTGACACGATCTGGCTCTATGAGATGTGAGCTATATCCAAAGAGCACTCCCTTTTTAAGTCTGGATCTCCATGCATAGCGGCCAGTGAGTGTCCCGTAGCGTGTGGGGGTGCAGACTGATGAATTACTGTGTCCGTCTGTGAATGAGATTCCATCCTTAGCTAAAGTGTCAATGTTTGGAGTTTGGATCTTAGACTCGGGGTTGTAGCTAGAAACATCACCATAACCTAAGTCATCGGCTAAAATGAGAACAACGTTTGGTTTAGTTTCAGCACAGATTATAGTAGTAAGGGCGAGTGAGGTGATAGGTAGAAGTAACTTAAGTAGCATTTATCTAGTAAAGCTCTTAAGCTATAAGGAATCAAGATGATTATGGTTTCAGTTTTTAGTATATGGGGGTGACGTCCACCTATTCATTAGGACGCTTCTGTCTTTTATGCATAATCATCATAGATTTTGGGCTATTTAGAAAAAGCTTAAAGTTGTCGTACAACTTCACATAATTAGCTCACATATCCGTGCTTCCCAAGATGTTTTTCATCTATTAGGAGTGCTCGTAAATTGTCCAATTCAGTATCAGGACAGTGAACCTCTAGATATTCTTTATCGTAGCGCCTAGCGGTGGATTCACTCATTGCAATGGTAGGTGTAGAGTGTCCTCATTTATGAGGTAACGGGAGCTATTCTCGGCAAGACTAGATTTTTTCGGTGTCCGCTTCAATGAGACAACACGCGTGAAACGGGCTTGAGTGAAAATCGGATTGACTTATGTTAAAAAAGTATGTATTTAGTCTCTCCGTGTTCTCAAACTCACAAAAACTTTCAAATAATATGATGAATTCTATTGGATTTTCACCAGCGATCATGTCAGTAAGTCATTATATAACATAACATTAAATGTAATTTATCAATAAGGTGGCTTCGGATAGAATCGGGGCCGCCTTTTTGCGCCTACGGGTGCTTAGAAATGAAGTGAAATAGAAAAATCAACGACAAAAACATACGATCTTGTGATTAGAATCCAGTTTTTTTTGAAAAAAATAAGTTCAAAAATGATTGCATTCTGTTCAGCGGAAATGCCTGAGGACGCTCAGTGTAGATGCAATATAACAGAAGCGGCTATACATCTAACAACCATCACCAATTTTCAAGTCTAAGACGCGAGGCTGAAAACTGGTAATAACCGATAAATCAACTACAAATTATTATGCCCGAGAGACTCTATTTTGGATCCATTGAGGAAGCGATCGAACCACCGAACCTTATTGAGGTTCAGTCAAAATCATATGAAGATTTTCTTCAGAAAGATGTACCTGCTAGTCAGCGTATTGAGACTGGCCTGCAGGCTGTGCTCATGGAGGTGTTCCCTATTAATAGTTATGACGAGACAATCGAATTAGATTTTCTTGCCTACGACATCGAGGAGCCTAAGGCTACTGCGTTAGAATCACTCCAGACTGGTGAGAGCTTTAGTGCTTCACTTTATGTTACGTTTAAGCTCAAGGACGAGACCGGTACTAAGAAAGAGCGTGTTTACATGGGCGAGCTGCCTATGATGACTCGCCGTGGAACTTTCGTGATAAACGGTGCTGAGCGTGTTATCGTTTCACAGCTTCACCGTTCACCAGGCATCTGTTTTGAGAAGTCTTACCATCTAAATGGTAAAGAGCTCTTCTCATTCCGCATTATCCCTGACCGCGGATCATGGCTTGAGACTCAGTTTGACACGAATGATCTCCTTTATGTGTATTTAGATCGTCGCCGTAGACGTCGTAAGTTCCTGGCTACCACGTTCCTCCGTGCTCTTGGGTACCCTGATACGCGTTCTATCGTGCAGGAGTTCTATGATATCGAGAAACTTAAGCTTTCTGCGAAAATGGACGAAGAGGAGCTTTCCTCACGTGTTGTTTTTGAAGACATCATGGATGGTGAAGTAGTCATCGCTAAGAAGTATGAGCCACTTACTATCGGTGTGGTGAAGCAGCTTATCGCTCTAAAAATTAAAGACATCGAAGTGATCGACTCCCGTCAGGACGAGATTATTCTTAAATCACTTAAGAAGGACCCATCACATGATGAGGAATCTGCTCTTAAGGATATGTACCGCAAGCTTCGTCCAGGAGATCCTCCGACAGCAGCGAATGCACGTGCGCTACTCAAACGTCTGTTCTTTGATCCTAAGAAGTATGACCTCACTCGCGTGGGACGTTACAAGATCAACCAGAAGCTGGGCATCGATGTAGAAGCAACTGAGCGTACAATGGTAGGCAAAGACTTCCTCAATGCAGTGAAGTACATTCTTAAGTGTAAGAAGGGCGACGGTGTTCTTGATGATATTGATCACCTTGGATCTCGTCGTGTGCGTGCAGTTGGCGAGCTTCTTGCTAACCAGTGTCGCGTAGGTCTTGCTAGAACTGAGCGCCTTGTGAAAGAGCGTATGACTCTCTTTGATGTAAATATCGAGGGAATGACTCCGCAGAAACTAATTAACCCGAAGGCGCTTTCTGCAGTAGTGCGTGACTTCTTTGGCCGTTCTCAGCTTTCCCAGTTCATGGACCAGACTAACCCACTTGCTGAGCTTACTCACAAGCGTCGTTTATCTGCACTTGGACCTGGTGGATTGAACCGTGACCGTGCGGGATTCGAAGTACGAGACGTGCATCCATCTCACTATGGACGTATCTGCCCGATTGAAACTCCGGAGGGACCAAACATTGGTCTTATTAACTCTATGTGTACCTATGCTCGTATCAACGAGTTTGGTTTCATCGAGACTCCATACCGCAAGGTAGAGAAAGGTATTGTTACTAACAATATCGAGTACCTAACAGCGGATCAGGAAGAGAACTACCTCATTGCACAGGCGAATAACCCGCTTGATAAGAAGGGGAATTTCCTCAACAAGCGTATCACAGCACGTGAGCGTGGTGAGTTCCTAGAGATGGATCCATCCACAGTTCACTACATGGACGTTTCACCGAAACAGCTAGTTTCTGTAGCTGCGGGTCTCATCCCGTTCCTTGAGCATGATGATGCGAACCGCGCGCTTATGGGATCTAACATGCAACGCCAGGGCGTGCCACTCCTCGTATCTGATGCTCCACTCGTGGGTACAGGTCTAGAGGCTAAGGCTGCATCTGACTCTCGTGCCGTAGTGACTTCCGAGTCTAACGGTGTGGTAGCTGCATCTACTGGTGAAATGATCGTCGTCACTAAGGACGGTGTTCTTCCTGTGAGTGATGAGGCATTCCTCTCAGACACTACTTCTGTGAAGAGTGATCCTGAAAATGGAATCTTCGTTTACCCACTTCGTAAGTTCATGCGCTCAAACGCTGGAACTTGTATGAACCAGAAGCCAATCGTCAAACGTGGTGATAAGGTGAAGATTGGTCAGTGTATGGCTGATGGACCTAACACTGAAAACGGTGAACTAGCTCTAGGTCGTAACGTTCTCGTGGCATTCATGCCTTGGAACGGATATAACTTTGAGGATGCTATTGTAATCTCAGAGAGAGTGGTGAAGGAAGATGTTTATACATCTATCCACATTTCTGAGTATGAGTGTATCGCTCGTGATACTAAGCTAGGACCTGAAGAGATCACTCGTGATATTCCAAACGTAGGTGAGGAAGCTCTGAAGAATCTCGACCATGACGGCATTGTGCGTATTGGTGCTGAGGTGAAGCCTGGCGATATCCTCGTAGGTAAGATCACTCCTAAGTCTGAGACTGAGCTAGCACCGGAAGAGAGACTTCTTCGCGCTATCTTCGGTGAGAAGGCCGCAGATGTGAAGGACTCATCACTACGTGTACCATCTGGTACTATCGGTATCGTTCAGGACATCCGTATCTCTACTCATGGACTCGCTAAGCGTAAGGCTGAAGGCGGTAATCCAGAGGAGCTAAAGAAGCAGCTTAAGAAGATAAACACTGACTACAAGAAGAAGAAGGACGCTCTCACTGACCAGCTCACTGAGAAGCTTTCTGACATCCTACTAGGAGAGAAAATTCCTCTTGATGTAGTGAACGCACAGTCTGGTGAGATTATCATCCCGGCTAACCGTAAGATCACGAAGACACTTCTTCGTAAGCTTGCAGCGATCCACGACCACATCGAGATTGATCCATCACCTATCCGCAACAAGATCCTTGAGATCATCTCATCATTTGAGTCACGCTTCCAGGAGCTAGACACAGACCGTGAGCGCAGACTTGACCAGATGGAATCTGGTGATGAAGTGAATCCTGGTGTTGTTAAGGAAGTAAAAGTCTATGTTGCTAAGAAGCGTAAGCTTTCTGTAGGTGATAAGATGGCTGGTCGTCACGGAAACAAAGGAGTTATCGCAACGATTGTTCCTGAAGAGGACATGCCATACCTAGACGACGGTACTCCAGTAGATATCTGCTTGAATCCACTCGGTGTTCCATCTCGTATGAACGTGGGACAGGTGCTTGAAACTCACTTAGGTGTGGCTGCAAAGGCACTCGGATTCACAGTGGCTACCCCGATTTTCGATGGTATCCCTGAGGCTCGTATTTGGGAGTTTATGTCAGAAGCTAAGAAAGTGGACGGCTATACATGGATCGGTGATGGTAAGGACGGCACAGTGGGTGGTAAATCCACTCTCTATGACGGCCGTACTGGAGATGCATTCCATCAGCCAGTTGTTGTAGGAATGATCTACATGCTAAAGCTCGGTCACTTAGTGGCGGACAAGATTCACGCACGTGCAGTTGGACCATACTCACTTGTTACTCAGCAGCCGTTGGGTGGTAAGGCACAGTATGGTGGTCAGAGATTCGGTGAGATGGAGGTATGGGCACTTGAAGCATATGGTGCTGCTTACACACTCCAGGAAATGCTTACTGTGAAGTCAGATGACGTTCAAGGAAGAACTCGTATCTATGAGGCTATCGTAAAAGGCGATAACAACCTAGAGGCAGGAACTCCGGAGTCATTTAACGTTCTCATGAAAGAGATGCAGTCACTCGGTCTGGACGTCAAGCCAGGTAAGGGACTCATTGCTAAGGAGACTGAAGAAGCAGTCGGAGCGGATGATGATTTCAATCTCGATGACCTCACTCTCTAACATCAACACAGACAACCTAAACATTAACATATAACTATTTAAATAATATCATGAGTGTTGAAACTAATTTACGCGAGCTCTTCGGAGTAGACGACAGACCAGAGTCATTTGACCACGTAGCTATCACTGTGGCGAACTCTGAGATCATCCGTGGATGGTCAAAAGGGGAAGTAAAGAACCCTGAAACAATTAACTACAGAACGTTTAAGCCTGAAAAAGGTGGTCTTTTCTGTGAGAGAATTTTCGGTCCATCACGTGACTGGGAATGTAGTTGCGGAAAATACAAGCGTGTGAAGCACAAGGGCGTCATCTGTGACCGCTGTGGTGTAGAAGTAACGCTCTCACGCGTACGTCGTGAGCGCATGGGCCATATCGAGCTTGCAGTTCCTGTGAGTCACATCTGGTTCTACAAGTGTATGCCTTCAAGAATCGGTCTCATGCTCGACATGAGTGCCCGTCACCTTGAGCGTGTGATTTACTATGAGGACTACATCGTGACTGAGCCAGGTGATACACCACTCGAGCACAGCCAGCTCCTCACTGAGTCAGAACTCCGTGATGCGGAAGACGACTACGGCGAGGATTCATTCCGCGCAGCAATGGGTGCAGAAGCTCTTCAGGATCTTCTGGGCCAGATCGACCTTGCTAAGCTCCTTGAGCAGCTCGAGGAAGAAATGGAGAACACTCGTTCTAAGCAGACAATGAAGAAGCTTGCTAAGCGCCTTAAGCTTACGCAGGGATTCCTGACCTCTAAGACACGTCCTGAGTGGATGATCATGAATTCACTTCCAGTGATTCCACCAGATCTTAGACCACTTGTTCCACTAGAAGGTGGACGCTTCGCTACATCTGATCTTAACGACCTATACCGTCGTGTGATCAACCGTAACAACCGTCTTCTCAACCTACTTCAGCTCAAGACTCCAGAGGTTATCATCCGTAACGAGAAGCGGATGCTTCAAGAAGCGGTGGATGCACTCTTCGATAACGGCCGTCATGGTAGAGCTGTAACTGGTGCTGGTAACAGAGCGCTTAAGTCACTCTCAGATATGCTCAAAGGTAAGGGTGGACGTTTCCGTCAGAACCTACTCGGTAAGCGTGTTGACTACTCTGGTCGTTCCGTGATCGTTGTTGGTCCTGAGCTTAAGCTTAGTCAGTGTGGTCTTCCTAAGAAGATGGCGCTTACACTCTTCGAGCCATTCATCATCCGTAGACTCAAGGAACTTGGTTACTGCCACACCGTGCGTTCTGCTAAGAAGATGATCGATAAGAAGACGACTGAAGTTTGGGACATCCTCGCTGAAGTTACAAAAGGTCACCCAGTGATGCTGAACCGTGCGCCTACTCTGCACAGACTGTCTATCCAGGCATTCGAGCCAGTTCTTATTGAGGGATCTGCTATCCGTGTTCACCCACTCGTCTGTACAGCATACAATGCTGACTTCGATGGTGACCAAATGGCGGTTCACGTGCCACTCTCTATTGAGGCACAGATGGAGTGTCGCCAGCTATTGCTAGCGCCTAACAACATCTTCTCACCATCATCTGGTAAGCCGATCACTACACCGTCTCAGGATATTATTCTTGGTACATACTACCTCACTTACCTCCGCCAGCGTACTGCTAAGGAAATAGAAGAGCAGAAGGAAAATCACCTTCCTCTCTTTGAGAGTACTACAGAAGTTGAATTCGCTATCGCATCTCGCAAGCTGAAGTACCATGATCTCATCCGTGTTCGTAACCCGGACTTCGAGAAGGATACTGTATTCGGTGATGCTGATAAGAAGATCATTGAGACCACACCAGGACGTGTGCGTTTTAACGAGATCTGGCCTGAAGGCCTTGGTTTCATGAACTTCACTGTTGGTAAGAAGCAGATCGGTGACGTCATCTGGCGTTGTTACCAGGTTTCTGGTAAAGACGAGACTGTTCTCGCACTTGATGAGCTCAAGACACTCGGATTCACAGAGGCAACTCGCTCAGGAACATCCATTGGTCTAGTTGACATGGTAATCCCAGAAGAGAAGCCAGAAGAGCTTAGAAAAGCATACGAGCAGATCGAAAAAGTAGAAAAACTCTACAAGAACGGTGTGGTTACTAACAACGAGCGCTACCAAAAGGTAGTGGACGTATGGACCCACGCTACTGACAATATCGCGAATGCACTCTACCGCAAGCTAGAGCATAACGATGGAACGAAACTCGCTAACCCGCTCTTCATGATGGTTGACTCTGGTGCCCGTGGTAATAAGGCACAAATCAAGCAGCTCTCAGGAATGCGTGGACTTATGGCTAAGCCATCTGGTGAGATTATCGAACGCCCGATCACTTCGAACTTCCGTGAAGGTCTATCAGTACTAGAGTACTTTATTTCCACTCACGGAGCTCGTAAGGGACTCGCGGATACAGCGCTTAAGACTGCTGACTCCGGATACATGACACGTAAGCTCGTAGACGTATCTCAGGACGTGATCATCCACCAGTCAGACTGTGGTACTGCGAATGGCATTACTGTAGCTCCTATCTTTGACGGTGATGATGAAGTAGCAACGCTGCCTATGCGTATCTATGGTCGTACTTCATGTGAAGAAGTGAAAGACCCAGTTACTGGTGACGTGATCATTAAGGTCAACGACATCATCGACGAAGTCCAAGCTGACGCAGTGGAGAACATTGGTCGTACCCATCTCCGCATTCGCTCTGTACTCACATGTGAGGCTGAGTCAGGATGTTGTGCATACTGTTATGGTCTAAACCTCGCATCTAACAAGATCGCCCAGCAGGGTGAGGCAGTTGGTATTGTGGCGGCGCAGTCTATTGGTGAGCCAGGAACGCAGCTTACAATGAGAACATTCCACGTTGGTGGTGTGGCTCAGTCATCAGCTAAGACTCCAGAGATCGTTTCTAAGAATGCTGGTAAGGTTGTCTACAAAGATCTCCGTACGGTAAAGGATGCAGAAGGAAACTTCGTTGTACTTAATAAGAACGGTTCTATTTCTATCCAAGACAAGGATGGTCTTGAAATAGAAGCACACAGTCTTGTTATCGGTGCAGTTATCTCAGAAGAAGACGGCGGAACGGTTAAAAAAGGTCAGAAGTTTGTGTCTTGGGACCCGTATAACGTTCCTATTCTTACAGCGCAGGCTGGTAAAGTTGAATTCCGCGATATGATCGTAGGTATTACCGTTGCTAACGAGAAAGACGAGCAGGGTAACAAGGGAATGGTCGTTACTGAGCATAAGGAAGACCTTCACCCACAAGTGGTGATCGTAGATCCTAAGTCAGGTGACGTTCTTTCATCTTACTCTATTCCAGTTGGCGCTCACATGTCAGTTAAGGAAAAGCAGAAAGTCGGCGGTGGTACTATGCTAGCTAGAACTCCACGTAAAGTTGCTAAGACAAAGGATATTACTGGTGGTCTTCCGAGAATCGCAGAACTCTTCGAGGCTCGTAAGCCTAAGGACTCAGCAATCATCTCTAAGCTAGACGGAGCTATTTCATTCGGAGCAAACGTTCGTGGTAAGAAGAAAGTTATCGTCACAGCAGACAGTGGTGAGTCAGCTGACCATCTCGTCCCAATGAACAAGCATATCATCGTGGTTGAAGGCGAGAGAGTCTCAGCTGGTGATCTTATCACTGAAGGCGCTATCTCACCCGAAGATCTGTTAGAAGCATGTGGAACTCAGGTTCTTCAAGAACACCTCGTAAACGAAGTTCAGGAAGTATACCGTGTTCAGGGCGTTGAGATCAATGACAAGCACATTGAGATCATCATCCGTCAGATGCTCCGTAAAGTGAAGATCACTGAGCCAGGTGACTCGTGCTTCCTCTGGGGAGACCAAGTTGACCGTACTGCATTTGTCGTAGCGAACCGCGAGGTAGCTGCACAAGGTGGTCAGGCAGCTGAAGGTGAGCCCGTACTTCTAGGTATCACTAAGGCATCCCTTGAGACAGACTCATTCATCTCAGCCGCATCCTTCCAGGACACCACACGTGTTCTTACAGAGGCTGCGACTCTCGGAAGAGTGGACAGACTTCAAGGCTTCAAGGAAAACGTCATCATGGGGCACCTCATCCCTGCGGGAACTGGATTCTCTCAGCATAAGGAAAGCCGTTTTGAGTTCACCGTAGAAGAGCCTGAGCCGATCAAAGTAGAATCTGAAGATGGCGAAGACCTCGATGGAGGCTCTTCAGAAACTTCAGCAGATGAGAAAGCAAGCCCACTCGGCGATATAGACGACGAGCTCGCAAGGCTCCTCGGAGGAGACGAGTAAGTTCACGCTGAGCATCACAGCATAAGAAATAATCAAATAAGCCCGAGACCACGTAAGAGTGGCTCGGGCTTTTTCGTGTCTTGCTAGAATGAAAAATTAAGATAATGCGCTACGATTACGAATTACTACATCTTGCGGAAGCAGTGGCGACCGTCGAGAATTCCATGGATATGAATGAAATTGTAGCGGTAACGTTAAGTCTCATTAGTTGTGTGTATTTGTGGTTGTTTTACTGCGTGCGGCGAGAGTTCTCACCGATCACTCCGTGGTAGCCGATGTCTTTCTTGGCTAACTCGATTTGGTTCACTAGTTGTTTAACGATTTCTGGATGCTCTGAGGCAACATTTGTCGTTTCGGCGATGTCCTTCTTCAGGTTGTAGAGCGTGAGCTCGGTGAGATAAGGGCGATCATTTTCAGGGACGTGATTTTGCCAAAGTGAGCCTTCCTTGGTCTTGTCTAATTCTGAATGAGGAAGATGAAGCTTCCAGTCACCCTGACGCACAGCTCTGAGGGCTTGGTGCTGATAAAAAAAGAAGGGGCGATCAAGTTCGGTTTGTTTACCATGAAAGACTTCTGAGATGTCGATACCATCGAGCACACGGTCAGTAGGGATTTCTGCTTCTGCGATTTTTGCAATGGTAGGGAAAATATCAATTGTCGCCGAGACGAGCTCTGAGGTCGTGCCAGCAGTGATTACCCCTGGAGCTCGGATAATAAAAGGAACTCTAAGGCCGCCTTCATAGGTGCTCGTTTTGCCGCTACGGAGAGGCTTCGCATGGCCTGCATGCTTTCCTTCACGTAACCAAGGGCCGTTATCGCTAGCGAAGATAATGTAGGTGTTATTGTCTAAGCCCAGCTCCTTGACCTTATCTAACACGCGACCGGTGTGAAAGTCTAGCTCCTCGACGACATCGCCGTAGAGACCACCTGCTGATTTCCCTTTAAACTGAGCAGATGCTCCTAGCTTGGTGTGCGGCATGGGATGAGCAAGGTAGAAGAAGAATGGTTCATCTTTATTTTCCTCGATGAACTCAAGGGCGCTATCAGTAAAGAGTTTTGTTAGGGATGCTTTTGAGGGCTTTTTTAGTACCTCTTTTTCTCCGTCTCTGATGAGTTCGCACCCACTTGTCTCTGCCCATAATGTTGTGTCAAAGCCTTGATTGGCTGGGCCGAGTTCTATTCTGAATGTTGGTTTACCTCTGCTTCTTCTCCCAGAGAGATCCCACTTTCCAGCCATTCCTGTCTTATACCCTAGGGGTTTTAGTAGCTCAGGGATGGTGATTTCATTAAGTGACATGGCGGGGTGCGGGGTAAGCCCACTGTCATGTGCCGCTCTCTCTGTTCGCATCGGATAGGAGCCAGTCATGAGGGATGCTCTTGCTGGTCCACAGACTGTCTGCGCGTAGAAGTTGGTAAATTTCATACCTTCTTCCGCCATCGCGTCTATGCGAGGTGTCTTGATATCTGGTGATCCGTAACAACCGAGGTCCTGATACCCTTGATCATCGGTGAAGATGATGATGAAGTTAGGCTTTCTTGTGTCCTCTGCCAATGCGGCATTACTCAAACTAAAGAAAAGTAGTGCTTTCACCCAATTTTTCATGATGTTTATTTTTAATTTTTAGGGTTGATTAGGTGAGTTTCCCTCACGATAAGTTATGACTCAGAATTGTGGATACTTACTTATTGCTGAGTTCTTTCAAGAAATCAGTACGAGAGGTTATTTACTTACGTGCTTCATCCTGTGCTGGTTAGCACACAGATAGGTCTTTGGCTCCAGTGAATTTGGTAGCGGTTGTCTTTTCTAAAGGCTGATACTGTAGAGTTGCCTGCTAGGGCTTGGTGACTTTAAGTCTACCAAACAGCTTTTTGTCAATTTCCACATCTTTACTAATAGTGATGGTCACAGGCTCGAGACCGTTGACTTCATTGCCGATAGCAACCTCGAGATGTTGAGGTTCTGTGATGTTAATGTCAGTCCAATCATCTGACTCGATGGTCGAGGTGTATTGAAATACTTGTGTGGTGTCCTCTGCAGAAGATGCTAAGCGGGTGAAGCTGAAGATGAAATTGTTTCCATTTACTTCTGCTTTCGGGAGGATGTCATCGCCAGCAGATGTTGGATCACCGTTGAGCACATATTCGAGCAGGTTACTGATGCCGTCATTATCTGGATCACCACTGGGTGATGTGTCATTCAGGGTTGGGTTGCCGATGGTCCATTCATCGTAGCCTGTTGCTGTAATAAGATCGAAAGTGATTCCGGCAATAGCAGTCTGTCTGTCAGCACCGTTTCTCTGTGCTTCTAGGGAGAAGGTAGGAGTGACTCCATCCTGAATGGATATATCATAGAAGACCATTCCCATATCAGTATTCAGGCCAGTAGCTTCTACTGGCGTGCTGCCACTTACTGATAGTCGAATACCTGAGGGATCAATCGTGGCTCCATTGTTATTCCCCGCGAATACACCTACTCGGAATAGCTCGGGTGCATTTTCGTCTACTGTGAAGGTGACGAGTTCTGCCCATGTGCTGGCATCTCCTGTATCAGATCTGGCGTATCCTGTAATCGCCCAGTCTGACACGTCTGGGGAGATTCCTGCCGTCGGGTTGTCAAAATCATGATATGCTCCAAACTGAACTGAGTTGTTGTAGTCTGCACCAGAGTCAATGGAAGATAACCAAGTGGCTCCGTCACTCACAATGTTTTCAAAGCCCTCGCTACCAGTACCTGAACCAGTAGAGAAAAAGACGTAACCTTCTGTGCCGTATGCGTCATCGTAATCTGGGTCGTAAGTCTTTGCTACACTAGTAGAGCGAAATGCAATGGTTTCGGCTTCAGTGATGTCATAACCTGTCTGGGTGCTTACGCGATTGATTGTGACGAAATCAGCAAAATCAACGACATCAATATTCACGGTAACAGGGGCACTATCTAGCCCTGAATCAGAAACATAGAATGTGAAGCTATCTGCTCCTTGGTAGTCCGCATCTGGTGTGTAGATAAGATCTGGAGCTGTACCAGAAAGTGTACCATGACTAGGCTGAGTATCTACAATGAAGCTCGACGATGATAATGAACTGGTTAAGGTAATTTCTTTAAAGGAATTCTTTGCAACCTTGATTGATTGAGCATAGGCGACTGGAGCGGTCGACACTTCCAACGCGTAAAACTGAGTAGGGATTTCGTTGAATCCGAATTCGAGCACCGAAGAGCCTCTGACTTCTACGTAGTAATCACCAGCGCTAAGAAATGGCTGCACGCTCTCATTTAGGCCAATAGCAGCATTGCTTACATCGTATAGTTCATTGCCAGATGCGTCTAGTACGCGGAAGGATAAGTTGCTGTGAACTTTTGCTGAGATGTTATAACGATATGAAGTGTTAACATCCCAGTCATAGTCATAACCTCTTGGTGAAACTTTAAGGATAACATTCTGCCCTTGTGTAAGACTGAACTTAAAAACATCGGTGTCGGTATTTGAATCAATGGAAACGAAATCAACATCGGTAGGTGCAATAGTCGTGTAGGTATCGCCTTCATTAAGATCTAGGCCTACTCCTAGGTAGCCTCCGGTTGATAGAGAGCCTAAGTCGGTGGCAGTACTAACGGTGTCATTGCCGCCAGATTTTTCATTGAAATCACCATAATTATGATGTAATCCAAGGAGGTCATCGAACTGTGGACCATTTGAAGAGTAGAAAGATAGGGTGCCTCCACCAGAAACGAAAGCATGATGGAAGCCTACACTGTGCATATTTTCATGCGAGCAGATTGATTCCAAGGTGCCAGTATTCCAAGAACGGTCTGTGGTTTTGAAGACTACATTACCGTGTAGATCAGAATTGCTGGAAGGACCTCCGAAAGACAAGGCCAAATAACCTTGCGTGGGAGTTCCGCAAATTCTGCTATCGCCACGTTTCCCTGGGATTCCTGGGGCATGCGGTTCTAAGTCTGTGCCAGTATCTGAGTCTGCTGCAATATTATTTTCATGTACATAGACGTAGGTGATACCGGACTTGATGGCGAAGGCGTCGAATGATTCTTTAAGGGGGGTGAACCACGGTCGCTGTGTGAGGTCGTCTGGATCCTGATCTGCTACGGGGACTGAGAAATTTGCATCCATATGAGCGATGAAATTACTGTAGAGGTCAGCGTCTAATGCACTACTGTGAAATACAAATGTGCCGTCTGGAACGATGCTCCAAGTCACCGTCATCGGGTCACCTTGAACAGTCACCCCATCCGTGCTGGTTTCATTCACGCGGTGAGTTCCGATCCAAGCCTGTGTGAAAGTTGTGGACGCTATTAGCGTGAGTGTTATAAGGCTTCTTTTTAGAAAGGAACGAGAAATTTTAGTCTTAGAGGAAATTATGGAGGTGTGCTTTGTGTTCATTATATGGGAGAAAGTGTATCAATTTAGAGTAATATAGCTCTTAGTTTGTTAAGCGCAAACTGGCGAATGGTCTCTAGTTTGTCAAGTTATAGAATGTGCTGCACAGACTGTTCTCTATGATGAGACTTGTATGAGTCTATTATTTGTCGATTTAGCATTGATAAATCGAACTACGGTTGGCATAAAGTGTGCATGAATTTAATGATTGATGCAATCTTGGGAGCTACGTCTGTGGCTGCTGGTGAGCCAACGCTGATCTCGGCGATTGGTACTTTAGTGATGTTGATTATTCTTCAAGCTGTTTTGGGCTTTGATAATCTTTTGTATATCTCTCTGGAATCTAAGCGTGCTCCTGAGAAAGACCAGACTAGGGTGAGAAAGCTGGGGATCGGTATTGCGATCGTGCTTCGTGTGGTGCTTTTGTTCACACTTGTTCATCTTATTTCTAAGTTTCAAGTACCGTTGTTCGGAGCTGATCATGAGTGGTTCTCAGGTTCCTTTAATGGTCACTCATTGATTGTTCTCTTCGGTGGTATTTTCATTCTGTATACAGCCACCAAGGAAGTGATGCATATGATGCACATCGAGCATGGTCATAAAATGGATACCAAGAAGAAGTCCTCGGGAGCTGTGATAGCTTGGATCGTACTCATGAATCTGATCTTCTCGTTTGACTCCATTTTATCAGCGATGGCTCTGGCACAATATTATGATGCGAATGGAGACTTGCAGTATATCGAGTGGGTGATGGTGGTCGCTATCTTAGTGTCCGGAGGCTTGATGATCTGGTTAGCAGATAAGGTGTCTGACTTTCTACAGAAGAACCGAATGTATGAGGTTCTCGGTCTGTTCATTCTCTTCGTGGTGGGCATCATGCTTCTTACTGAGGGTGCGCATCTTGGTCACATGAAGCTCTTTGGTGAGGAGATCCAGGTGATGACGAAGACTACATTTTACTTTGTGATCGGCGTTCTCGTGATCACTGATCTTGTGCAGACCCGTTACCAGAAGAAGCTGATCACTGAAAAGAAGAAAGCCGAGAAGAGTGAACTTTCATCTTAAATTTCGCTCTGCTGAATAAAACACGATGAAGACGGGCAAGGGTATCATTCTTCGGCTGACTAAGCTGACGGATACTAGCTTGATCGTTACGTGGTGCGTGGAGGGCGTAGGCCTGGTGAAGACTGTGGCGAAGGGTGCGCGCAGGCCTAAAAGTTCTTTTTCTGGGAAGCTGGATCTCTTTTTTACCGCTGAGCTGTACTGGGTAGATAGTGCTAAAAGCGAGCTAGGCACTCTGCGTGAGCTCGTAGTAACCGAATATGCCGAGGGCATCCGTAAGCAGTATAAGAATACGATGGTGGCTGGTTATTTTGCTTCTCTCACTGAATCTGTAATGGAGGCCGGCGAGGCGGATGATGATGTTTACGGACTTCTTGTTAGAGGGTATAAGTACCTCTCTGAAAGCACTGTTGAGTGGAGGGCTATCACACACTTTGAGAAGGAGCTTGCCGCTTTATTAGGTGTGTGGGACGGGAAGTGTGCTCCGCATTTAGCCTTGAGGAAAGCATTTGGAGGGTTGCCTAGAAGCAGGTCGACTTGTGAAGAATTACTTGGTTAATAATTCTTTTAGAGAATAGGCTTTTCTTAGTTTGCATATTAGATTATTTAATAGTTTGTATATAAAATACTACACTTCAACTTATGGATTCAGGAACAAATAACTTATTGAAAATGCTCTCAGCAAGAGTAACAGAGCTTAGTAATGCAGGTAAATGGGATGAGGCGCTTCGGTCTGCCATAACTGCAGTAGAAAAAGCGAGAGCGGCAAATGAAGGAGAGCTCAGTGATATTATTGGTCTAGGTAGCGCTTTGGAAGTACAGGGAGACATATATCGACAATGCAATCTCTTTGAAGACTCACGAGTGGCTTATCTAGAAGCTATGGAGTTACTTAACGGTCATCATGAGTGTACAGAGTCACTTGCTCGTATCAGTGCAAGTACTGGTGTTCTCTATGATCTCTCGCAGAATGACCAAGAGGCAATCATCTTCTATGAGCGCGCATTGCAGCTCTATGACCGTGTAGATCCTCCCCCTTACGAGGAAATGGCAGATATTTGTAATAATCTTGGATTCATCTATCGCACTGTGGGGAATGGTCGATCTGCGGAGAAGTTGTTCTTGCGCGGCTTAGAAATTTCTAATGATACACGTGGAAAGAATGATCCTAAGACGTCTATTCTCTTTAATAACTTGGGTGCACTTTACCTTAAATCAGGTGATGAGGAGCAAGCTCGTGAAATGCACACAATGGCGCTCGAAGGTCGCTTAGAGGCTCTTGGTAAAAACCATCCAGATACAGCACAGTCATACTCTAACCTTGCATTGGCTCTTGCTCAGATAGGTGATACAGCCACAGCTAAGGAGAACTTCCAGAAGGCGATGCATATTTATGATGAGAATATTAAAAGTGAGTCACATGAGTATGCAGCAGTGGTAGAAAACTACGCTGAGTTCCTATGCTCTGAAGGGGAAGCGGATCTAGCCCAAGCTATTGTGAAGAAGGCAAAGAAGAAGCTCGCTAAGGTAGCGCCTAGTAGCTAATCAGTGGCGAGCTTGCTACAGCTAGTTGCTATATGATTTCTAGAAGAAAAATTTCCTATAGAGTTACAGATTCGCTTCGGCATTATCTATATCACTATGGACGGGCATCTAACATTCCGTTAGATTATGATGACCTTTCGGGGTTCATCGGGGCTATTCCTTACGAAGATCCAGACGGTGATGAGACCTTATGGCTCACTGTTTTTTATTCACCAGAGGTGATGGAGGTCCTTCGCGAGAAGCTGACTAAGGTCTACGCTACTCTTAAGGTAGGGGGTGAAAGCACGTATCATGAGCACTTAGTGGTGGATCGTATTGATCTCGGGGAATTTGGAAATTCTCGCCCATTTAGGATCAAGATTACCAATCAATTTAATGATAACTCTGACTACTATTACGTTAAGGTAGCGGATGCTTCGCGTATTTATGGTCTCGAGCTAGAGCACATTCTGTCTCCAAATAGGATGAACTATATTGTGAATGCTAAGACCTTGATTGAGAGTCATGTTGCAGGTCTTCCGGGAGATGTCTTTCTGGGTGAGTATCTAAAGAATGAAAAGGTCAACGAGGTTCGTATCGCTAAGGAATTTGTGAAGTTTAATGAGCGCTGTTTTATCCGTCTTCTGGGCGATATGCGCTCGGTGAATTACGTGGTAGACATCACGCCAGACTTTGAGGAGGTTCAGTATAGGGTGAGGCCTATTGACTTTGACCAGCAGAGTTATGAAGGGAAATGTAAGATCTATCATTCGTATAATTTTCGGTCTAACAGAAAGATCACGCGGTTGAGCTTTAGTAGTCTTAACCGCCGCACCATTCGTCAGTATGCAGAGGAGGAGCGCTCGCAGATGTCTAATAGAGCCGCAGCTGAGTCTATTCGATTAAAAGGCTTGCTTCGTATCATGCGCAAGGAGAAGCTCGCGCCAGAGGAGCACATCAAGAGGCTAGTTTCCGAGCTGAATAGGATTCACGAGACAGATATTTTCAGTGGTTGCGGAACCATGGGTGAGCTCACTGAGAAGCATATCTACTACATGTTAAAATTATGATTATCGCATTTAATAAGCCTTACGGGGTTCTTAGTCAGTTCAATGAAAATCCAGACCATCCAGGACAGAAAACCTTGGCTGATTATGATCTGCCGCCGGAGTTTACTCCAGTGGGGAGACTCGATATGGACTCTGAGGGCTTATTGCTCATCACGGATGAAAAGCAGCTTGAGGCAGATTTATTACGCCCTCATAAGCAGCACGTGCGCTCGTATGCGGTGCAGGTGGATGGAAGCCCTACGCTGACAGACATGCGCGAGCTGGCTGGTGGAGTAGAGATACGTGGTCACACTACTTTACCGTGTCATGCGCAGCTTTTAAATGGCCCGCCGAAAAAGCTAAGCCCGAGAGAGCCAATGGTGGATGAAGCTTCTGAGAAACGTTCTTCATGGATCTTGTTACGTCTTAAGGAAGGTAAGAACCGTCAGGTGCGCCGGATGACAGCAAAAATGGGCTACCCTACGTTACGTCTTATTCGTACTAGTATCGGTGAGTATGATCTTGGGGATCTTGCTCCAGGTCAGTTTGTCGTCCTAAGTCAGGATGATGTTGATGCGCTTCATAAGAAGTAGGCAGCTTCTGTATAAATCTAAGTACTTCATCATTAGTGGATTATTTTATTTCACCTGTATTTTTAGTAATTTAAGGTCCTGAACTTTAATGTTGGTTTATTTTTTGGATGTGTTAACCACACCCTTAAAAAATAGTTTCTAGGATATGGTCAAACATAGTGTTTTTATGTCATTGTAATTTAAGCACTTAGGTTTTTTTTGTTTCTTCATGGGACGTGAGGGGTATTTTATTCATAATATAATATTGACAGTTCCAGTTTTAAAGTTAACTTTTATTCAACCTGTATTACAGGATTTAAAAAATGGTATAACAAACAAACAAACAACATGAAAAAAACAATAATTACACTCAGTATAGTAGCAGCTTCAATGGTTAGCGCTAATGCAGAAGCTCTTAATATCTCCGGCGGTACACTTATAAGCGGAATTACATACTCCATCACAGGCGGCAGAGCTCTCGGTACTGAAGCAGGCGACATCGAGACTAATGGAGCTGGTGGCGACACTATCGTATTCACATTCAGTGATGCTGTAGATTTCAGCATCTCTAACACCATCGGTACTGGTGCTAATAACTTCTTAACTACAAATACTGCAATTAGTAATACATTCGTAGCGGATGCAGGTATTTGGTCTACTGCTATCACTAACACTGATGTAGTCGATACTATCAATGGAACCACACTAACTTTAAATACTCAAGCTACTGGTATTCAGGCTGAAGACGTATGGGGTACAGCTACCGTTTCAGGCGCAACTACGATAACTTGGACAGTTCCTAATTCCGCTAACCTAGAGTCATTTAACTTCACAGCAGTTCCTGAGCCATCTTCAACAGCTCTTCTTGGACTTGGTGGACTTGCTCTTCTTGCACGTCGTAGACGCGCATAATTTCTTTTAAAGAATTTAATTCTTCAGAGACTTATCCTTTATTAAGGGTAAGTCTTTTTTTGGGGTGGTTATGAGTCTAAGAAACAAGTCTAAGAAAGGGTCTTCCATGAGAGCTAGTGTCAACAGTTGATGTTGATATTGTTTTAATGGGCTAATTATTAGTGTGTTATTGATTATTTATCGTGTTAGTAGAAAAGTAAATCGGGCTTCCATACGCACTCTTGGTGAGGAGTAATATATCCTCGGTGCAAGATAGATTTCGTTGCCTACTTTTCACGATGAAAGTGAGTGGATGGTTGTGTCCCGAAAGTTTCGCAAATTCGTTTGGTGCTCTTTAAATCGTTAGACCTTGTTTGCTAGGATTTGGTTTGTTGGTTGTTTCGTGTTTTACTGAGGCTGGAGTTGGAGGCGGGGGCGAGAATGGGCTATGCCCAAGCTCGTCGGAGCCTCCGTGCGGAAGCTCCAGCCGTGTCTTATCATTAGCCTATCTTCCCCCGCTTTGCAACTTCTCTCTCTTGATCGGCATCTCGCAGTTTACTCATATCCAAATAAACACGGCTATCAGACCAGCTCTTACTCTCGATATGACGTAGCCTTGCGCTCACCAGCATCAGTGCGCTTTCTCCATCAGGAAAGGCTCCTACCACACGGGTGCGCCGTCTAATTTCACGCATGATGCGCTCTAACATATTATTCGTGCGTAAGCTTCTATGATGCTCTAGCGGATAGTGGTGGTAGCTCAAACTCTCGTCTATACCTTGCTCTAACACTTTTGCCGCTTTAGGCAGCTTAAGCTCTCGCAACCTCTGAACAATTTGAGCTGCTTTCTCTTGGCTAGATGCCATGCTCTCCATTGCGTGAATCGCTTTTAGCATGGCTCCTACTTCTTTACGCTTTCGTTTCGGAACCTCATGTAGAATGTTTTGATGAAAATGAAATACACATCGTTGCCAATCAGCTTCTGGGTAGAAGCCTGGCAAACTGTTAATCAGCCCTTTGCTTTTATCTGAGATGACGAGGCGGACTTTTTTAAGCCCTCTTTCCTACAAATTTCGTAGCAGATTTTCCCAACTCTGGGCATCTTCCTTACGTCCTTCGCGCACTCCAATGATTTCGCGGTATCCATCTTCATTGACGCCTATCGCTACGAGAATACTGACGTTTTCTACACTTCCTCCCCAGCTTTGTTTGAGCCAGATACCGTCCATGTAAACGTAAGATTTCACCCATTGATCATGAGCTACATTAAATCCGCCCATTTCAAAAAGAGGAGAAAAAGGATCAATTACATTCTTATTAAACTTTTTTTCAGCATGTTTCTGTGCTGAATTTGCTTTTAATAGTAAAGCGTCAACACAGGCATAAAGACTCTGGTCAGTAATGAATGAAAGATTTGGCATTTAATATTAAATAAACTCCATCTTTAAGTTATACAAGATTTTCTACTTTAAACAAAAACAGTTTCCTCTGAATACGAAAGATAAAGCTCCCTACTACTCCTGAGCAGCGATCATCCCATCCTTCACGATCAGTTTTCTGTCTCCAAATCTTGACAAGCTCTCATCATGAGTCACCACTACAAGCGTAGAGCCATCTTCATTAGATAGCTCTAACAATAGCCGCATCACCTCTGCTCCATTTTTTGAATCCAAGTTCCCCGTAGGCTCATCTGCGAATATGATTTCTGGCTTATTCACCAGTGCACGCGCTATCGCCACACGCTGCTGCTCACCGCCACTGAGCTCTGCCGGCAAGTGATCTGAACGGTGTTCTAGACCCACACGCTTCAGCGCAGCTAGTGCCGCATTCTTATCCTGCTTACCACCTATCAATGCCGGGATCAGGACATTCTCTACCGCCGTGAACTCAGGAAGCAAATAGTAGTTTTGGAAAATGTAAGCCATGCGAGAATTCCGTAAGATAGACTGGCTCTTCTTCGCCATGGCATAGAGATTCTGTCCCTCGATGAGCACCGTGCCATCATCCGGCTCTTCCAGTCCAGCCAGAGTATACATGAGCGTCGTCTTACCCGCTCCACTAGGTCCGCACAGAAATACTTTCTCACCTTCCTCTATGTTAAGATCCACCCCCTTCAGCACCTCTATGCGCTTCTTGCCTATCGTGTATCCTCGGCGGACATTCTCTGCAGTGATGAGTACTTTATTCATGCTCATTTTCTAACCAATAGTTCTCAAGCACGCTAGGATAAACCCCATAAATATTCTCTCTGAGGAAGTACTTCACACCGAGGTCAAGACCGAGACCGAGACCGAGACCGAGACCGAGACCGAGACCGAGACCGA
>CALJOJ010000017.1 GCA_937981665.1 uncultured Rubritalea sp.
GTTTTTGGCTACTTGCAAAAGGGAAAATAATTTGGTTACAATCTGTCATGCTCGTTAGTGGTTAGTTTTTTTGCGAAAATCCTTTAGCAATAAAGGTTCCAACTAACGAGCGTATTTTTTAAGATGAAATATGGGGGCTAGCTCTGCTGTGAACCGCCTTGCTACGGAACCGTATGGCAGGTGGTGTGAGAGGGAAGTGAGGGTGACCTCACTCCTTACTCGATGCTTTTGGAGGGAAGGGATAAAAAAATATTCAAAAATTTGAATAATAATGTTAGATAACTATCTTATCATTTCAACCTAAAATAAATTATGTTCCATTTACCTTATACCAAAGCCGCTCTTGTCGCCGATAGTCTCTCACTAGCTACGCACTGGGTGTATAATCAATCTAAACTGCAACGTGAGTTTCCAGATGGGGTTATCTCTCTTCTTGGGCCTACTTCTCAGTACCACCCTAATAAGAAAGCAGGAGACCTTACTCACTATGGAGACCAGACGCGGTGGCTAGCTGAACTACTCGTGGATCAGGAGTATAGCGAGTCTGCTTGGAGGAGCCTGTGGCTTCAGAAAATGAAGGGCTACGATGGCTACGTAGATGGGGCGTCAAAAGAGACCATGGCTAATGGAGGCAACGGTAGATCTGCTGCTAATGACCTCGCTGGAGCATCCAGAATAGCACCTCTTCTGGACAGGGGTCTCACCTTAATAGAGATGATAGGGGCGGCGAAGTCTCAGACAGAATTTACTCATGGTGACCCATCTATAGGCGAGACAGCTGAGTTTTTCGTGAGAGCTGTGGAGCTGGTGAAACAAGGAGCAGATTTTCAAACGGCACTGCAGTCGGCCAGTGAGTCAGGAGTATATAGAAATTTACCAATCTCTGAGTATTTAGAGAACGCGGTCAATGCGGATAAAGATAATTTCCTAGTAGAGAGCGCAAGGATAGGTCTCACTTGTCATAATCCCGAGGCTTTACCATTAGCCCTGTATTTCCTGATCCATCATGGAGAAAATTTTGCGGATTGTATCAGTAGAAATGCTCTTGCTGGAGGAGATACCTCTGCGAGAGCGATGCTTATAGCGCTATTGTTCGTGGCGAGAGATGGTGATGTAGGTGAGGCATTATTTAACGAACTAAACCTAGATTCTGATGGAGTGCTTAGTGCTAACGAACCTGCTGATAGAGCTGAATATGAAGCTGGGAGTAATCAGGTGACAATAGCATCTGAGCATGGGGATTTGGCGGGAGTATTGGAGTATCCAGAAGGTGAGGTCACAGCGGTGGCGATGTTTGCGCATTGCTTCACCTGTGGAAAAGATTTCTTCCCAGCTGTTAGAATATCTAAGGCACTCGCAAAGCTAGGAATAGCGACCCTGAGGGTAGATTTCTCTGGAGTGGGGAAATCTGATGGTGACTTTGCCAGTACATCCTTCCTGACGAATCTCGATAATCTGCATGCAGCTAGCGATTGGTTAGAGCAGACTCTTATGGGGCCAGCCTTACTTATAGGACACTCACTGGGGGGTGCGGCTGTTCATGCAGTAGCGGATGCTCTAGCTGGAACTAAGGCAGTGGTGTCCATCGGCGCTCCCTCAGACCCTGCGCATGTCCTGCATCTCATGGAGGATTATTTAAAAGAAATAGAGTCAACGGGTGAGGCGAAAGTGACTCTAGCAGGACGCACATTTAAGGTGGGTAAGAAATTTATAGATGACCTGAAGGCTTATGATCACCAAGCTAAGTTAAAGGCTCTAACAGGACATAAGCTGGTGATGCATGCACCGTCAGATCTGACGGTGGAGCTATCAAATGCAGGCGAGATCTACTCACAGCTGAGTCACCCAAAATCCTTTATCTCACTTCCAGGAGCGAACCACCTGCTAACAGATAAAGAAGATGCTGAGTATGTGGCCAATGTGATTGCAGTCTGGTCACAGAAGGCATTGAAGGAGTAGAGTGTTGCAGGTGAAAGCATTTCTCATAGTTACTCAGCTAGCTTTGTTTACTTTGCTGATGGCATCGTGCGGGCCATCTCGCATAGATAAAGAGGTGGCGAAGGTGGACTTGGTGGGAACGTATGTGAGTGAGGAGTATTTCAATGGTAAACCTGCTGAGCTGATCATTTCAGATGAGCTGATGCTATCTCTGAAGGATATGCCATATGGCAGTGATGCGACCCTTTATGATGATATAGGTATTCCGTGGGAAGTGACTAATCTGACGCCAAGCGGAGCATGGTGTATCTATACTGGCGGTTACCATATAGAGATTCAGCATGATGGAGAAGACTACAGCTTTGTCTGTACCTATGACGTGAGGAATAATAGAAAAGCGACGTTTAAGAAGGTGAAGTAGAGTTTTCTAGATTGAATATTTTTAGGAAAGAACCAGTATCTTGTTCATGAAGAAATTCTTTAAACGTATCTCTCTTATTCTTACTTTGCAGACGGTCATTGTGGCGAGTTTGGCTGTGCTTTCTACTTATGTTTGTATTCGGTATGACTTACGGGCTGACTTTTCGCTTACTCTCGTGGCTACGTCGATTGTGTTTCCTATCGTGTTTTCTATCGGTGGGGCTTATAAAAGAAGAGAAGCTGCACTTAAGGAATATGCTGCGATAAAGGGATACTTGCGAGCGATCTATTACGCATCGCGTGACTGGATGCCTGCGGTGAAGCAGGAGAATTTAGAAAAGATGGAAGGTCTTATTCATCGGTTTTTTTCAAACGTTAGGACGCTATTTACCCAGCCTAAGTCCTTTTTAGAGAAGGGTGAAAAAGAGATTTATAAGGACTTCTCTGACTTTTCACTTTATATCAAGCATGAGCTCAGAGATGAGGGGCTGTCTGCAGGGGAGTGCTCTAGAACGAATCAATTTCTGCAGAAAATGTTGATCTCATTCGAGGCGCTAAAGCATATCTATCAGTATAGAACGCCGAGAACACTGAGGGCATTTAGTGAGTTCTTTATTAAAATTCTGCCTATCGCTTACGGTCCGTATTTTGCCCAGATAGAGGTGAGCTGGAGTCCGCTTTCTTATGTGATACCTGTTCTTCTTACGATGGTCATTGTGAGTCTGCATAATATCCAAGATCACTTAGAGAATCCGTTTGATCAGGTGGGAGAGGATGATATTAAATTTAATGTAGAGAAATTTGTAGAGAATCTGAAGGCTAAGTAGAGCGGATGTGACGCGGCTATACGGAGGATGGTATTTTCCCCATAACGGGCTTGCTAAAATGGTAATCTGGGTGAAAATGCGGCATTATGTGGAGCACAGTAAAAGACTTTGAAGACATCAAGTATGAGACTGCCGATGAGGGGCAGATCGCTAAGATCACGATCAACCGACCAGAGGTAAGAAATGCATTTCGTCCGAAGACAGTGAAGGAGCTACTTGTGGCTTTGGATCTAGCGCATGAAGACCCAAAGGTGGGAGTGATCATCCTGACGGGTGAGGGTGATAAAGCATTCTGTTCTGGTGGAGACCAGAAGGTGCGAGGTCATGCTGGATACGTGGGTGAAGATGGAATACCGCGTCTAAACATTCTTGATGTGCAGCGTAAGATTAGAACTTTACCTAAGCCTGTAGTGGCGATGGTGGCAGGTTATGCCATCGGTGGTGGTCATGTTTTACATGTGGTTTGTGATCTATCGATAGCTGCAGATAATGCTATATTTGGCCAGACTGGACCTAAGGTGGGAAGCTTTGACGGTGGACTTGGATCTAGTTATTTATCTCGTATTGTGGGGCAGAAGAAGGCGCGTGAGATCTGGTATCTATGTCGTCAGTATAATGCTGAGCAGGCGCTTGAGATGGGCTTAGTGAATACTATCGTACCATTAGCTGAGCTGGAGAAGGAGACTGTGCAGTGGTGTCGTGAGATGTTAGTGCACTCACCATTAGCACTTCGTTGCCTCAAGGCTGCGCATAATGCGGATTGTGATGGGCAGATGGGCTTACTTGATATGGCTGGGAATGCGACGTTACTTTACTATATGAGTGAAGAGGCGAAGGAAGGTAAAAATGCTTTTGTAGAGAAGCGTGAGCCAGATTTCACTAAGTTCCCGCGTGTGCCATAGGGTGCTTTTAGGATGAAATGTTGACTGGTGGATTTCAGCGTAATGAAGCCTAGATCTCTTGATTTTATCTTAGTTTACAAAAGTAGGATAAGGGGTATATTGATTTCATAGATATTATGAAAAATATACGATTTAAATTATGTTTGAGTAGTGGAATGTTGGCTCTCTCCATGGGCTTTACTCATGCGAATGAGCTTACCGCCTATCCTTTGATTGAAAAAGACAGTGGGAAGAAAATCATTGTTAGTGTGAAAGGGATAGAAGACGGTGAACTCGACTTTGTATATAAGGGTAAGTCATTTACGATGCCTGTGGATAAGTTCAAAGAGGGAACCGCTACTGAGATTGGTAAGTTATTAGAAGGTTCAGCTAAAGGTGGAGATGCGAATGCATCCTCACCGGACAAGATCAATGCGGGGATCATGCATTCATTGTTCAGCGATGTGTCTATCTGGGATGAGAAGGCAGGAGAGGTAGCTAAGAGACTAAAGTGGCCTACTGAGTCTGTGAAGAAATACTCATCTAGTTATCGGTATTATCCTAGATCTGATTATCAGTTTTTAGGCGCTCACCCATACTGCGCTACACTTTATGGTGGTGAGGAGGATGTGCCTCAGCGCGTGTCACTGGTATTTGCTAACAAGGGTGACTATGGATCTAATAAGGGTTTTGGAGCAGACCATTTCAAGGAGATGCACCCTAAGAAGGAGCTTCCTCAGTCACTCGAAGAGGCTATCAAACTAGATGCAGAAATTATTACGAAAAGTCTAACAGATGCGCTGGGTGCAGAACCAGTAGAGCAGCGCTATGGAGAGAAGGAGGACAAGCGTGAGGTGCTGCGCTGGGATTATGAAGATCACAGTTTTCTACTGTCATCACTTGAGGGCGAGTATGTGAGCTTACTCATCGTTTCTAAAGAAGATGCGGATGCTCAGGGTAAGGTTAAGTTCGTGAAAGACTCAGACTTGAGGGCTAAGCAGCTGACTAATATAGTGAATAATGAGAATGGTGATGTGTACATTGATAATATACCTATGGTGAATCAGGGACCAAAAGGCTATTGTGCGCCAGCTACTTTCGAGCGTGCGATGAGCTATATGCAAGTTCCCGCAGATATGTACTTGCTAGCTACAGCAGCTACTACTGAGAAAGGGACTTACACTGGTCTGTTAGCAGAAAACTGTAAGCGCATCATCCGAAGTAAGGCAAGAAGTATCAAGGATCTGGAGCTAAACAAAGATCTGAAATTTAAAACGGTGAAGAAGTATATCGATAAGGGTGTGCCTATTCTCTGGCAGATGCGTAGTTTAAAAGAGTATAATAATGTGGCTAATCAGCGCAGTAAAGAGCGAGCTGGGGTGACAGACTTTAAGAAGTGGGCGGTTGATCTTCGGGCTGAAGCAGATGAGCTTGTTGCTGACATTAAAGGGCAGGAAGGGAATAATCATATCTGTATGATTATCGGATATAATGAGGAAACTCAAGAGCTCGCTGTAAGCGACTCGTGGGGGCCTGCTTATGAGCTTCGCTGGGTGCATATAGACATCGCTCAGGCGGTGACTTCATCAGGCGGGTTTGTGATCGACTTCTAATCTGGCTGTTCTAGCAAGATTTGTAGAGCGCTTAGTCTAGCAAGTTTAAATTCCTTAGATCATCGTCTTCAGCGGCAGTCTTCTTTAGTTCTGGATCTAGGGTGAATGCTACATCGAGGCAGTTTATGGCGTCTTGTTTGTTTCCTAAGACGGCATGATAGCAGCCTAGATTATAGTGGTAGAGAGGGTCTTTCTCTAGTGATGGAGGGCCAGATATGAGGTGGCTTAAGGCTGCACCTGTCTCAGCGGTCTCATGGAGACAGAAGGCTGCGTGGATAAAATATGACTTCTCGTTAGGTGATATTTCACAGAGATGTCTGGCTGTGTGAGCTGCAGACTCCCAGTGCTCTAGCATCATTTCAGTGGCTAGAAGAAGTTCTTTATATCGCTCGGAGGTCTGTTCACTAGTGGGAGTATTCCTGAGTTCTATGAGTGCGTCTTCAGGCATCTCAAGTTCAAGGTATCCTTCTATAGATTCTAGATTATTCACAGCGTGATTGTCCACTAAGTTACTGTGGTGTTGCAAGGATATTTACTTATCGAGCATTGATATAATACTGTGTGGTGTATGTTCCTCTGCTGGGGGAGCTAGACTCCGCGTTTGCTTCCCCATAGCTGGATATGGAGGCGGTCTGAGAAGCGGTAGCCGTGGTCTCTGCAGATGTCTGCTAGCCAGAGGCGTTTATTATTAAGAGCTTCTTCAGTGCGACCTTCTGGCATAAGGAGAATTTTGCTTTTGGGGAGATGGTAAGTGTTTTCTAGTAGCTGAACTTCGGCGAGGTCTGCTTCATTTTGGATCACAAATTTGAACCATGCGTTCTCTTTGTTAGAGAAATACTTTAGAGCGTCTGGTTTGATGCGTAGCTTCTCATCGTTTCCGCTGTTAGATAGTTTAGGTGAGATGTTCCACTGGTTGATAGCTTTGTCCATGAATGGATCTGGAAGCTGGGTGGCATTGGTCTCTACTTCAAACCGGTAGTCTGGGTCTGTAGCTCTGAGGTGCTGGATGAGCTCTGCCCAGCCTTCTTGCTGAAGGAGTGGCTCGCCACCGGTGAGGATGACATTTTTACAGGGATAACTAGCGATTAGTTCTGCTGCCTCCTTAGTTTCTAGCTCTACGATGTAGTCTTGTTTAGAAAATTTCTGCCCAGACTCATGAGTCCATGGTGTGCCTTCCCAGTTCCATGTGTAGTCTGTGTCACACCAGCTGCAGTGTAGATTACAGAGGGATGATCTGATGAAGATGGAAGGGACTCCCATGCTCACGCCTTCACCTTGAAGAGTGTGGAAGATCTCAGGGCGGTCGTTTAGCTTGGCTAGTTTGAGTATGGCCATAGCTAGACGACTGTGCTCTGAAAGATAGGGGTATAGTGGGAGGCGAATTAAAGAAGCTTAGTTCTTTATTAACCCGATGAATACAGGGATGCCACAGAGAGCGATAGCTCCGAGTATGTAGAGCATTGTATTACCTGAGGTGTTATGCACAGCTGGCTTGAAGCCTTCTAGCTCAGTATCTTCAGTGATCATCGGTACATCTGATATGATTGTTGGGTCGATGAGGTCTGATGCTGTGAGGAGCTGTGGATTAGGTCCTGCTGCTTGTCTGATTTTAGCTACTTGGTCGACTGATACTGGGCCTGCTGTGTTGCCCATGTTTGAGCGTACGTAGGTGAGAACTGATGCAATGTCTGCATCGCTCATGTCTGTATTAGCTGGCATTATTCCGTTATAGCTTTCACCTTTTACAGTGATTTGTCCTTTGAGTCCATGGAGCTGGATTCTGATGAGGTTCTCTGCTGGTCCGTTGACCCACTCTGAGCCGGCTAATGGAGGAAATACTTTAGCCATGCCGTTACCGGTAGCTTGGTGACATGCTAAGCACTTTGCTTGGTAGATCGCGAGTCCATCTCCAGCTGCGGCTGGCTTGGCAACAACGACCGGCTTGGCTTCTACTACTGGTTTAGCTTCTACTACTGGTTTAGCTTCCACAGGTGGCTCAACTTCTACAGTTGGTGCTTGAGCAGGGACCTTTGCTGCAGGTTCTGCCTCTTTTGCTTCTATTTTGATTTCTTCCTTAGCTGCATTGGGGTCGATAAGATCCTTTACTGTGAGTGGTGCTGCATTACCGGCTTCCTTAGCGCGGATCGCCTTTACTGTTTCTTCAGTGATCGCTGGTGCGTTGTTACCCATGTTCGAGCGAATGTAGGTAAGAACATCAGCGATTTCCTTATCAGTCATCGCTGCGTTAGCTGGCATCATACCGTTGTAGGTAGTGCCTTTTACATCGATAGGTCCCATGAGTCCGCGAAGCTGGATTCTTACGAGGTTTTCTTCTGGTCCATTGACCCACTCAGATTCTGCGACTGGTGGGAAGACTGGGCTGAGGCCGAGGCCTGTAGGCTGGTGACATGCCACGCATTTTGCCTTGTAGAGAGCTTCTCCGTCATCGGCAAGTGCGCCAGATGAGGTGAATACTGAAGCGATAGCTAGGCTAGTGGCGGCAGTGAAATTGTTGATAAAACGGGAAGCAGTAACCTTAGAGTTGCTGCGGGCAGGTGATTTAGCGAGTGAGTTCATCGTTTTTGGTCGTTTATATGCGTACATCAATACGCTAATTTACGAGATTTCACAGCCATTATTTTGTTTATTTTTAGTAAAGGGAACTTCTGAAAACTCCCGATATTACTGTTTTGTTATTAGATTTGAAAGTTAGCTAGCAAGGCTTATATGTTCAAAATACGACCCTTTGGGCAAAAGAATAAACCTACGTACAGCTTCGTTCCATATTTGAAATGGATACTTATCCCTTTCAAATATGCGCCTTGCTCTACTTGTTTTATTTCTTTGCATCAACATCGCTAGTTTCCAGAAGTACCCTAAATAAGACCCTGATCCGGCTCTGGTGAATGTTACTATTTAGCGTTTGCCTCTTCCTCCTCCGCCTCGCCCGCCTTTACCACCACGTTCTATAGGCTGGTCTTTATGGCCGCCACCCCAGAGTGGCTCCATGAGTGTGCTTTCCCATTGGTTCAGCCTAGCTAGCATCGCTGCGTAGATTTCTGGTTGTTCTTTAGCGAGGTCTGTTTCTTCTGCGATATCTTGGCTGAGGTCGTAGAGGGCAGGTTGGTCATCCATACTGCGTGGATGGTGGAGTTTCCAGTTACCTTCACGTATAGCGCGGTCTCCTAGTTTACCGTTTCTTCTCCAGTAGAGTGGTCGCTCAGGGAGCTTATCTGTCTTGTTTGTGATACGGTCTAAAATACTGATACCATCAAACTTCCAGTCTGGTGAAATTTTACCGCCTGCTAGCTCAATGAGCGTGGGCATGATGTCTAGTGAGGTGATTTGGTCTGAGATGGTGGTTGCTGGCTTGATCTTTCCTGGCCAGCGGATAGCCCATGGTACACGGATGCCGCCCTCTTCGAGGCTACCTTTTTTACCTGATAGTGGGTGGTTATTTGCGCCCATTCTAGTCTGACCGCCGTTGTCATTGGTAAAGATGATGAAGGTGTTATCTGCTAGCCCTTCTTTATCTAGCTGGTTGAGAATTTTGCCGATATTGTCATCGAGCGATACGATGAGCCCGGCGTATGATGCGCGGGTTTCGTCCTTGATGTGAGCGGTACGTTCTTTGTCTTCCGGCTTTGGCTGGCTAGGCGAATGGGGCGCGGTGAATGAGACGAATAGGAAGAACGGGTTGGCTTTGTTTTCACTGATAAATGTACACGCTGCATCGCCGAAGCGGTCTGTGACGTAGCCTTGTTCTTTCGTAGGTGTGGTGTTTTCTAAAATGATGCTACTTGTTCTGGTGCGGTCACTAGGGAAATATTCTCTACCGCCTTGGAGGAAGCCGAAGAAGTAGTCGAAGCCGCGGTTGTTTGCCTGCATTTCTTCTTGTGCTCCGAGGTGCCACTTACCGATGAGGCCAGTTTTGTAGCCGAGTGCTTGGAGGTGTTTGGCTCCGAAGGTCTCGGTGAGAGGGAGGCCATTTTCTTGATCTGTTAGATTATTGTCGTAGCCAAATTTCTGCTGATAACGGCCGGTCATGAGACCGGCTCTGGATGGGGAGCAGACGCTGGCAGTCATGTAGGCTTGGGTGAAATGGACACCTTCCTTAGCGATGGAGTCGATGTTAGAGGTGAGGTTCTTGATGTCTTCAGCGGCTTGGTCTTGGAAGCCGAAGTCGGCGTAGCCTGCGTCATCTGAGAAGAGGATGACGATGTTTGGCTGCTTTTGAGTAGTTTCAGCAGCAAGAGCTAGAGAGGGGAGGAGTGTGCTGAGTAAGCTGAGCTTACTTAGTTGATGAAGGCTGGTGAAAATGTTTTGCATGGCTCTGATAGGTTAGATTATTTAACACTAGGGGAGCTCAGAAGTTGCTACATTTCTTCCAGTTAGTTAGGTTGTGGATTAGTTTCCTGCCGGGTTGATGCTGAAGTAGATCATCCCTGAGATACTTGCTACGATGAGGTAGTAGGAGAAGTACTCGAGCTTACCTCTGCTTACTACTTTCATAGCTAGTGAGATGGCGAATAGGCCTACTACTGCAGAGGCGAGTGCTCCCCATAGATAGGCGTCAGTGGTGCATGAGTCGATCGCAGCTCCCCAGCTTTTTAGTCTATCAGCTTCATCTTTGAGAGTGAGGATGAATCCACCTAGTATGGCAGGGATGGACATGAGGAAGGAGAATTCTGCAGCTTTTTCAGCTTTTACCCCGCTTACGAGACCGGCTGCGATGCTAGATCCACTGCGAGAAATGCCGGGTAGGATGGCGAGTGCCTGACCGAGACCCATCCAGATAGCGCTTTTTGCTCCGATGTTGGCGGTCTTGTTTTTGATGATCTTAGGAACGAAGAGTAGAGCTGCGGTGAGTAGTAGTAGTCCACTGACGAGTACTGGCTTATCATATGCGGCTTTGAAGAAGTCTCCAAAGAGCTTAAATGCAATTACTGCTGGGACCGTGGCAACGCCGAGCCATACTATTTTCATACGCTCTTCTTTCATGTCTGGCGTCCAGAGTGACTTTGTGAGAGCCCAGAGACTGGCGCGGAAGAAGATGAGGACACTGATGAGGGTTCCCATGTGGAGGACTACTTCGAATGAAAGGCTGTTTTCCTCAATGCCTAGAAGCATCTGAGTGAGCACGATGTGGCCTGATGATGAGATAGGTAAGAACTCTGCGAGTCCCTGAACTGCTCCTACGATGATAGCTTCCCAAATGGTCATAATATGAGTGGATATTTAGTCACGAATAGGGACTTAGCAAGAATTAAGCTTTAGGGAACTTCTGAAAAATCCCGATATTGCTGATTCTGTTATTAGATTTGAAAGTTTGCAAGCAAAGCTTGTATGTTTAAAATACGACCCTTCTGGCAAAAGAATAAACATCGCTAGTTTCTTGAAGTCCCCTTTATAATATCGAGCTGCTTATTGGTTATGGTTTTTCTTTATGCTTGAAGAGTTCATCGCTCCAGGATGCTAGGCTGGGGTCGGTGACCTTGTGATGGAGGTTCTCGATGTCCTTTGGCTTACGCTTCAGTCTCAGGTAGAGCAGGTAGGCGGTTAGGGTGTCTTGTTCTTTTGCGGTGCAGAGGGTGATCTCTTGCTTAATTTCTTCCAGATCCATAATGTGAGGGGAGTTTTAGCGTGAGAGAACGGGAGGGCAAGCATATAGAGAGTGGAATGAAGTCGTTTAATACTGGATTAAGGATTGCCAATTAAGCTCTCTTTGATAAATCCTTTTTAATGAGTACGCAACTATTTGGAACGGATGGCATCCGTGGAAGAGCAAATGAATGGCCGATCACCCCTGAGGTGGCCCTGAGGGTGGGAAGAGCTGTGGCGCGTTTCATGGGGACTGATGGTAGTGGCTCTGTAAAGGTGCTGATCGGGAAAGATACGCGTGAGTCTGGGGCGATGCTAGAGCCATCGGTGGCTGCGGGTCTTATCTCGGAAGGTGCGGAGGTGCTTCTTGCGGGTGCTGTGCCGACTCCTGCGGTGGCTTATTTGACCCAGAAGCTGGGTTGTAATGCAGGTGTGATGCTGACGGCTTCGCATAATCCGTATCAAGATAATGGGATAAAGATTTTCGGAGCTGACGGCTTCAAGCTCACTGATGCGCTAGAGGCTGAGGTGGAGAAAATAATTTTAGATGAGTCTCTTCCTAATGCAGCGCCTGTCGGTGGCTTAGGAAGCGTCGAGCAGTTAGATGGTGCAGGAGAAAGTTATGCAAAATTTGCTAAAAAGGCATTGACTAATATGGCTCTAAGTGGCCTTAAGGTAGTGCTGGACTGTGCGCATGGTGCCGCTCATGCCGTGGGGCCTGGGATCTTTACGGATCTGGGTGCTGAGGTGATCTCACTGGGGGTGGCTCCAGATGGAAGAAATATAAACGAAGGCTTCGGTGCGCTCCACCCGGAGAAGGCAGCGGCTCTCGTGGCTGAGCATCAGGCAGATATCGGAATTTGCTTCGATGGTGATGCGGATCGAGTTATTTTCGTAGATGAGAATGGTCAGGTTATCTCTGGTGACCGTGTCCTCTGTCTCTGTGCTAAAGCGCTCAAGGCTGAGGGTAAGCTGAAGGACGACTATCTCGTGGCGACAGTCATGAGTAACCTCGGGCTGCGTGATGCACTGGCTGAAGATGGTATAAAATTAGACGTTACCGGAGTGGGTGATAGACTGGTGATAGAGAGTATGCGCAAGAATGGATACTCGCTCGGTGGTGAGAACTCTGGGCATATCATCTTTGCAGATAATGCGACGACTGGTGACGGTATCATGAGCGCTATCGAGGTGCTTGCCATCATGCAGCGTACTGGTAAGAAACTCTCTGAGCTGGCGGCATGTATGGATGAGTATCCTGCATTGCTAGAAGCTATCGCAGTGAAGGATAAGCCACCTATTGATTCTCTCCCTGAGCTAGTCGGAGCGATCAGTGCTGCTGAGGCAGACATGGGCGAAGCAGGACGCGTGCTAGTCAGGTATAGTGGCACGGAGAAAAAGATCCGAGTGCTGGTAGAGGCAAAGTGTGCGGATGCTGCGAAGCGTCACACGGAGGCTATCTGTGCTGCTGTGAATGCCACGATTGGTTGCTAAATTAGATCTCTGTGATAATGAAATTATTAGATCCAGTAGTGAACGGAAATCTATGGCCCCTCTATGAGGCTGATGTCTCTGGTGTGCAGTTAATCGGTGGGGAAACTCTCGCTGAGCTACAGCATGAATACGCCCCTAATGAGGCGAGTGTGTATGCGAATGCTTGGGTAGATCCGGCAGACTGGAAAATACTAGTAGAGCATGACTCCGCCGGGGTCCTCGTGACTGAGGCTGGTGAGGTGCTTGCCATTATGAATGGCAAACGAGAGGAGACTCTAACAGCTTCTAACAGATCTAGGATGATCCTTCATCCATGGGACCTCATTTATGTCAATGAGCAGGTGGTGGGAGACCTCACAGAATCTAATTATATGGGTGAAGTGAGCCCAGCAGCTCATGTGGAAGGTGTATTGATCGTAGGCGAGGGGACTAGAATTTTACCTGGTGTATTCATCGAAGGAAATGTGGTGATAGGCAAAAACTGCAAAGTGGGACCGAACTGCTATATCCGCGGAAATACCACGATCGGAGATGGCTGCCACATAGGTCAGGCTGTGGAGATCAAGAACTCTATCATTGGTCATGGCTCGGCTGTGGGACATCTGAGCTATGTGGGTGATAGTGTCATTGGTAATAAAGTGAACTTTGGTGCAGCGACCATCACCTCTAACTTAAGGCATGATGGAAAGAACCACAGATCTATGAGCGCAGGAGTGCTAGTGGACAGCGGGAGAAGAAAGTTTGGCACTATCGTCGGTGATGGTGTACACACAGGCATACAGACCGCTATCTACCCAGGTAGAAAGCTGGGGCCAGGAACTTCTACGAGACCGGGTGAAGATGTCTCTAGAGATCTAACAGAGTAATTTCAAAATAAAAAATTTAACCTAACAACAATTTATAATTTAATAAAATCATGTGTGGAATCATAGCATACTCAGGAAATAGATCAGCCACTCCTATCCTACTCAATGGACTCCGTAAGCTGGAGTACCGTGGATATGACTCAGCGGGCATCGCCATTCATAGCAACAACAGTATCCATATTTACAAGCAGGAAGGTAAAGTGGAGAATCTTGTTAAATCGATTGGCGATTATGAAAATGACTCTACGCACATGAGCGGTAATCTGGGGATCGCGCACACTCGTTGGGCGACTCACGGACCTCCAACCACTGATAACGCACACCCACACGGAGCTTCAGCAAGTGGCGAGGAGCATAACATCGCTCTGGTACATAATGGCATCATCGAGAACTATAGAGCTCTCAAGTCACGTCTCGAAGGCGAGGGAAGAGTATTTCACTCAGACACAGATAGTGAGGCTCTTTCTCACCTGATCGACTCGTATTATGATGGCGATCTCGCAAAGGCTGTAAGTACCGCACTGAAGGAAGTGCAGGGTACGTTCGGTATCGCGTGCTTGGCGAAAGCTGATCCTGGTAAAATGGTAGTCGCTCGCCGTGGATCACCTATCGTGATAGGGCTCGGCGATGATGAGACGATCATTGCTTCAGATGCCTCAGCGATCATTAGTCATACCCGTCAGGTCATCTATCTAGATGATAATGATGTAGCTGTGATCCAAGGTGGTAAGGTCGATATCCGTACCCTAGATGCTAGCCCAGTTGTGCGTGATATTGCGGACATTGACTGGTCTGAAGACGCTGCTGAAAAAGGTGGATATGAGCACTATATGCTGAAAGAGATTTTCGAACAACCTACTGCTATCAGTAACAGTATTCGCGGAAGAATAGACACGGATCGAGGGACTTCTGTACTAGCTGGTCTGCAGCTAGAGCCACGTGATATCGTGGATCTGCAGCGTCTCGTCATCATCGGATGTGGTACTTCTATGAATGGTGGGCTCGTAGGTGAGTACGCGGTTGAGGACTTCGCAGGAATGCTTTCAGAAGTAGAACAGGCAGCTGAGTTCCGTTATAGAAATCCTATCGTAGGTAGTAAGGACATGGTCGTAGCGATCAGCCAGTCTGGAGAAACTGCAGACACTCTCGCTGCTGTGCGTGAAGCTCAGTGTAAGGGAGCTCTCGTTGCTGGTCTGGTAAACGTGGTTGGCTCTACCATCGCGCGTGAGACAGGCAGGGGGATCTATCTTCACGCTGGTCCTGAGATCAGTGTAGCATCGACTAAGGCATTTACCTGCCAGGTTTCCGTGCTTCTTATGATTGCTCTGAAATTTGCGCGTAGCCGCAGACTATCTCACGAAGAGGGGATTAAGATAGCAAAAGAGATCGAGCGTATCCCTGAACTTGTGGAAGAAGTACTCAAGCAGAATGATCACATCGCGAAGCTTGCTGAAGACTTTGTAGATTATGACAACATGTTCTACATTGGCAGAGGATACCTTTACCCAGTAGCTCTTGAGGGAGCACTGAAGATCAAAGAGATTTCCTACATTCACGCTGAGGCGTATCATGCAGCTGAGCTTAAGCACGGTCCTATCGCTCTGTTAGAAGAGTCCATGCCCGTAGTTGCTCTTCTCAATGAAGGTCCAGGTAAGGAAAAGACACTCGGAAACGTAGAGGAATGCCGCGCGAGAAAATCACCAGTACTAGGAGTAATCACCGCAGGAGATGAAGAAGCGAAAATAAACTGTGACTGGTACATCGAAGTGCCAGCTAGCCCGCACTATACAGCGACGATCACGAGCACAGTAGCTCTCCAGCTATTCTCCTACCACGTAGCAAGGCTCAAAGGCTGCCCTATCGACCAGCCACGTAATCTCGCTAAGAGCGTTACCGTGGAGTAAGTAGACCGATTATTTTTATAATGACCTTGTGGGTGTTAAGCCTGCAAGGTCTTCGTGTTTATAGAGATATCCATGCTAGTGCGCTCAAGTCTTGTGTTAAATGGATAGGTTGTAAATAGCTTTACAACTAATGTGAAAAATGAGCATTATATTAGTATAATTCAATATATAAAAAAATTGTCTATAGTGAGTTCTCTTGGGCTTAGCTTGACCTCTCATGCAGCAGAGTCGTTCTTGAATGATAAGAGCTCCGAAAGCAATTCTGCCAGAGAGCGCTGGAGCACCCATTTTAGTCTTCTTGAATCCTTTGGAGTAGAGGGTTTGGACTTCATCCCAAGGGACTAGTTGGCTCAATTTAATCCATCTGTTAGAGGTTGGTAATTTACTGCCAAAAGGGTGAATGAAGTCGGTAAATTCAGTTTGATTTGGTTGTTGTCTAATCATGTGAGGTGCACGCTTTTTCAAAGCGTGTAATAACATATCCGTGCACTTCTAACTCTCATATTATCCCAAAAGTTGGGTCCTGCATGCTTTGAACTCTTTTTCAGCAAGCAGTTACTTAATATAATTCTCGAAGTCGTTCTCAGTACCTACCAGCTTAAATAACTCTTCCTCTAGTATCTTAGCCATGCTTGTTTGTCCATGTCCCTCCATGATACTCTTTTGGCTTGTGAGTTGGTTCGTGTAATTAGTTTTTGTCATCTGCAGATCTTCAAAATGCTTCATGTCGATGCTCTTCTGTGATGCCATCACAACATTCACAAAATCATTTGCTTTCTTAGAGCTCATGGAATTAGCCAGCTCCATATCCAGACGGCCTTTACCCTCTATCAACTCCACCGCTTTTCTGATCTCCACTTTATCCACGATGACTACCTCAGTAAGACCTGTATTGTCTACCGCTTTGATCTTTGGTGCATTCGCCGCATTCGGGCTCATACCAGCATTCACGGCTGACACCCTCATTGAATTATCTGTCGTAGCAGATAGCGAGGTGCCCAGACGAGATGAACCAGACGGCTCACCACTCAGAAGCTTATTCTGAGGCTCTAGATCATTGATCACATTATTGAGAGCCTCAGCAAGAGCCGCAGCACTCTCATAACGCATCTCGATATCAGCATTGATCGCGCGCTTGATGATGAAGTCAAAACGAGGATCAAAATCCGCTTATGATATTCACCACAGTCTCCTGCTCTATTATTTTCCCTTTCGCAGAGTGGAATAGTGGCTTCCCTTTCACATACTCCATCACGATGTAAAGCATGTCATTGAAATTACCACTGATCTTTCATAATTTCAATTGCCCTTTCACCAATATTATACTTTAAAGTCCACCACCTTAGCAACAAGCTATACCTCACAAAATGAACGAACAGGAAATCTTTAAAGAAATAGGACCAGAAGGCATCGCGGCAATGTGCTCTGCATTTTACAAACGTGTACCAGATGACGACATCCTAGGTCCCATGTATCCAAAAGACGACCTCACTGGAGCAGAAGAACGTCTACGTGACTTCCTCCTCTTCCGCCTCGGTGCTGACACTACCTACATTGAAAAACGTGGTCACCCTAGACTCAGAATGCGTCACGCACCATTCCAGATCAACTTCCGTGCCCGTGACCGCTGGGTCAAGATCATGGATGAATCCATGGCTGAAGCTGGTATCCGCCCAGAGATAGCCGCCACTCTGCGCATATTCTTCGCCCAGGTAGCAGACTTCCTCAGAAATGTCCCAGAGACTGACGGACCATTTAAAATTTAAAATACTCGTTATAATCTACGAGATATCAGGCCAGTTGACCCAGTCCCTGTGTCTGAGAAAGTCCGTGTACAGCCTAGCCTCTTCACTACCAGGCGCCGGCTCGTAACCATATACCCAGCGCACCAGGGGCGGCAGACTCATCAAGATAGACTCCGTCCGCCCACCAGACTGCAGGCCAAATAAAGTCCCACGGTCAAAGACCAGATTAAACTCAACATAGCGCCCTCGTCGGTACAGCTGGAACTCACGCTCGCGCTCACCGTAGGCCTCCTCTTTCCGACGCTCCACGATAGGCTCGTAAGCAGGAAGGAAACTATTACCGATCGACTGCATGAAGCGGAAGCTCTCCTCGAAGCCAAGAGCATTCAGATCATCAAAGAACACACCACCTACTCCCCTTGGCTCATCACGGTGCTTTAGGTAGAAATACTTATCACACCAGGACTTATACTCCACATACTGCTCACCTCCGAAGCCCTCACAAGCCTCCTGCGCCACCTCGTGCCAGTGCTTGCAGTCCTCCTCATAGCCATAATATGGAGTCAGATCATAACCTCCACCGAACCACCAGATAGGCTCCTCACCCTCCTTCATCGCTACAAAAAACCTCACATTCATATGCGTCGTCGGCACCCGTGGATTCAGCGGATGCATCACAAGAGAGACGCCCATCGCCTCGAAGCTCCTTCCCGCCAACTCTGGTCTGTGCGCAGTAGCACTCCCCGGCATACTAGCCCCCATAACATGGGAAAAGTTCACCCCACCTTTTTCGAAAATTTCACCATCCGTCATTACACGTGACCTCCCACCTCCACCTTCCTCGCGCACCCAGCTCTCCTCCTCGAAGCTCGCTCCACCATCCAGAACCTCTAGTTTATCACAGATTTCTTCCTGTAGCCCCTGAAGGTAAGCTTTTACCGCATCTATATCTATCGCGCTCATACGCCCTCCTTATTTCTAAATATAAGCTCCATTACCAGCACCTTCTCTCCACATCCTACGTTTTTTCTTCTCTATCCTATTCGATCTACGCTAAACTACCGCATCAAGAATCACCCTAACATTTAATCAGCAAACCACAGCCAGAATAAACGAATTCCCTGCTCTGCCTCGTTATTCAAATACCTATTCCTTGCTCACGACCTCTCCATCAGCCCCTAACCGCTTACTCACCATCTAACCGATGCTCCATATCAATCTCAAATCATCATCCAAGACACTCAAGAACTACCTCAGATGTCTTCTCATCCTCTGCTCAGGACTCACACTCGCCTGCACAGCTACCGCACAAGACCCAGCCGAGTCTAATATAAATGACATCCCCGAGCGCCCCTATTTCAACAACAAGAAAGCTCCGAATGCCGAAGACCTCCTCGCCATCCAGAAGCTCCTTCAGAAAAATGTAGCACAAGCCAGAGCAGCCACCGTCTGTATCCTGCTGCCATCTGGCGGGTCAGGTAGTGGAGTCATCGTCTCAGAGACAGGTCTCATCCTCACCGCAGCACACGTCAGCACAGGAGTTGATAAAAAACTCACCATCGTCATGGAAGACGGTACAGAATATGATGCCATCTCACTCGGCCTCCACTCAGATACAGATGCAGCCATGATGCAGATCACCAAGAAGGGCAAATACCCATTTGTAAAACTAGACACAGCTGCAGAAGCCAGCAAAGCAAGCACCAAGCTCGGCGACTGGGTCTTCTCTCTCGGCCACTCAGGCGGCTATGATAAGGCTCGTGGCAGCGGACTCAGACTCGGCAGACTCGTCAGAATAGCTGAGACCACCATCCAGTCAGACTGCACCCTCATCGGCGGTGACTCAGGTGGTCCATTGTTTGACATCAATGGCTACCTAGTCGGCATCCACAGCCGTGTAGGTGCTGCCACAGAAGCCAACTTGCATGTCCCTATTCACGTCTTCCACACACACTGGGATGCCATGAAAAAAGGAGAATTTATAGGCAGTGGACCATTTGCCCAAAAGCCAGTCAAAGGCGGCGGCTTCCTCGGAGTAGCAGTCGAAGACATAGACAGTGGACTCAAAGTCACCGACATAGATGACACCGCATCCGCAGCTAAGGCAAAAATCAACATCGGCGACATCCTCACCGATGCAAACGACACCAAGCTCACCAAGAGAAGCGACCTCGAAGAATTCCTCAAAGAACAATTCATAGGAGATGACATCACACTAACAGTGATCAAAAAAGGTGCCGACAAACCGATCAAAGTAACACTCAACCTCGGAGCCAGATAGCCCATAGTAACACCCTTCAGCCTATTCTCTTATGAATACTAAATTCACTCACTCTAAGAAATTCTCCCCTGTAAGCATCTTAAAAAGCCATCTCGCCATGGGCATGCTCTGCATCGGCATAACCTCATGCTCCCAGATCCCTGCCTTAGGTCAGTCCTCACTCTCCGGTGACCTCCGCATGAATGGCAAGCAAGTAGAAGCCGCCTTTGAAGAACAGCGACTCATCCTTCAGCAAAGCAGCGCAGCCATCTACAGAAATAGAAAGCCCATTGGCTACGGTGTCGTCATGAGCACAGACGGCTACATCCTCGTAAAAAATAGCGAACTCTTCGAGCTCAACGAAGAGTTGAAAGACACACTCAAAAACGACCTCACCATCATCATCGATGAAGAGCGTCACGTAGGCATAAAACTCATCGCCTCAGATACAGAATGGGACCTCGCCGTCATCAAGATTGATGCTGAAAACCTCATCCCTATCCAATGGGCTGAGCATGCAGAAATAAATCAAGGCACCTGGGTAGTAACTAATGGCTCCAGCTCCATGAAGCATCGTCGTGTCAATGTAGGCATCATCAGTGCCAATGCTCGTGAAGTAAAAGGCGCCCCTCCAGTCATGCTCGGTCTCGCTCTATTAGATGACAAAGAAGCAAAAGGAATCAAAATTACCCAAGTTGCAGATAACTCAGGAGCTAAGGAAGCAGGCGTTCTCAAAGGTGACATCATCAAAGCCTTCGATGGCCAAGATGTCACCACCCGAGAGCAGATCATAGAGATCATCCGAGAAAAGAAGCCAGGCGACTTCGTAGATGTAAAGATGCTCCGTAAAGACAAGATAGAGACACTTAGCATGGAGCTCAGACCACGCTCAGAAATAGCTGGCGACGAGACCCAAGCTAAAACCAAAAATGACGCCATGAGTGGAAAATTTTCCGCACGCCGTGACAGCTTCCCCAAAGCGCTTCAGCATGACATAGACCAAGCCCCACGCCAGACTGGCGGCCCACTACTTGACTTAGAAGGTAAAGCTGTAGGCATCAATATCGCCCGCGCTAACCGTGCAGAAAGCTTCGCCATCCCCGCTAAAGAAGCCCTAATAGTCTACAAAAAACTTATAAAAGCTGCCGAGTAAACCCTAGTTTACTTACTTATAGATACGTTCTTATATAGCTCGTCCATCTTCATATCTACCCCCCCCAACGCCTTGGAGACTGATTCATCTGCTCCCTCACCCATATCAGAGACTTCTATCTCCATTTACTTACCACCCTCCCATTGATGACGTTCTCTACTCCCTTTAACCGTATGGTCAAAGATCTCTCTACTATCTTCAAAGCGCAATCCCTTCTGGTCCATCCACGCCAGCAAGATTTCAGACAGTTTATTAAGAGCTTTTTCCAGAGCTATTCTTGTGACTTGTGAAATAAATACTTCCAATGAATTTTCAGTATGACATATTAAAATTTGTTAAAATGAATATGAAAATGAATAATCAAGCAAAAAAGATGACAGCTGTCATCTGGACTGGACTCATGGCACTGGGATATGCAGTGGATAAGCCGAATGTCATCGTGATCTATACTGATGATCAAGGCTATGGGGATGTGAGTGCTCTGAACGCCGAGGCGAAGTTCCAGACTCCCAATATGGACCGTCTGGCGAATGAGGGGATTATTTTTAGCAATGGCCATAGCCCTGATTCGGTCTGTACGCCGAGTCGCTACGGTCTGTTGACTGGACGCTATCCTTGGCGTACATCGCGTAAAAGCGGGGTTATGTCGGCTGCAGGTGACTGTATGATCAAAGATGGCCGGATGACTCTAGCATCACTTCTACGTGATCAGGGCTACCATACTGCAATGGTGGGCAAGTGGCATCTAGGGATGACATTTCCTAAAACTAAGAAAACATATGACTGGTCGAAGCCAATTGAAAATATGCCCTTAGATAAGGGGTTTGATTATTTTTATGGAATACCAGCATCGTTAAACTTCGGAACCTTAGCGTGGTTTGAAGGACGCTATGCGAAAGTGCCTCCTACACTAAGGACGAGTAAAAAGAAGAACCCGCGTTATTCAGATTATCGTATCATGCCTCCATATAAGGCACGCGGTAGCTTCCCGGTAGCCCCTGACTTTATCGATAATCAGTGCCTAACTCGTTTCACCGATAAGGCGATCGAGTGGATGGGTGGTAAGGTGGCCGATGCGAAGGCTGGTAAGCCTTTCTTCCTCTACTTACCTTATACTTCTCCACACTATCCAGTCTGCCCTTTACCCGAGTTTCACGGCAGAGGGAAAGGTGGGCCATACGGCGAGTTCCTCATTGAGACAGATTACCACATCGGCCGGATTCTAGAGTTTCTAAAAGAATCTGATATCGATGAGAATACGATGATTGTATTTACTAGTGATAATGGTCCTGAGAGGTCTTGGCCGCAGCGCTTGGAAGATACGGGACATGATAGCCGAGGTGGGTATCGTGAGGGTAAGCGCTCGGTCTATGAGGGCGGACATCGAGTCCCCTTCTTGGTACGCTGGCCTAAGGGGATAAAAGAACCCGGTCGTGAATGGGCAGATCTTGTGGGGCAGGTGGACTTGCTAGCTACTTTTGCGGAAATCACTGGAGCGGATTTACCAGATAATGCCGGTGAAGATAGTCAGAGTTTTGCTTCAGTTTTACTTAATCCTGAGAATAAGACCAAGAGACTGCCGTTGATTTATCGGAGTGAAGAAAAGGGGGACTACCGTTACGGAATAAGTGAGGGTAACTGGAAGCTGATACTATCTGGGAAGGCTTTGGAAGCCGAGCTCTATGATTTAGAGGCAGACCCAGCTGAGACGAAGAACCTAGTAGCAGAGAACCCTGAGAAGGCATTGTATTTACAAAAGCGAATCACTGAGATAGTAATCAATGGACGGACTACGCCTGGGGCGGTTCAGCCAAATGATACGGGATATTGGAAAGACCTGACATGGATGACTGCGGATGACTTTAGCAAACAGAAATAAACTACTAATGGCAACCTCCACCAACCTAAATTAGTTGGGCGGAGGTTGCCTATAGAAAAATTTAGAAAACTTGCTGCTCTAAATACTTGGGGAAGAGCAGCCTGTATGCTCATTTTTGATTGAGATTCTTTTTCCAGATATCAATTTTTCCATCGTTCAACTGAAGAGCCCCTGGAGTGCTTCTTCCATTAGCAACTATTGTTTCAAGTAACTTAATAAGTGCTTCTGCTTTTTCTGGGTGTTGAGCCACTAGATTTTGCTGCTCGCTGATATCATTCTTTAGATTATAGAGCTGCATCTCTGGAAGTCCCTGTGCCGTTGCCTCAGCATCTCTTATTGGAGTGGAGCCACCTGAGCCAGGTGAAAGCAACAGCTTCCAATCTCCCTGACGAATAGTAAAGCGACCATGCACTGAATGAGATATCACAGTTTCACGCGGATTTGAAACATCCTTTCCATAAACTGCAGGTAAAAAACTAATACTATCTTCTGCTGTCTTCTCATTTAATTTCACTGAAAACAGATCGGCAAAAGTCGCCATCAAATCAGCCAGTGATATCATGTTATCATAACTAGAGTTCGGTTTGCTGATGCCTGGCCAACGTAGAAGAAATGGGACGCGATGTCCACCTTCCCAAATATCTGATTTCTCTCCTCTTAGCTCACCACTGGAGAAGTGTCCTAGCTCTCTAAGAACAGTTGTCTTAGCCGCAGGGCCAGACGTTCCGTTATCTGCACTGAAAATTACAATTGTATTTTCAGTTAACCCATTACGCTTTAGAGCCGTCATAACTGACCCAACCGACGCGTCTGTCTGCATCACAAAGTCTCCATGAGGACCTATACCACTCTTTCCCTGCCATTCCTTACTGGGAACCACGGGCGAATGAGGTGAACTCATTGGGAAATAGAGAAAGAATGGCTTACCTTTTTTGGCTGTTTCTGCATTTTTATCAATATATTTAGTGACTTCATCCGTGAGCCGAGGAAGCACATCGATCACTGGTATTTCTTCTGAAATTTTATCATTTACGACGATGCTACTCATAGAGCCACTCTCATGAAATCCAAAGAAATAATCAAAGCCGCGGGTGACGGGTCCATCAATAATGCGGGCACCGATGGGCTTCTTCGAAAGGTAATATCCCTTCCCTTTATTTGTCCTCTTCACCTCTTTCACTGTCGACATATCGTATTTGTAGTTCAAATGCCACTTCCCAAACATCGCTGTATTATAGCCTTGTGACTGGAACAATTTCCCTAAAGTCATCCGATCCGGTGCAATCAAGCAAGGTTTCCCTCCCTTTAGTACACCTCTCTGTAGAGTAGTACGCCAATTATAGCGCCCAGTGAGTAATCCGTATCGAGAAGGTGTGCAAACCGACGATGTAGTATGAGCATCAGTGAAGGTTATTCCATCTTTAACTAGCTGATCCAAATGAGGTGTAAGTATTTTACCTCTTTTAGGATTAAGAGCCTGTATCTCTCCGTAACCTAAATCATCCGCATAGATAATTACTACATTGGGGTGACCTCCTTCAATGGCAGCTGCATGTGATAAGCTCATGAAGCCAAGAGCTACTAATAACCCACTTTGTATTTTCTTTATCATTTTAGTTATTTTTAGTTATTATTTTTTCTTTTTTCCTTTTTTCTTATCTGTAGCATGAATCTTACTCTTTCCGTGTACAAGTCGGTCCACAGTTTTCTTGCTTGAATCTATAGCACGGTCAAAAATAGTACCATATTGAGTGTAGTTATTGTATGCAACTGCTTCATTTTTCCAATGTTGTAACTGCTGGTCATACTTCACTCTCATTTCATCTAATACCTGTGAAGCCTCTGGGTTCACTGCAAGGTTCACCATTTCAGTAGGATCCTCTTTTAAATGAAATAGCTCCTCAGTGGATTTCATCTTGTCATCACCATACCACCAGTAGGTATATTTCCACTCTTTAGTGATAGTGGTCAGACTGTGAGTGGCTACGTTCCCAAACACATTGATAAAGGAAAGCTGTTCGCGCACGTCGGATTCTGGATTTTTTAATAGCGGTAATAAGCTCACACCATCCATATTTTCAGGAATTGATATACCAGCTAGCTCAAGAATTGTCGGGGCAAAATCAATATTTCCCGTTAATGCCGGACTGCGCAGTTTTTTACCAGATGTCGAACTGCGTGGGTCAAATATCATTAATGGTGCTCTAGCTGATTCTTCGAGAGGAAGCACCTTCGAACCATAACCGTGAGATCCACAAATAAATCCATTATCACTAGTGTAGATAACTACTGTATTATCAGCAACTCCCTGTGTTTCTAGTTCTTCACGAATCATTCCAAGTGCGACATCAATCGCATAAACTTGTTGATAGTATTTAGCCATGACTTTGTCATAATTTCTATCATAACCCCAACTCTCAAATCGCGAATATTGCCGATCCTGTTTACTTTGCTCCGACAGATGATGCCCTGCCTCGCGACCGTAGTTTTCTGGCTTAGTAAATGTCTTACCAGCATACACATGCTTAAACTTAGGATCTGGTCTAACAGGTTGATGAGGTGCTTTAAAGCTGATAGATAAACAAAAAGGCTTCTTTTGCTTCACCGCTTCCTTGATGACGTCTTGTCCGAAAGCGCCGTAAGAAAGAGTCGAGTGTGGATACTCATTAGCGTATTTCTTCATAGGTCCATTCTTAGCGGTCTTATAATCCGTCTGTCCTCCTATACCTCCCCAGATATCGAAATCATCGATAGGCATCCATTTACTAGAACTCATACCCTCTACCAGGAATCCAAACTTTCCAGCAAATGCTGTCAGGTAACCAGATTTACGTAACATTACGGGATAGGATTTTGCCCAAATATCAGGCTTCATATCACCGTGTTCGAAATTAGTACCTGTTTTATATTCATACATGCCGGTCATCACATTAGCACGGCTGGCCATGCAAATCGAAGTAGTATTGTAATGCCGATCAAATATAATGCCATCACGCCCCAGCTTATCCATATTCGGAGTCTGCACCTCCGGATTACCGTAACAGCCGACCGACCCAAAATTCTGGTCATCTGCCATTAAATAGATGATATTGGGTCTGGTTTCTGCAAAGCTTAAACTTGCACTTATCAGAGTCATTAATAAGACTCTATGTGTTAATAATGTATACATATGAAATTTAATTTCTTTTATCCTAATAAGACTGATTCTTATAGAGTGTCAGCCTATACGAACTTATAGGGATTTGAACAGTTTTTTCCTAAATTGTTAACCTTTTTTAATTCTTCTTTTTAACATCTTTGTTATATCCATCCAGATCCACCTCCTTCGTTCCTTTGAGAGCTTTGGATGCATCACGGACGATGACGTTAGGATGATGCTGTTCGGAATCGGTCTGGATCTCAAACGACCAAGCATACTCACTTGCTCCTAAATCCGTCGGGGGCGTAATCAATATTCCCTGCGCCGTCATTTTCCACGCAACGCTTGCATCCGATCCAAGTAAGCGCACACTTTTGATTTGATCCGCACTCCAGCCAGCTGTTCCAGTGATCGCAAATGTGGCTTCCGGCTTCTGCAGTTTGATCGCGTAGAGCTTCATTCCATTTGTGGTGAAAACAAGATGCTCGTCTTTTTGGTCACTCTGTTTCCAATAACGACTGCCATAAATAGCGTCGCTATTGATACGTAACCAATCGCCCATCGCACGCAGACGCTCGACTTGCTCTGGAGCTAATGTACCGTCGGCCTTAGGACCGATATTGATTAAAAAGTTTCCGTTGCGACTCACCACTTCGATCATTTCGTGAAGGACTTTTTGAATGCCCTTATATTTATCTCCCTTCATATAGCCAAAGGAGGAGCCGAAGGTCGTGCAGCTCTGCCATTTGGGGCCGATCACCTTCATCTTTAAATTATCTTTTTCAAGACAACCCACGCCATCGGGCCAATTGCGACTACCTCCCTTGTTATTGACATAAACATCCGCGCCGCGTGCGGCACCATCATTCATAAAGTCCGTGATCATGCCACGAACCTGATCGTCAAAGTATTGGATCTCCGGCTTCGCCTTCCCCTTTCGCACCTGATTGCCATCACGGGTGTAGAGCGGAAAGTCATCCATCCATAGCATATCCGGTTGATACTTCGTCTGGATCTCTTTCCAGCGCGCCACATAGTCATCCACAAACGCCTTATTGTAGCTGAATTCAGGCCCATAGAGCATGGCGGCTTCAGGCATGCGCTTGATCTCCTCGGCGATGTCCGGGTGCGGCACACCGTGAACCATGAATCGATCTTTAGCAAAGAAGCTGGCGTGGCGCTCCCGGTGATAGGACGGGGCATATTTCAATCCCTTGGCTCGCACCGCTTTTCCTAGATCGCCGACAAGGTCGCGTTTCGGCCCTTTATCCACCGCGTTCCATGGCGTCAGATCCGAATCCCAATTGGCCCATCCGTCGTGATGCTCTGCCGTCAGCACCACATACTTTGCCCCCACTTCAGCAAACAACTCGGCCCACTCATCGGGGTTCCAGTTCTCCGCTTTGAATTCAGGAATGACGTCCTTGTAGCCGAACTCCGGTGGGTGAGCCCCCCAGCGTTTTTTCATATAAGGATAATAGTGCTTCGTCTCTCGGTAGATCAGCTGCGGGACATGCTCGGCATAGCCTCTTCCCTTCCGATAGCCAATCGCGCTATAAGGGCCCCAATGGATAAAGATGCCAATTTTGCCATCGTCGAACCATGCTGGCACTGGCATTTCCTGTAAAGACTGCCAGCTTCCGTCATACGGCGCTTCCGGTTGCTCTGCGAATGCGGTTGAAGTGAGCACTAAGACTGCAACTATCATCCGGTTAAATGTAATCATTTTTTTCATATAGACTTGATTTTATTTTTGAATCATCAATTTATCCTCTTTGCCAAAACGCGGAGCGAGTAAACTCTGTGGGTTCATGTCAGTTCCGCTCACATCGGAATCTCCCAGTTCTTTCCGAACCTCCTCTGCTTTCTTCAGCAGGGCTTCCACCACTTCAGGAAATTCTGCGGCAACATTGTTCTTCTCGCCAAGGTCGGTATCGAAATTAACCAACTTAGGCTCCTCGAATAGATATTTTCTCTGCATCTTACCTCCCCAAAACGGTATATCTTTAAGTTCGCGTGGCAAATGCAACTTCCACTGACCTTTACGAATGGCCTGTAAATTTCGGCCGTTGTAATAATAAAAATATTCGTGCGGGCTTTCCTGGCTTTTACCACTCAATATATCAGCAATATTTTTCCCATCGATTATTCTGTCAGCTGGAATATCCACTCCAGCAAGGTCACAAAAAAGTGGAAAGAGATCCATGCTGCCGATCATGGCATCAGAGACGGTGTTTGCTGGGATCTTACCTGGCCAGCGGAAGATGCCCGGCACTCGATGCCCGCCCTCCATGGTGACGTATTTCCCGTTAGCGAGCTTTCCGTTATTCCCGCGACGTGCCGCACCATTGTCGGAGGTGAATATGACCAGTGTATTCTCGTCAATGTTGTTGTCCTTGAGCGCCTGCAAGACACGCCCCGTGCTATCATCCAGCTCCAGAATGCAATCAGCATAAACTCCCTTCTTTGATTTACCTTTAAACTTTTCAGATGGTTGGAGCGGCAAGTGTGGAATATGCTGAGCCAGATAGAGCATGAAAGGTCCGTCTTTCTCTCGCTCAATAAATTCAATGGCCTCTTTCGTATAGGTCTGAGTGAGTTCCCTGTAATCAACCGGATCTTGGATAACTTCTCGGCCACGGAACAATGCCTGATAATCCATCATAAGCACTTCATCAAACCCGGCCTCAAAAGGATGCTTGCCTTCAAGAGCTGAACTCAAATGCCATTTCCCAACCAAGCTCGTCTTGTAACCTGCTTTCTTTAAGAGTTCAGGGAAAGTAATTTCGTTCGGATCAATACCCTGAAACATTGGATTCCCATTCCTCATGGGATAACGTCCCGTCAGCAAGGATGCGCGGGAAGGTCCGCAAACATTCGCAGGGATCAGGAAATCAGTAAAACGCATCCCCTCCGCCGCCATACGGTCGATATTTGGCGTCGTCACTTTTTTCCCACCATAACAAGCCAGATCACCATAGCCTAGATCATCGGCAAATATAATCACGATGTTGGGTGGCTTCGCAGTGGCATGCGCAGAACAAGTAAAGAGAAAAACTCCTGTATATAGAGCCGCTAGAATACAGCTGGCTATTTTCATTTTCATTTTCAT
>CALJOJ010000018.1 GCA_937981665.1 uncultured Rubritalea sp.
TCATCATAACTTTTATCAGTTTCTAACAATAATTTTATAGCGAGAAGTCTTTCTTTTTTCCATGCTACTTTTTCAGTTTTGTAGAGAAGCATCACTTTATCAACTTCGTTACGCTTGTCTATTTTTCCACGTTTTCTTGCCATGAATTGAGCTTAAAACATATTATCAAAAAAGCCCTTTTTATTTTGAGAAATGGTATTATGCCGCTGACGGGACATCAACCATGCACACTCCAGCTGGTCCCAAAAAAGCGACATTTAAGGTCACCGCATTAAGACCTGAAGAATCACAATTCGAAATCACGATAATATCACCAGATGCTGGCGAAGAAAAAGGACTCATCACTTTCAAAACAGAAGACAAATATATCCTCACTCAAGTAAGTGACTCACCTGGGCCAAAGATGAACATTGAGTTCAACAAACTTACTGACGAAGTCGCTAAAGCCAAAATCAAAGCCAACGCTGCTCCTACTCCAAAAGAAGCACCTAAGAAGTAAGCAGCAAAATATCCCAACGTTACCACAGCTCGTTTACAAAAACAAAGGCTAAGGAAATCAATACTTAGCCTTAAATTTTGTCTATGAGTCTGACTAGAATTTAGCTCTTCACTGCTTCTAGCTCAGCCATTCGCTCTTCTAGGTACTCACCGACCCAAGCGATATTATACTTACCGGCCTTGAAATCTGGATGATTGATGATCTCGATCTGGAAAGGAATTGTCGTCTTAATGCCAGTGATCATGAATTCACGGAGCGCACGGTTCATTCTCTGAATCGCTATCTCGCGTGTAGCACCTGTACAGATGAGCTTAGCGATCATTGAGTCATAGTAAGGCGGCACTGAATAGCCAGAGTACACATGAGTATCCACACGCACACCCTTACCACCTGGAGCGAACCATAGGTCAATCTTGCCTGGACTAGGCGCAAAGTTATTGTACGGGTCTTCCGCATTGATACGGCATTCAATAGAGTGACCACGAGGACTAGCATTCAGAACATGCTCGGAAAGTTTCTCGCCTGAAGCCACACGGATCTGCTCTTTGATAAGCTCACAGCCCATCACCTCTTCCGTGATTGGGTGCTCCACCTGGATACGCGTATTCATTTCCATGAAGTAGAAATTCTCGCCAGATGAATCCACTAGATACTCGATCGTACCAGCATTCTCATAGCCTATCTCCTTGATGAGCTTCACCGAAGCATCACCCATACGCTGACGGAGATCTTCGTTTATAAGAGGGCTTGGACACTCCTCAATGATCTTCTGGTTACGGCGCTGCATAGAACAGTCACGTTCATTCAAGTGGATGAAATTTCCATGAGTATCTGCGATCACCTGGAACTCCACGTGATGTGGATTAATGACCAGCTTCTCTAGATAACACTCACCATTTCCAAAACACGCGATCGCCTCTTGGCTTGCCGCATTATACTGGCTGATAAAATCTTCTGCATTATCACATGGACGCATACCTCGGCCACCACCACCAGCAGTTGCCTTGATCATGACTGGGAAGCCCATATCCTTAGCTAACTCTAATCCGTGCTCAGCAGATTCCAATATACCTTCAGATCCCGGAGTCACTGGCACTCCACTCGCCAATGCCGTAGCACGTGCTGTGTTCTTGTCTCCCATCTGAGTGATCGTGTCAGCTCTTGGCCCGATGAACTTGATATCACAGCTATTACAGATCTCCACGAACCGTGCATTCTCTGAAAGAAAGCCATAACCCGGGTGGATAGCATCTGCCTCAGTGATCTCAGCTGCCGCGATGATACGGTCTGGCATCAAGTAAGAATCCTTACTTGGGCCTGGCCCGATACATACAGCCTCATCTGCCAGCTGCACATGCATAGAGTCCACGTCCGCCTCTGAGTAAATAGCAACGGACGCTACACCCAGCTCACGGCAGGCTCTAATGATACGGAGAGCAATCTCTCCACGATTTGCTACGAGAACTTTCTTAAGCATAAAATGTTAGAAATACGAGCGGTGTCTCCACAGCTCATTGTTAGAAATAATTGAATCTGAAAAGATTACTTGATGGTGAACAAAGTGTCACCGAACTGCACTGGCGTACTGTCATCCACGAGCGTTGCAGTGATAGTACCACTTCTCTCTGCCTTGATCTCATTCATCACCTTCATCGCTTCGATAATACAGATAGTGTCTCCCTCGTTCACAGTAGCTCCTACCTCCACGAAGTTCGCCGCATCTGGAGATGACTTACGGTAGAATGTTCCCACCATAGGTGAGTCAATAGGATCACCATCCATTGCTGGCGCAGCATTAGCTGCCGGTGCGCCAGCTACTACTGGTGCCGCTGTAGCAGCTACAGGAGAAGGAGCCGCAGCAGGAGTTACTTGCGCAGGCATCGCTGCCATAATTGCATCAGCATCTACACCCTTTTTAAGTTTGAGATTGAAATCTTCTTTTTCGAGGTGAAAGAAGGAAAGTTCATGCTCGTCCATGAGCTCTACGATTTTTTTGATGTCTTTAAGATCCACAATAAATAATGGTTAGATGATAATAATAGGTGATTTTCCACAGCCTCAGGTGAAGCTACTTCTGCGAGAATATCCCCTAACTACTGGACTCGTCAAGTGTAGATGCTCACTCTTTTCCTGCGCTATTCCCTGACCCTTTTTACCCTTCAGACAGTTTATCAATTTGCATCCCCTTCAGCCAGAGGTTAAGACATTCCACAGACATGGACATCACCGAAAAATGGATCGCTAAAGCAGCTGGATGGAAGGCTAGCAAAGCTGGCAAAGACCTCTTCAAACAAAACGCAGTTATCGACTCATCCAGAAAGGCTAACATCATCACAGGCACTCTCCGATCCAGCGGAAATACCAAGCCCACACGTGTCACCGTCAAGATCCATTCAGACACAGACATCGACACCGTCTGCCCACGCATCCAGTGTCGCAGAACTGGCGAGATCTGCCACCACGCAGTAGCCCTCATGCTCCACTCCATCTCAAATCCGTCTGAAAATTCTACCACACCTCACTCCAGAGCAGATATCACAACCTCCACTAAAAACCCTCAAAAACCTTCTCACCCAGTTAAACCGCTCCAGATCCAGCTCCCACCAAATTTCCCAGAACCCCTCAAAGGTGGCCAAGGCGGCATCAGCATAAAACTCACTCCCGTTTCAGAAGACGCAGAAGATTTTCGCCCCCATCCTATAGATACCAAGCTCACAAGCTGGCTCATCCAGCACACAGGTAAAGCCAACCCACCCATCCTCGGCCTTCGTGGACAAGCTTCGCTAAATTTCCTCCGCCTCATCACAGACCACCCACGGATCACTCTCACGGATCAGCCCGCAACTATCCTTCAGCAAGGCAGTCGCATCCCTATGACCCTCAGCCGAGATCATGACCGCATCATCGTCAACCTAAGCCCTAATGTATTAGAAAACGGTACTGCTTGGTATGCCGAAGACTCACTCTACCTCTGGGATCACCAACACCGCTATCTAATCATACACGATGTCAGTCAGCTTTGGAACGCTCGCCACTGGCAGCGCATCATAGACGGAAACCCTGTCTCACTTCCACTCACAGAATTCCTCTCCAGCCTAGACGCACAGAGCGAGTTCATCATCTGGGATGACGACTCCGCCCTAACAGACATACCCATCTCTGTAGCAGATCCGAGTATCACCCTCGTGCTAGACGGCTCCACCCAGCTCCTCTCAGCACAGATCAAGGTGCACTACTCATCCACAGACATTCACACCATCGGACTCAGACAAGGGTGCGACATCAACTTCCCCATCCTTGCTCCCAGCCCCTCAAGAAATGCCCACCCTCGCTACCTCACCAGAAACCGCGAAGCCGAAGACATCGCCGCAGGCACACTCATGCAAGCTGGGTTTAACATCACCGACCCTCGCGGCATCTGGCAGCTCAACACCGAAGACGCCATTATAGAATTTCTAACAGCCACGCTCCCTAGCTTAGAAAACAATCACCACTGGAACATAGAAGCCTCTAACAAGCTCAGCAGTCAGAAAAATAACATCGTCCGCATCATCCCACACTTCGAGCTACAAGGAAACGCTAACAGACCAACTAGCTCATGCCAAGACTGGCTAGCATTCGACGTCACCTTCACCACAGATAGTGGAAAAGACATCCCCAAAGAAGTCGTTCAGCGAATGCTCGCTAGCGGGAAGCGCAGCGGCTCCTCCAAGAATGGTAAACAAGTCATCATCTCAAACTTCGATGCAGACACAGTAGAAACCGTCCTCCGAGACACCAACCCACGTCAAGAAAACAACCTCTACTACGCCCCCAAAGCACAAGCCGCCTACCTTAAAAGACTCCAATCACACTACTCTAACAAAACACCAAAGCAACCCGACCTCAGCATCATCAAGACCCTACCTGCAGCCATTCAAGAAACCCTCCGCCCCTACCAAGAACAAGGCATCGCCTGGCTATACGAGCGCGCTCAGCAAGACGGAGCAGCCCTCCTAGCAGACGACATGGGACTAGGAAAAACTCTCCAGACCCTCTCCCTCATCCACCTACTCAAAGGAAATGCAGAAGGAACAACCGCGCCTAACATCGTAGTCTGCCCCACATCACTACTTGGTAACTGGCACGCAGAATGCCAGAAATTCTATCCAGGGCTAAACACCCTCATCCTCCACGGTCAGAAGCGTAAAGACTACTTCGATGTAGCCCACAGCGCAGACATCATCATCACCAGCTACGCCCTCATCGCCCGAGATATCGAGTTCTACACCAAGCAGAGATTTCACACCCTCGTCATCGATGAAGCCTCACTTATCAGAAATCCTGACACCCAGGCAGCCATAGCCCTCAGGAAGCTAGACGCCCAGCACCGCATCGCACTCACAGGAACCCCAGTAGAGAACGCCATCCGCGACCTCTGGTCACTCTTCCACTTCATCCTCCCAGGATACCTCGGCACTCAGAAAGACTTCCAACAGCACTACCAGCAACCACTCTCTAACAGCACTGGAACTAACGCAGACCAAGCCATCATGAAGCGGCTCCGCATGCGTGTAGAGCCCTTCATGCTCCGCCGTACTAAGGCAAAAGTCGCCAAAGACCTCCCACCAAAAATCCTCCAGACCATCTTCTGCGAACCCACCCCTATCCAGCAGAAAACCTACACCCAGTTACTCAAACAAGGCACCCAGAACATGGAAGCCCTCAATGACAAACAAGCCAACGCAGGAGCAGCACGCATCCAGATGCTCACCGTCCTCCTACGCCTACGCCAAGCCGCCACAGACCTCCGTCTACTAGACTCAGAAATGGACATCACCATGGAAGAAGCCTCCGGTAAAATGCTACGCCTCTTAGAGCTCCTTACAGCAGCTAAAGAAGGCAACCACCGTGTCCTCATCTTCAGTCAGTTCACCTCCATGCTTAGCCTCATCAAGATAGCGCTAAATGAATCTAACATCACCTTCGCCTACCTCGATGGATCCACCAAAGACCGAGCCAAAGAAGTAGAAAAATTCCAATCACCTACTGGTCCAGACACCTTCCTCATCAGCCTCAAGGCCGGAGGATACGGTCTAAACCTAACAGCCGCAGACACCGTCATCCACGTAGACCCATGGTGGAACCCAGCCGTAGAAGCACAAGCCACAGACCGTGCCTACCGCATAGGTCAGACCAAGCCCACTACAGTCTACAAGCTAGTCACCAAAGGAACCGTAGAAGAAAAAATCATCCGCCTCCAAGAAGCCAAACAAGGCCTCATCAACGCCACCCTAGGTGACGAAAACGCCCCCCTAATGCAAGGTCTCAACCAACAAGAGATCGCAAGCCTACTTAAGTAGCCCACACACCCAGAGGATCAAAGACCCTAAACACCCTAGCCCAGCTTGAAGCAACGCGGAGGGCTGGATATCATCATCAAAAAAGAACACTGGCCTGAAAAGTCAGGACAACTAACCGTCCCACCCTCAAAGAGCACAACTACAGCCAACAAAGCTCATCTTTTCGCTCGCGGAAGACCACTCCTAGCACCCTTGCATTCGTCATCAACACATACACTCCCACAACTGACATCACTATAGAACCAATAACCCAAAGATCTTCTAGATAGAACGCTAATACAACTTCAACAACATAGAGCAGACAGAGCAAGAAAACACCCAACCAATAAAACCAGCCCGCACGATAAATCGCAGGGATTACAATCGTAGGTTTTGCAGCCCCGACGTAGCCCAAGACAATAACAGCAAGCATCCCCATTGGAAAATAGGCAACTCCCAGAAATAGTAAAACTAGCTGGACTGGGTGGTCATAATCCCCGACACAAAATAAACCGATAAAGAACGGTATCAATGATATCAACATCACTGCAAATATCTGAACCATTGGTAAAAATATATCCTCTATAATATTTGATATATTAGGAAACTCAGGCGCCTCAAAAGCTCCAGTAGCCGAAGTCTCGATCATTAAATAATACAACGCGCAGAAATAGCCAGTGATGAGCATGAATGTCACCAAACCAATTAACGGAGCAATCGAAGCCACACCACTCGCGATAGATAGAACTGCTCCAATCATCAAAATAGATTTACCTCCTCCTCGGAAAGCATAGGTGAAAATATCTGTAAGAATATGCATAGTAATAAAATTTAAGTAAAACGATTCATTGTTAGCCTAATCATAACAACACGATAATCACCTAATATATATAGAACGATAACCAAAATCCACATCCAGTCAAAACAAACCCACCTAACCTCTTTTCACAGCTTCACCATCTAACAATAAAAAAGCTTACTTCATCATAAAGTAAGCTCTTTTCAATTTGCACCTTCTCGTAAGAGAAAATGGCATCCCGTAGGGGATTCGAACCCCTATTGCCGCCGTGAAAGGGCGGAGTCCTAACCATTAGACGAACGGGACGCTTTAATGGTTGCGACTAGCGCAAACGCAAAAAAACACAAACTTGAGATGAATGCAACCTCTTATCCTATTTTCTCCTTAGAAAACTCACCTCTGGAGAAAACGATGGGTGTGAAAAACTATGTCACTTTCTTCAGCCAGAACATCTTCAATAAGCGTATAGAATCACTCCAGGAAACCTGTTAGTAGAGTTGGCTTCGTAACCAGCGGATAAACTGTTGAGTCCTGTGACTAGCTCTTTGGATCATTTGATTGATGTAGTTTTTGCTAGATTAAAATGGTTACCTTCTCGGTTTTTTAAGTGATCTAATCGCCCTTCTTTTTTCAGCGCCTCTACTTCATCTTCTAAGGATTCACACTACTTTATTATTTCCTCAATAAGCAATGCTAAATTGTGCGCTAGGCAAAGTAAGTAAGCTTGAGATTCTTTAGCCGTATCTGAGCTAGCCCAAGATTCACGTTCGTTAAATTTACTTTTTAGTTGATAGAACACCTTTTCCTGATCCCAACGTTTCTTGTAAATCAACACCAATGAACAGGCTGGGAGGGTTAGCTCATTAGTGATATATGTGCACCTTTATTGGTTTTAGTATTTTAGTTCTAGCTTGACTCCTGCTATCTTAACCAGCAGTTCTCAAGTTGCAACAAAAGGCTGTAAATTCAGTCCTAGATCTTCTGATTTGTGGGCTTTGTTCTTATCGTCTAACGGATTTGTAACACCTTCTACTGTGTAACCTTTTTTATCTTTAACTTCAAGATACCATGTCGCCCCCCATTCAGAAAACATCGTTGGCGACGTCCTTCCAGACACCAGCTTCACCGCATCCTATGATGCCGGTAACCGCATCTCCTCATGGAGTCGCGCTAACAATAACCAGCTCAGTAACCAAACCTGGAACTACGATGACGCAGGCAACTGGAACTCCACCAGCAAAACAGTAGGAACTCAGACCGAAACCGAAAACCGCGACTACAACGCAGCAGACGGCATCACCAGCATCGC
>CALJOJ010000019.1 GCA_937981665.1 uncultured Rubritalea sp.
TTCGTTTTTGGCTACTTGCAAAAGGGAAAATAATTTGGTTACAATCTGTCATGCTCGTTAGTGGTTAGTTTTTTTGCGAAAATCCTTTAGCAATAAAGGTTCCAACTAACGAGCGTATTTTTTAAGATGAAATATGGGGGCTATTCTGGTGGATAGGAGAGAGGTCGGAGACTTAATCAATCATACTTTAAAAGAGTGGATGAGCGCGGCGATGGCTGATCTAGCTGTTGCTGGAATTTCATTTGAGGTGGTTCATTCTTCTTCGGAAGTACTTTATGAACATGATAAGGGTGAAGGTGAGGCTGATGTAGTGATACCATTATACTCTAGTATGGATGAATGGACCCTGAATACTTGGAGGTCTAAAAAGAAAATTGTTTATTATGATATTACTACATTATTACTAGCTATGTTATTAGTTGGATTCTTAGTTATCTTCGTAATTAAACTCTATATTCAGCAGTCTCTCACATTGAAAATAGCTCAACAGAGAGTTTCATTTGTAAATCAGGTTTCACATGAGCTGGGGGCTCCGCTTACTAATGTTGCGTTAAATTTAGATTTAGCTAACGAACTAGTGGCTAGTGATAATACGAAAGCTAAGTACCGTCTTGGGTTAATCGCTCAAGAGATAGAGCGTCTCAATAGTTTAGTAGCAAATGTGCTCACGTTTTCACATCATGAGCGAGGGACTTTAGCATTTGCAAGTGGATCGTGTGTCCCTAATGAAATAATAGAAAAACTACTAGAATCGTATCAACCAGCATTAGAAAGAAAAGAAATAGAGGTCAGCTTTGTTCCTGGTGAGGCTGTAACTGTGAGTGCCGACTCGGATGCAGTAGTCCAGATCGTAACTAATTTACTTTCTAACGTGGAGAAATATGCATTCTCGGGTCATTACTTATCTATTAAAACATTTATAAGAGATGACTGTTCTGTGATCTCTGTAGAGGATAGAGGGCCAGGGATACCTAGATATGCGATTGATAAAGTATTTAAATCGTTCGAACGTGTTGAGAGTAGAGTCAATGAAGGATCTAGTGGTGCTGGGCTGGGCTTGTGTATTGCGAAGTCTCTGGCTACTGAAATTGGTGGAGATTTGCAATTAGTGAGTTACGAAAATGGATGCACTTTCGAGCTGAGTCTACTTAAACATCGAACAGAATAATATAATGAAACTACTTATCGCAGAAGATGACCCACTAACGCTAGATGCACTTGCTACTTGCATGGAAAATGATGGTTTCGAAGTGGTGAGTGCTAAGGACGGATTAGAGGCTATTGAGCTTTGGCAAAAATCCAAACCAGATCTTATTTGCTTAGACATCATGATGCCACTTTGTGACGGCTATAGTGTCTGTAAACAAATACGCAGAATGGATAAAGTAGTTCCCATCCTTTTTATTTCAGCAAAGAACGAAGAACAAGATCTCATCACTGGTCTGGATCTAGGTGCTGATGACTTTATCCGTAAGCCATTCACCCGTGGTGAGGTAATGGCTCGTGTGAGGGCTGCTATAAGACGGATTAAACCTGACGAACTAGAAGAGAAACTGGTGATGCAGCATCTAATACTGATGCCGCAAAGGCTAACAGCTATATGCAAAAATGGTGAGATAGATCTTACTCCTCGTGAAGTTTCTATGCTCAGAATTTTATTAGAAAATGAAGGGAAGCCTGTCTCTAGAGATCAGTTTCTTGATAGATGTTGGGGTGTGGATTACTTTCCTGATTCACGGACATTAGATCAGCATATTCTTACATTACGGAAGAAAATAGAAAAGGATTCATCAGAGCCGAGAATTATACAAACAGTGCGAGGCATAGGATATCGCTTTAATGAGTAAGTGAAAAGTTAAGCATCTATTGGTGCAATTGATTTAGAACTGAAGCTTTATATATCGAGTTAATTTTCCATCTATTAAGAATTACTGTTTCACCTTCCCAGTGCTTGTGTTATTTTCAACTTCATGAGTAGAGATGAGAAAAGCCTACAGGGTGCGATTCAAGCCATCAGTGATGAATTTGCTATTGCTGGTGATTTTATAGAAGGATCTGAGATCGATAGTGGGCATATAAATACTACGTATGTGGCCGTTTATGAACAGACGTGTGGAACTCGCTCTCGGTATATTTTACAGCGTATTAACGAATACGTTTTTAAAGATCCACTGCAGGTGATGCGTAATGTGGAGTCAGTCACGCGTCATATTAACTGGAAGGTACTTCGTATGAAGCAAGATCTCGGTGGTCAGACACTGAACATCTATCCAGCTCGCGGCGGGAGATCCTTTGCGTATGGTGAAGGTGGTGGTGTTTGGCGTTGTTATAATTTTATCGAGAATTGTCACACATACGATGTGGTGGAGAATACGCGTCAGGCGTATCAGGCAGCTAAGGCATTTGGCTCATTTCAAGATCTGGTGAGCGATATGCCACTCGATGCCGTCATTGAAACTATTCCAGACTTTCACCACACGCCAAAGCGCTATGCGCGTCTAATGGAAGTGGTGCAGGCAGATCCGAAGGGTAGGCTAGCAAGTGTGGAAGCTGAGGTGACCTTCATCAAAGAGCGTGAGGAACTTTGTGATCTGTTAGTCGATCTTGCCGATAAGGGTGAGCTTCCTGTGAGGGTCACACATAATGACACTAAGCTGAATAATGTGATGATGGATGCAGATACTGATGAGGCGGTCTGCGTGATAGATCTGGATACTGTGATGCCTGGGCTTTCCTTATATGACTTTGGCGATCTGGTGCGAACCGCGACTTCGCCAGCGGAGGAAGATGAAAAAGATCTCAGTAAGATAGAAATGCGTATGCCTATGTTTGAGGCGCTCGCTGAAGGCTATCTTGATGGATGTGATTGTCTCACTCCGTTAGAGATCGAGCATCTCGTTACTGGTGGTAAATTAATGACTCTCGAAGTTGGAATTCGTTTCTTAACAGATTATTTAGAGGGTGATCATTATTTCAAAACCGAATACGATGATCATAATCTGGTGCGTGCTCGTAGTCAGTTTAGGCTTCTAGAGTGTATTGAAGAAAAGGAAGAGGAGATGAAAAAATTTATTAATAGGGTGGCAAAGTCCAAGCATTAGTGTATTAGTATCCGCGTCTCAATGACATCTATTTAAAATATTATGGGTTCATAGTTCAATGGATAGAATATCGGCTTCCGAAGCCGAGGATCTAGGTTCGATCCCTAGTGGGCCTACCATTTTTCATCAAATGACTTCAGAAGAAATTCAACAAAAAATCTACCAGATGGGGCAGCAGGCACGTGGTGCAGCGCTCGCTTTATCACTTCTTAGCGCGGATGAGAAATCTGACATTCTCCGTGCCATGGCTACCTCTCTTAGGGCGAGTCGTGTGGAGATACTAGCAGCTAATGCGAAAGATATCTCCTCTGCGGATGAGCGCGGGATCACGGGCTCGCTGAGAGATAGGCTTATTCTTGACGATGCACGCATTGAAGCTATTGCAGGTGGCATCGAGCAGGTGGCAGATCTGCCAGACCCTGTAGGTGAAAAGCTTGGAACGATTAATCGCCCAAATGGAATTAAGATTGATAAGATCCGTGTGCCGATTGGTGTGATTGGAATTATCTTTGAATCTAGACCGAATGTGACTTCAGACGCAGCAGTGCTGTGCTTGAAGTCTGGTAACGCAACGATTTTACGAGGTGGCTCGGAAGCGATCCACTCTAACAAAGCTTTAGCGAAAGCTCTGCAAGAAGGAGGCGAGCAGAAGGGGCTTCCTGTCGGAGCGATTCAGTTGATTCCTTTTACGGATAGAGAGTCTGTGAAGGTGCTTGCTGGTATGGATAAGTATTTAGACCTCATCATCCCTCGTGGTGGTAAGGGGCTTATCGAGACGGTTGTTTCTATGGCGCGGATGCCAGTGATCAAGCATTACGATGGAATCTGCCATGCATATGTAGAGGCTGCCGCTGATCAAGATCTTGCTGTGGCGATCATAGATGATGGAAAAACTCAAAAGCCGTCTGTCTGTAACGCACTTGAAACTGTTCTTGTTGACGCTTCTCTCGCAGAAGAGTTTTTACCAAAACTGAAGCAGAGAATGGATGTTCGCAACGTCGAGATCCGAGCTTGTGAAAAGACGCAAGCGATACTTAGCGGTGTGACTCCTGCTAAGGAAGAGGACTGGGGGATGGAGTATCTTGATCTCATTATTTCAGTCAAAGTCGTCGAAGATCTACAGGCTGCGGTAGCGCATATCAATGAGTATAGTTCTCAGCATAGCGAGGTGATCATCACTAAGGATGAGGCTCAGGCAGAGCTTTTCCTTAGCTCGGTAGACTCAGCTTGTCTGTACCACAATGTTTCGACTAGATTCTCTGATGGAGAAGAGTACGGCTTTGGTGCGGAGATAGGGATCTCTACAGATAAGTTACATGCGCGTGGGCCAATGGGGCTCGTTGAGCTTTGTTCTTATCAGTACCGTGTTACTGGCGATGGCCAGGTCAAGGATATTGAGCGTCAGGCTGGACTCTAGTTTAGCTGGTTAGAATTCGATCCGCCCTTTGCCGCCGAAATGGTGGACAATGGCTGTGCTAGCCTGTATATATCACATGTGAATGATTCATACATAGCGCAGCAAGTGATAGAGCAATGTCTTGCTAAGGGAATAAAGGAATTTATCGTCTGTTCAGGGGCTAGAAATTTACCACTCATCAGTGCTCTGGTAAGCTGTGAAGATGTGGTGGTGTGGTCACACTTCGAAGAGCGTGCAGCAGGGTTTTATGCATTGGGTAGGATGATGGATACACGCGAACCGTGTGCTGTTATCACGACTTCTGGTACTGCAGTAGCGGAGCTTTTACCATCAGTAGTAGAGTCTTATTATCAAGGTCGTCCATTGTTAGTGATCAGTGCAGATAGACCATCTAGCTTCCGGGGAAGTGGTGCGCCACAAGCGATAGAGCAGCTGGGTATGTTTGGAAATTATGTGGGAGGGTGTATCGATATTGAGGGTGATGTGGGTGCTCTCTTTGAGGGGTGGACGGGGAGAATCCCTTGGCATCTTAATGTCTGCCTTGGTGAGGGAGAAACTACCGAATCTGTGGTGAAACCATTAGAGATAGGTGAATGGAAGCTGGAGCGCGAGAAGCTTAATGTAGCAAGTCTAGTCGCATTTTTTGAAGATACCTGGAAGGGTGTTGTGGTCTGCCTTGGAGGTTTAGAGCCTGAGGATAGAGCTGTCGTATTTGATTTCTTAAAAACACTTAAAATCCCTGTAGTCGTAGATCCTACTTCGGGATTTCGTGAGTTGTTAGACGGGCTTTGCATTATAGATCCTGATCGCACCATGAAGAGTGCGATGATAGGCAAGGTGCTCCGTATTGGAGACGTGCCGGTAGGTAGGTTCTGGAGAGATTTAGAAAATATGCCACAGGTCGATGTATTGAATCTGTCACGTACAGGTTTCAGTGGATTAGCTCGTAAGAGTGAAACCATCAAGGGAGACATTAGCCGTATTATTAAGGGTATAGGTGAGGTAGAAGAGGTTGGTGACGTTTCTGATATAATGCGTGATAATAGTAGGCATGGAGCACAGGTCGATGAGCTGTTAGAGAGATTTCCTGATAGTGAGCCATCGTTTGTTAGAATGACTTCTATCTATGCGACGATGGCTGAGAGCGTATACTTGGGTAATAGCTTGCCGATCCGTGAGTGGGGATTATTTGCCCAGCGTGATAAGGAGCTCCCCTTTGAGATGGTGCGTGCGAACCGTGGTGCCAACGGCATTGATGGCCAGCTCGCGACCTGGGCAGGCTGGACGCATGGTATCAATGATGCGTGGATTATGTTAGGTGATCTCACTGCTCTTTATGATCTCTCAGCTCCGAGCTTATTACATGATTGTGATGCTGATGGGCGAGTAATAGTGGTGATGAATAATGGTGGAGGCAGGATCTTTGACCGTTTACCGAGAGTTCAGAAAATGGATGGTGCACAGCGTGGTATTATCGCTAATGAGCATACATTTAGCTTTGAATCTTGGGCGATGATGTGGGGATGGGATTACCAGCGTGTGGATACTATTGATGATTTAGAAATAGAGCCTACTAGCGCACCATTAGTCGTAGAGCTAGTACCGTGTGAAAAGCAGACAGCCCAGTTCTGGGAAGCTTACGAGAAGCTGGAGGGTAAATAATGCGGGACGATTAATCCAAAAAAAGAAGATGAAGAGAGAGAGTTATTTTTCACGCTGTAGATCGCTAGCGAAAGGTATTTTAGATGACCGTGTCCAACGGCGTAGTATGGTCACTCAGTTGTTAATCATAGTGCTTATCTTAGTGGCGCTCGGTAACTGGGTGATCACTGATTGGCTCAGTGATGGGGTGATAAGATTTGTAGTCTTCTGGGGCTTGGTTACTTTGTTGGTTTTATTTATACTGCTTATGGCTGTTTACGATTTACTAAAAGTGATGCGTGACGAGTGACTAAGTATTTCATCTATCCGCCGGCTACTGGTGGGATGAAGACTACTTCGTCACCATCTTGGAGGATGTGATCCCAGCCTGAGAACTCTTCATTGATGGCGATCATAAGTTGCTTTTGCTTGTGGGGGAATTGATAACGTTGTTTCATTTCTTCAAAGAGGCCGGCAGGTGTACAAGATTCTGTCTGGATGCTTTCTTCGTCTTTTTGAGTTATTTCTTTGAGCTGAGCGAAGTACTTGAGTTGGATCGTTTTCATGGTTCTAGTCTGCTTGAGTATGGATAGGACTTCAATTTTTTCGGCAGGTGAATTTGCATTCATTAACGCTTGTGGGTTAGTGAGGAGCAGTTTTTTTGTAGAGTTGTCTTCTAACAGGTGTCGTGGGCAGTACTTGTTGTTTGAAATTGCGTCTTTGATAACAGGGAAGATAGCGGGTTCATATATTGCGCAGAGTGGTTCAGGTCGATGATCAATATTACTCAGGTAGCAAGTCGCTAAAGCTGAAGTATCACGCTCTGAGATAAGGAGTTCTAGATCAGCGGATGCTAGAAGAGGGGTATCGCAAGCGAGTACCAGGAGGCCAGTGTTAGGAAATCTATCAGCAGCTGCAGCGATGGCCGCAAGAGGTCCATCAGCGGGATCAGTGATACCGGGCTGCTCAAAGCTTTGGTCTGCACGGTGGCAGAGGTAGGTTTCGTCGGTGAGATTCTCTAGAATGTCGAACAGTCGTTCGCGTTCAGTTTGCTCAGCATGGTAAACGAGCTCGGATTTATCCTCGCCCATACGGCTGGATTTACCTCCAATGAGTAAAATACCTATCAGCATATTGTGAGTGTTTCTATTGGTTAAAATCTGACTTTCCACCAGTCTTTGAGATTAGTTTTATCTCAGAGATGATGATGGCTTTGTTTACCGCTTTACACATATCGTAGATAGTGAGAGCTGCGACATTGGCTCCTGTTAGAGCTTCCATTTCCACTCCTGTGCGTGCATTCGTGAGGCAAGTACATCGTACTCTAACAGCCGTGTTGGAAATAGGCTCGATCTTAAACTTACATTTCTCTAGCGGTAGAGGGTGGCAGAAGGGAATCAGGTCAGATGTTTTCTTGGCTCCCATTGTTCCTGCTATGATAGCAGTCTGGAACACCGGTCCTTTCTTAGCAGAGATGTCATTAGAATCTAGCTTCTGCATCAATTCTATCCCGAGCTCCACAATGCACTCTGCCACGGCCTCACGTTGGGTCATGTTCTTGTTAGATACGTCAACCATTCCAGGTTGATTCTCCCCATCAATATGTGTGAAATTTGACATATCTATTGTGTATAGTAAGAGAGGAAAATATCCAGAAATTAACCTGTTTTTCCGGAGGTTTATTTCACCTGATAAGAAAGAGATTTTGTTTCACTTTGGATCTAAGATCTTAGTGATGATTTAGAAGCTACTAGTGATTGGTAAAGTTGACTGAGAATTTACTTTAATTAGGCACATTCAAGCCTTGCCAAAACAGTGATTTAGTGTATAAAATGGCACCTACTTGATCGTAATTGACCTTTCAAGGTAATCCTAAATATTTCGCATTTAATCGCGAGATTTTGATCCTACTAGATATTTAAATAATAATCATTTTCTGATGAATCCAGATAGAGCAACACTAAATTTCCTTAATAGCTTTGCCGAAGAAGCTAGAAACCGCGGTGATGACCTTCAAAAAGAAGGCGCAGTAACGCAAATTTTCGGAAACCACTTATTTATTCAAGGCCGAGTGGAGGATAAGACCGGTACTTACAGGACAAGCTTGAGGCTTCAAGGTAACCGATGGTTTGGTAGCTGTACATCTGAGGATGAGACTATCGCAGGGGCATGTATGTATGCCACGATGATGGAGCGTATGCACCGTGGTGAGGACTTGCCTGAGTCTCCGAACGAATTTGACGATACTCCGGTGATTGACCTTATCGAGGAGAAGTTAGAGCGTGAGCTTGATGACGAAGAGGCTGACTTCGTGACTAAGGTGGAGAAGCGTTACCGCCGTTATGTGATAGAAGGAGAAATCCACGATCACGACATGGTGCGCCTTAATCCACGTTGGGAGATAGTTAGTTATGAGCCGCTTGAGCTGTGGCCAATGCCTCCTGGAGATATTATTGAATTCTGGAACTACCTTGCGTATGCATTTTATAAAAAGAGACTCCCATATGCGGAGTTTATGAATGCGATTACTGATCTCAAGTCTGTACAAAAGAAAATGCAAGACTGGGAGAAAGAGCGTGAAGTAGCTGAGTGGTATGATCGTATTGAGGATGTAAATGATAGACCACCTCAAGGTAAACCTTTGCAGATGGCGTTCCGTATCGTTTCTACGATCAATGAAGCTAAAATAGAAGTTCAAGAGGAAGATTACGAGTGGATGCCACTTCGTGAGAAAAATGACATCGAGAGGTTGATTGATCTTTTCGAGAATGGTGCGCTCCGTATGGATGCTCAGAGCCAAGTGATCTGGGAGCATTTCCTTGCTCACTATAGTAAAGAAACTGTACCGACACTGGATCTTGACTCAGAGGATGCATGTCGCTTCATGAATAGAATTTTCCGACAGAAGGCACTTAAAGGATATGTGGTCAACTTAGATGAAAAGGAATACAAGGTCTCGGATAAGAAAATCAGCTGGATCTGTGAGGATGATCCTTATTACACTGACTCATTTGCGCTTCAGCTAATTACAGCTGAAGGGGAGAATGTTTCTCACTCTGTTCGTCTACTTCCAGGAAGAGAGGAACTGTATCAGTCAGATGAGACTGTTTTCTCAGGTCCTCCAAGATGGTTAAACACCACGGAAGTAATGCCACGCTATATGATCCCTAAAGAGGTGATTGATAGTCTCGAAGGTATCGAGTTTCTTCGTAAGATCGGAGCTAAACTTCCTGAGTCTATGAAGAAGCGAGTGGTAGATCTTGATCTATATCCACGTTTCCAGATGCGTATTGAACAGGGGCTTACGGCTGCTGAGACTGAGCACTTGGTGATCGATGTGAAGGCGCTTGAGAAGAAGGAGCGGCGTACTGAGAAGCTTATCAAAGAAGGTTGGGAGCTTGTGGAGCAGAAGCCTGTTAAAGGTAAGCAACTCTTACGTTTCGCTCGTGAAGATCTTTACCCAGTACCTGAAATACTTCAAGAAATGGGACTCACCTATGATGAGAAGTTAGATGAATTTAAGACCCGTGTCACCAAGCTGTTTCCTGAGAAGTTTGCAGAATGGGCGCAGGAAATGCCTGAATCAGTAGAGGTGGAAATGGACTTCAAGTTGAAGACACTTCTTGCTGATCCGGTAACTGCAGCGATCCGCTTCGAAGTGGTGAACCAAGACATTGACTGGTTCGATCTTCGTATTGTGATCGATGTTGAAGGTGTGAATCTCTCTAAGACTCAAATCCGTCAGCTAGTAGCGGCTCGTGGCGGATACGTCCGTATGGAAGATGGCGGTTGGATGAGACTAGAAATTAAACTCGATGACGATCAACGTGATGCAGTAACACGTCTCGGACTTGACCCGTTTGACCTCTCTGGTGAGACTCATCGTATGCATGCACTCCAGCTTGCAGACCCGAAAGCGGCTGAGGTCTTCGACCCTAAAGCGTGGAAGCGTATTAAAGATACAGCGAAAGACATCGTCGTCGATGTTGATGTGGAAGTTCCAAAAGGCCTGAATGCGACATTACGTCCATACCAGGTTGATGGATTTAAATTCCTAGCTTATCTCGCTACTAACAGATTCGGTGGAATTCTTGCAGATGACATGGGTCTAGGTAAAACGATTCAGTCACTTACCTACGTACTCTGGCTACGTGAAGAGAATGAGAAGGATAAGGCTACAAACCATAAACCGGCATTGATTGTTTGTCCTAAGTCAGTTCTCGACGTTTGGGCTACTGAGGCAGAGAAATTTGCTCCAGAGCTTAGAGTGAAAGTTCTCCGTACTAAAGATGATCTTATCGTTGATGAAGCTCAGAACGATCTAGACATGGTCGTGCTAAACTACGCTCAGCTGCGTGTTTGCGGTGAAGAGCTTAATACTATCAAGTGGCTTACAGTTATTCTCGATGAGGGTCAGCAGATCAAGAACCCTGACTCTAAGGCTGCTAAGGCCGCAAGAGAGCTTAACGCGGCAAATCGCCTCGTTCTAACAGGTACTCCGATTGAGAACAGGCTCATGGATATGTGGTCACTCATGGCATTTGCAATGCCGGGTGTTCTCGGTACAAAGGCGTACTTCAAGAAACGCTTCGATAAGCGTAAGGACCCAACATCTCAGAACAGACTAGCTTCAAGATTACGCCCATTCCTGATTCGTAGAACTAAGCTTCAGGTAGCAAAAGATCTCCCGCCTAGAACGGAAGAAGAAGTTTTTGCTGAAATGGAAGGCGTTCAGGCTGATTTATACAAGGCTGAACTTAAGCGGATTCAGAAAGCTCTTCTCGGGCTGGACTCTGATGAAGCGGTGAAGAAGAATTCATTCGCTATTCTTCAGGGACTCATGCGCCTCCGCCAGATATGTTGTCACCCTGGCTTGATCGATCCAAAGTTCCTTAAGGAAGAGAGTGCGAAAATGACTGCGCTCTTCTACCTGCTCGACCAGCTTCGTGAGGAAGGTCATAAGGTGCTCGTCTTCTCACAGTTTGTATCCATGCTTGATATTATCAAGGCACGTCTCGAAACTGAGAGTCGTAGTTATAACTACCTCACTGGTCAGACGAAAGACCGTAAGGGAGAGATCGAGAAGTTCCAGACGACGAAGGATCCATCAGTATTCATGCTATCACTTAAAGCGGGTGGAGCAGGTCTTAACCTTACATCTGCATCTTACGTAATTCTTTACGACCCATGGTGGAACCCAGCGGTTGAAAACCAGGCGATCGATAGAACACACCGTATTGGTCAGAAAAATAAGGTGATCGCGTATCGTCTGCTTACTAGAAATACTGTTGAGGAGAAAATCCGGGTACTTCAGCATCAGAAGACAGCTCTCGTGACCAACGTTCTTGGTGATGAAGGTTTTGCAAGTAGCCTCGATATGGAAGATCTGCAGTTCATCCTTACTCATGGAGCTAACGAAGAAGCTAATGAGGAAGAGTTAACTCCAAATCCAACGATTCCTGTGAAGAAGGCAGCTAAAAAAGCAGCCAAGAAGGCTGCTAAGAAAGCCCCTAAAAAATAGGATCTCTCATATACCATTATTTCAAAACCTCTTGCCTATTATGGTAAGAGGCTTTTTTTTGAGTGGGAGTAGCTAAGATAACCCAGATTCAAGAAGCTAATGGAACTTTCTGCTCTTTGTTTAGCTGTTGATGTTTTGTATAAGGTGAGTGATAATGGTGCCGTCTGCGAGGGAGGCACTTCATCATTTCTAGTGGTTGAGGAGAAAGAGAGTAGAGTGAAAAACAAATGACGAATCAATCTATTTATGTGTATATTAAATGTTCCTTAATATTGAGTTTTAACAAATCATGAAAAAAAAGCCAGTTATCCTTTCTTCCGTCGCTATCGCTCTGATTGTTATTATTACCTTTACGATCATGCCTGGAAGCGTTGATAGATCCGATTATGTTCGTGAATCGCTAGAGAAGGCTGATTCGTTATTTATTTATGAAGGTTTACCTCATCAGATGGATGTGGGGAATTTTGAGAGTGAGAAAAAGCGTGATGACTTAGTAAAGGTAGCTTCCTATTTGTTCTATGATCCGGTAGTTCGCGTTGGTAAAGATGTTTCTATATCTCTGAAGCGGATAGCGGCTAACGGAAATAATTATAGAAGATTTTCAGGCGAGAAAAAATGTGGCGGGTTTCATCCTGACTATGCTTTGTCTTGGAAAGACAGAGGGGAAGAGTATTTCATTTTGTTTTGTTATGGATGTGGTGAAGCGAAGATAATTCATGCAAAGAAAATCTACCGATACGATCTAGAAGATATTACGGAATTAGAAGAAGTTTTACAGACGTTTCAATTGAAACGACCAAGGAGCTGATAATCTAGGAAAGGTAACCTCTAAGATTCCTTGCTAAGCTTTTCTATGAGCTTTATGGTATCTTCTGGTTTGATGTTAAAAGAGTTATATTTAACCTTTCCATCTTTACCAATGATAATAGTCCATGGAGCACCTCTGGTTTTCTCCTTTGTTGAAGGCGAGTCATGACTAGAGTATAGATATTTAAACGAATCACCAACAGTAGGAAGAGAAGGGGAACATGGCTATCACAACACTACCCTCGGTAACGGCCTCCTTAGCACGTGGTAATTGCGCGCGCTCTGCTGCTGTTAATATATTTTCTCTTCTTCAGTAAATCCAGCTTCCGCCACAGCATCATCGTAACTAGTCCCGCTATCATTTGCAGCACTGAGAAAGCGTTGTTAATCATAGAGGGTATCAAATCCGTTCTCATCTATCATTGGCGTACCTGTACTCTCTATCGTTGTCTTGAGTGGCTTCCATTTCCTTAGGTGTTTTTTGTTGAATATAAGAGTCTGTCGGACATAGATTCTGTCATAAAATCTATTTCTGCAGCCCTTTCTTACCTCACGGCATAATTTGAGCTGAATTTGGTCACTGAGAACTTGTTCTCTTTAAATCTAATTGGTTTGGTTGCTTTGCTCAGTCGTTACCATGAGTGAAAGAGCTTCTCGGAGTGAAAATTCATCTAAAAAAAGTTGAAAACATATAAAAATATGATCCATTAAGACAATCACTGACATCACAAGTAATCTTACTAACAAAGCTAACAATTTTTTAATCAACGAATTAACTATTTTTATAAAATGAATATCATAAAGATAATGAAGATCAGAATTAAGGTGGTGAGCCGATGGATGTTTGGACTATGCTTTATTGGTTTGACTAGTTTCGCTTGTTCAGGGTGGGCGAGTGGTGCTGAGGGCTTGAACTTGCGTATCGACGATCAATCTATAGATCGCTCTAATGGTGCGAGTTATGCTGGTATGTTAGAGCAGGCTCAGAAATCTGTGGTTTCTGTCTATACTGCGGAGCTGGTGCAGTATCTACGTTATAGTGGCTCTTCTAGGGATGATCTACTCCGAGATTATTTAGGTCTTCCTCCTACTGGTAGAAGAGGATCAAATTTAGAAACGCATAAAGTTCCTCAGGGAGTAGGCTCCGGGGTGATCCTGAATACGAATGGTTATATAGTGACTAATAACCACGTGATCTCTAATAAACAGGGAGAAGTGGCTGATGAGATATTGGTAAGGCTGACTAATGGCAAGGAGTATAAGGCTCGTGTAGTGGGGCGTGATCCTCAGACAGATATTGCTGTTCTTAAGGTAGATGCAACTGGTCTGCCTTCTGCGAAGATAGCGAATAGTAAGCAGACGAAAGTGGGAGATATCGTGTTCGCCATCGGTAATCCAATGGGGGTGGGGCTCACGGTCACTACCGGGATTATCTCTGCTAAAAATAGAAATATTGGGATTTATGGTGTAGATGGGTATGAAAACTTTATTCAAACAGATGCTTCTATCAATCCTGGTAACTCAGGAGGTGCTCTCGTTGATATAAAAGGTCGCTTGATCGGAATTAATTCGGCCATCGTCTCGCGCTCAGGTGGTAATGTAGGTATAGGCTTCGCAATTCCATCTAACCTTGCTGTAGATGTCAGTACTCAGCTTACTAAGACAGGTAAAGTACAGCGTAGAACAATAGGTGTCTATATCGCGCCTATTACAGAAGCTGAGGCTGAACATTTCGGACTTAGTAATAAATCTGTGGTGATAAAGAATGTAATAGCTGAGACAGCGGCAGCGAAAGCAGGGTTGTTATCTGGAGACATTATTACCCATATTAATGATAAAGCGATAGGTGGTTCGGGGCATCTTCGGTCGTCTATTGCTCACTTAAAAAAGGGTGATACTGTGAAAATGAAAATTTGGCGACAGTCTAAAACTCACAGTGTGTCAATGCTCATTGAATAGTTTGGTATGAGTGGATTAGAAGACTTTACGGAGAAAATAGATTGAAATTGATAGCGATGAACGAAATTAGCTTTGCTGAACCAATATGGCTTTATGTTGGTTTGGTTGTTACTATTGGACTGGTTGTTTGGTTTCTCTTTATTGAAAAAAGGAAGAAGCACGCAATGGAGCAGTTTATTACCGAAAAGCTATTAGTGAAATTACGTTCGAGTATTTCAAGCCCGAAGCGTTTTCTTAAAAAAGCTAGCTTAGTGCTGTGCACATTGCTTTTATTCGTGACGGTAGCTCGCCCTCAGTTAGGTCATGAGTGGAAAGAAGTGAAGAGAAAGGGAATCGATATTCTCTTTGCTATTGATGCATCGCGGTCCATGCTCGCTGAGGATATTCAGCCGAATAGATTAGAAAGAGTGAAGTTGGGAGTGATGGATTTTGTTCATAAGCTGGAGGGTGATCGTGTAGGGTTGCTTCCTTTCTCGGGAAGTTCCTTTTTACTTTGCCCGTTCACTTTGGATTATCATGCTTTTGAGCAGTCTTTGAATGCTATCGATACTGAGATTATACCGAAAAAGGGAACTGACTTAGCGAGTGCGATTAATCAAGCTGTGAATATTTTTGAGAAAAAGGGAAATAATTATCGGATTCTGGTGATTGTGACTGATGGAGAAGACCTGCAAGGTGAGGCACTGGAATCAGCTAAGCGTGCTGCGGAACAAAATGTGGTCATCTACTCATTAGGAGTAGGATCCGCTGATGGGGAGTTGATTCCGATTTCACATTCGCAATATGGGACGACTTATCTTAAAGATTCAGCAGGTCAATTAGTCCGGACGAAACTAGATGAAGAGGGATTAAAGAAACTAGCTGAAATAACAGGTGGTATCTATGCGCCGTTTGGGAAAGGTGGAGAGGGATTAAGAAATATTTACCAAGAGAAATTGAGCCTAGTCCCGAAGGAGGAACTAAATCAGCGGATGCAGAAGGTAGCGATAGAGAGATATCAATGGCCACTCGGTGGAGCGATTGTATTATTAGTTTTAGCAATGGTGATAGGAGATCGCCGTAGAGACTCCAAAAGAAATAATAGTCAACAGATAGTAGCGGTGGTGGTCGGGCTGTTTGTTTTTCTCAGTGGTATAGAAGGAGTGGATGCTAAGACAGGGGAAGAATTGTATAATGCAGCGATTGAAAAATATAGGTCGGGTGATGTGTCTGATGCTGAGAAGTTATTTCAGCAGACGATTGAGGAGAGTGATGACCTTAGTCTGCAGTCCAAAGCCTATTATAATAAAGGAAATGTTCTCTTTAAGGAGGGGGCTGTTCAGCTGAGTAAAGGTAAGCCAGAGGAGGTGATTAAACTGTGGGAGGAAAGCCTAAAATCCTATGAGGGAGCTATCTCTCTCAATAAGACAGATGAAGATGCTAAGCAAAACCGAGAGTATGTGCAGCAAAAAATTGAAGAGTTAAAGAACCAGCAAAAAGATAAGCAAGAGGAGGATAAAGAGGAGGATAAAGAGGAGGATAAAGAGGAGGATAAAGAGGAGGATAAAGAGGAGCAAGGTAAGGACGAGCAAGGTAAGGACGAGCAAGGTAAGGACGAGCAAGGTAAGGACGAGCAAGGTAAGGACGAGCAAGGTAAGGACGAGCAAGGTAAGGACGAGCAAGGTAAAGACGAGCAAGGTTCAGAAGCAAACAAACCTAGTGATGGAGAGGCTTCAGAAGGAGCTGACTCAGATAAGAAAGATGCAGCTACTCCTAGTGATGAACGCCGAGAAGTTGGGAAGATGACAAAAGAGGAGGCGCTCCAATTACTCAAATCTCTAGAGGGAGACGAGGAACGTGTGCTTATAGTTCCAGCTGGTGAAGGTAAGCCAGGTGATTCTAGTAACACGACAAAAGGTAAAGATTGGTAACAATTATAATCAAGTGAACGCATAAATTTTAATGTAATAATGAACGCAAAATATCTCATTTTTTTCACATTTTTTTCTATATTCGGTTTACTCACCAGTGCGATTGCGGCACCTACGGTTTCGATCACATTGGAGCCTGAAACCGTGCCTTTGAATGAGGCTAGCTGGCTCACAGTGAATATTAAAAATGGGGAGCGAGGCGCCGGACCTAATCTGAAAACTGTAGATGGTCTTGTGTTTACACCAGCCGGTCAGTCTAGTCATATTAGTATTGTGAATGGCAGTATGACTTCTGTTCATAGCTATAAGTACCGGGTGACTGCCAGTAAGGATGGGGAGTTTCAGATCCCAGCTGTGACGGTAGATTCAGGAGGTCAGGATATTACGAGTAACTCAATTACGCTCAAGGTCACTGCGGCAAAAAAGAATATAGCTCAGCCGCATCCCCAGCAGGGAGAGCCATTAAGTGATGAGGAGAAGAAGCAAATAGCCTTCATGACGATAAACCATGCAGATAACAAAGGGCGAGAGCATCTGTATGTAGGGGAATCTACTCCAGTGATGATTAAAGCCTATTTTCGTTCAGGACTTCGTGTTAGTAATATAAATAAACCATCGTTATCTAGTGATGCATTCACTCTTTCTGCATTGAGCAGAGAACCTGAGCAGAACATGGAAGTATTCGAAGGAAGTCGCTATCATGTCTTAAGTTGGTATGGTAATCTATCAGGAATAAAGGCGGGTGATCATGATTTAACCACTCAGCTGAAGGCGACAGTGAATATACCAAAGAAGCGCTCACCAACTAGGCGACGAGGTAGCGATCCTTTTAGTGATCCATTTTTCGATGATTTCTTTACGCAGTATGAAAGTAAGGAAGTGGTTCTCACTAGTGAAATGAAGAAAACCAAAGTGATAAGCCCTCCTCAAGAAGGTCGTCCAGATTCATTCACAGGTGCTGTGGGCCAATATCAGATCAAGGCTAATGCGCTTCCAGCGGCAATGGCAACAGGTGAAGCGGTGACTCTAGAGGTATACGTAGAAGGTAAAGGGAACTTTGACCGAGTGGACAAACCAAGCTTAATGCCAGCGAAGAGTTGGAAGACTTACAAGGCGAAGACTGAGTTAAAACGCGGCGACATCGTTGATTTTCATGCAAGAAAGCACTTTAGCATCCCGGCGGTAGTTACAGAGCCTGGAGAGCTCGAGACCTTTTTTCAGTTTAGCTACTTTGATCCAGATACGGAGAAATACAATACGATAGAAACAGCAAAACATAAGATCAAGGTGACGGGCTCAGCCGTTTCCATGACGTATCCTGATACTTCTAAATATACTCCAGTAGTAGAGAAAGGAAATCTACCCATCATGAAAGAGCATATAGGAGCTCTGCCTAGTTCTCATTCCGAGCTCTATCAAAGACCTCTGTTTAGAGTGATTATTGGACTGTTAGGATTCGTCATCCTAGGTTCTGGAGTGTTAAGCATGTTTAAAGGATATAAAAATAAATACCCTGAAGCGTCTAATCGTCGCAAGTATAGTAGAGAGATTCAGCGTCAGTTCACACTTCTAGAAACATTTATAGAAAAGGGAGAGATTCTTACATTTTTCAAACAATGTCGCATGGTTATTCAAAATCAGATAGCCTTAGAGAAGGGAGGGCAAGCGGATACGATCACGATCAACGACGTGATAGATAAATTTTCAACGAGTAAGACTGCCATAGATGTATTTCAGAAAGCAGATGAAGTAGAATTTGCAGCTCAAGATGAGTCTGAGGAAAGTATGAAGGGGTGGCTAAATAAGACGCAGATAGCATTAGAGGAAATCAAATCACCACCAGTATCAAAATCAATGTCTGAACTGAAACAAACCCAATCACCTTGGGGGCAAGTCAGCTCTGAAACATAATCAATCAATTCCCTGTTAAAATGAATCTTCGGAAGTATATCGTAGCTGTTACAGTAGTTGCCATTCTGATTGTTATCGGATGGATCTTCAGTGCTAGTATGGGAAATGAACCTGATGCTGAGCAGGAGAAGACCTATCAGCAAGCTAACCAATTCTATCAAGCTGAAAAATATTCAGAAGCGATCAATGAATACCGTAAACTTCTGGATCAAGGTATTCATACAGCGGCTATTCATAATAATCTAGCTAGTGCTTATCAGCGTGTAGGAGACATGGGTAAAAGTATACTACACTATGAAAAAGCCATTCAACTAGACCATTATGATGATGAGATTCTTAGTAACCTAAATAGAGCACGTGAGCAGATCGCTAGTTATGATAATACGGAGCAAACTAGTTGGCAAAGAATAGCCTCGTCGCTATCCACTTCTCATTGGGTAATACTGGCTAGTTTAGCTTTGTTGATCTTGGCGGTGGTAATGCTTTTAAAGCTGATGGGCTACATTCGGCTCTCTGTTATGCAGCAAACCATGATTATCATTGTGGTCATTGGAGTCATGATATTTTCTATCTATGCGATCAAGGATCAGCGAAATAGATCTCTGGGTAAGGGTGTTGTTCTAGTCAAAAACAGCTCTCTGAGAATCTCTCCATTTTTAGGTGCTGATGAAGTGGCAGTTCTGCAACCTGGGAAATTAATTACAATCATTTCTAACAAAACACATGAGGACTATATACAAGTCAAGCTTGATACAGGTGAATTAGGCTGGCTGATAAGCTCTAACATTGAACCTGTTAAGATGTCTTTGAATAAAAAAACTACTAAATAAATGAAGAATATGACAACTACTAATCAGCTACAAAGCAACCAGAACAATGAGTCTGGTCAGCATAATATTCAAGAACTCACTCAGATGGTGACTGAACAATCTCGATGGATCAGCCCACTAAAATCTGAGCTAGCTAGAGTCGTGGTGGGCCAACAAGGTCTGGTTGATCGTCTGCTTGCGGCGCTTCTAGTCAATGGTCACGTTTTACTAGAAGGTGTGCCAGGATTAGCGAAGACCTTGGCTCTAAAATCACTTTCAACACTGATAGATGGTGCATTTCAGCGAATTCAATTCACTCCTGATATGCTTCCTGCTGACATCGTAGGAACGGAAATGTTTAACCCTCAGACAGCTACGTTTGAAACTAAAAAGGGCGTTGTCTTTGCTAACTTTGTACTAGCAGATGAGATAAATAGAGCTCCTGCAAAGGTTCAGAGTGCTCTGTTAGAGGCAATGCAAGAGCGTCAAGTGACGATCGGAGATGATAGCTATCTCTTGCCTGAACCGTTTTTAGTGATGGCTACGCAGAACCCTATCGAGCAAGAGGGAACTTATCCTCTTCCTGAGGCTCAGGTGGATCGTTTCATGATGAAGGTGGTGGTGGACTACCCATCGATAGAGGAAGAGAGGCTTATCCTTGACACTGCAGCGACTACTGAACCACTACCTAAACTCGCTCCTGTAGTCAGCCTCGATCAGATAGTGAATGCACGTCGCTTAGTGAATAGCCTCTATATGGATGATAAGGTCCGAGACTACATCGTGGCTCTTGTCTATGCGACCCGTGACCCAGAACGCTATGGGCTAAATCTAAAGCCTTACATTCGGAATGGAGTCTCTCCGCGTGCGACCATAGCGCTGACATTAGCGAGCAAGGCGAATGCATTTCTCAATGGTAGAGGTTACGTGACTCCACAAGATGTGAAGACCATCGCGAAAGAAGTGATGTGTCACCGTGTGGGGATAACCTATGAAGCGGACGCTGAGGGTGTCACTAGCGAGCAGATTATCACTACTATTCTCAATGAGGTTCCTGTGCCTTAAGTTAGATCCAGCAGTCTAATCACATTCATAACGGTATGAAAGAAGAACAAAAAACTAAGGATATTCTTTCCAAGGTAAGAGAGATCGAGATACGCGCACGCCGGCTGGTAGAGGAAAGTCTAGCAGGCCAATACCACTCGGTATTTAAGGGCAGAGGTATGGATTTTGACCGAGCTAGGGAGTATGTGAGGGGGGATGAGGTGCGAACGATTGATTGGAATGTCACAGCACGCACTGGAACTCCACACATTAAGTTATTCACTGAGGAGCGGGAGATGACGATACTCATCATTATTGATGTGAGTGCTTCATTGGACTTCGGTTCAAACCCTCAGACGAAGAGAGAACTAGCCGCTGAGATAGCGTGTGTGATGGCTTTTTCCGCTCTGCGTAATAACGATAAAGCAGGACTAATTCTCTGCACTGATGAGGTAGAATACTATTTACCACCAGCAAGTGGGCGTAGACATGTGTTACGGCTAATTCGCGATATTCTTTATTTTGAACCCAAGGGGAAAGGGACGAATTTGGTTGCTGCAATTGATTATGCTAACCGAGTGCAGCCACGTAAGTCACTCATGCTAATGATGTCTGACTTCACTTTCCCTGGTTCACAAGCTGAAGCTCTAGAAGTCTTCCGGCCAAAGATTAACACTACCTCGAAACGACATGATTTAGTGACACTAGCTATCAATGATCAAAGGGAAACGGAGTTACCTAACATCGGTAAGATTCGTATCGAAGATTCTGAAGTTGGTGAGGTAGTCATGCTTAATACAGGGAGTAAAAAAGTCCGCGAAACATTTAAAGCAACAGCTATAAACCAGCGCGATGAGATGAGACGGTTATTTACTCAGTTTGGAATAGACTTTTTAGAACTTAAGACAGGAGAAGCCTATCATCCGATCTTGAAGCAGTTTTTTTCTAACCGCGAACGTAGAGCCAACAGACCATGATTTCCTTAGCTCAAATACAAAGTGCCAACCCGTCAGCTCAGTCGGTTCCTTCAGCTCCGACTGAGGAGCAATTGATGTCAGGATTACGTCCTCTTAAGCCTGCTATTGAAATCCCAGTTGAGCCTGAGCCGACTCCCCATGGTCTAATAGTAGGCAGCATTGTCGGCGTCGTTTTTCTCGCGCTGATGTCATGGCTAATCTGGAAAGGGACACGACAGAAGAGCAAGATGACTGCTGAAGAAATAGCTCTAAAGTCTCTAGATGATTTGACTGGGGAAGAATGGCAAAATGATGATTTCATCATGAATGTATCTCATATTGTTAAGGCCTATTTAGAGGAAAAAGAGCTCTTCAGTGCCGCACCTCAGACAACGGAGGAATTTCTAATTTCTTTGAAAAATAGTGATAAAATAGGCAATCAGCGTGAAACACTTCAGGCGTTTTTTGAACAATGTGATTTGGTGAAATTCGCAGGTGGACATCTAGCAGACGAACAACGTAAAGAACTAGTCGAGACCACTCGCTCACTTGTTGAGGGCATAGCTCAATCTGAATCAAATCAAACCTAACCCTATTGAATAATGTATTTTTTTGCTCAACCACATTTTCTCTGGTTACTCTTCCTTCTTCCTCTCATAGCTTGGCTAAAAGGAAGGAAAGGGCAAGCTGCAGCAGTAAGTTATCCCAATACAAATATTGCCAAGATGGTGGGGGCTGTAACTAAGTCTAGACTGGGAAATCTTCTCCTGACATTAAGCCTGCTAGCACTTGGCTTATTAATCATCGCGATGGCGCGTCCACAGCTAGGAAAGGGGCATACAGAAGTCGAGGCTAGTGGAATAGACATCATGTTGACGATCGATGTTTCTAGCTCGATGGAAGCTCTAGATTTCAAAGTGAATGAAGACAGGGTGAACCGACTTGAAGCGGTTAAGGACACTGTGGCGAAGTTTATTAAAGGGCGTCCGAATGATAGGATAGGACTCGTTGCATTTGCTGGTCGTCCGTATCTAGTGAGCCCTCTGACATATGATCATACTTGGTTAGAAACGCGTCTAGAATCTATCGATATAGGTCAAGTTGAAGACGGAACAGCTATAGGATCAGCTATCGCCTCATCGAGTAATCATTTGACTGGTTCAGATGCAAAATCTCGTATTTGCATTATTCTCACGGATGGTAATAATAACTCGGGCAAAGTATCGCCTATGACAGCCGCAGAAGCATCGCAGACTCTAGGGATAAAGGTGTATACTATAGGAGCAGGAACTAGAGGAGAGGCACCTTTTCCTGTAACAGATATGTTTGGTCGGAAGAGATTACAAATGGTGAAAGTGAATATCGATGAGAAGACTCTTAAAGAAGTAGCTAGCCTCACAGGAGGGCTCTACTTCCGAGCTACAGATACTACGTCACTAGAAAATATTTATCAAGAGATCGATAAACTCGAGACAACGCCTCGCAAACTCAAGAAATATGAAGAGGTCGATGACCTCTTTGCATATGCTGCTATTCCAGGCACCATGATTTTATTGCTCAGTCTAGTTCTAAGTAATACCATTTATCGGGAGCTCCCTTAAGAAGTTTTTCCTGCATGGATAACGACTTAAGAGTACTTATTCTGAAATCAGAATAGGCCTTGCGGTCTATGATTAATTTATCTTCATCTGCATTAAAAACCCGAGTCATCCTTCCGCCAGTCGATATGCGTAAAAGCTTCAATGGCCTCACCGGCGTACAGGAAGCACCCCCGTGCTGAATCCTCAAGCCAATTGCCCAGCCTCAAACGTTTAGAGTCTAAATTAGCTCTAGAGTAGCTGTTGGCCCTTACTCATATTCATTCAGCGATGATACTAAGTACCAGTCTTATAGAATATAATCTTGGCTAGTTCCAGAAGATAATAGAACAGAGCAGAATGACGACACCGTATCCAAGACCAGCGATACTCACCATCTTAAAGCGACTATCGCTGGCGCTAGCCCAGCTGATGAGGTCACGTGTAACGTATGGCATGCCTACCATGATTAGACCTTTGATGATCATGGCATAAGCGTAGAGAGGTATAAGGTTTTTTAGTGTGTGTGGCTCCTGCCAAGCTGCTGCTAATAGGGGAGCCGCAGCCATGAGCAAGCAGAGACCAAGACCTCTTAACGCAAGAAACTCTGTGCATTCTGTGACTACGAGGTATCCCGCGAGAGGAACCACGAATACCATGATAATCTTCAGTGAGTTGAAGTCCTGTAAGTCCATTGCTAACGGGCTTGAAAAAATGTTAGCTGGCACAATAAGCAACCAAAACCAAAATAGACCTACAGCCATAAAAATTCTACCCAGCTTAATATTACGTGGAAAATCTTTGAAGAATGCTTTTGCTGTTGCTGGCTTGCGGACCATCCAAAGATGAGAGGCAATGAGAGCGATAGCGAGAACGTAACCGGCAAGGTTAAGTGGTATTTTTTCGTAAGCGTGCATAGATGAGCGTTGTAATGCTTCAGTGGGCATCCACTGAGGTGTTAATTATTTAAACTATAGAAATGTGTGGGTAAAGGATGATTATTAGATTCTCCAATTACAGTGGTCGTGAATATGTGTCACAGCGGTTGAACCAACCAGCTTGCCAGCGTGATTCTCCTCGTGAGGGGTTAGAATTTTGTATTCTTCGACCTAGCATACGCTTGGCGCTAGATGAGAATTCTTTAGCTGCTGCTTGGCCACTACCAACAGCGCGCATGTTAGCGAGTACTTGCATGAGTCCCCAGCCTTGGCCTTTGTAACGCTCTGTTAGATTGATACCTTCACCTTTGAAATTTACGTAATCAATGAGAGCATAGGCTCCATTAGATGTAGTGGCTACTTTTGCGTAATTCTGACGGATCATTTCACGCTGGTTTGCAGGAGCTGCAGCTAGGATTTTACCGAGGGCCGCTTGACTTTTTGCAAGGATGAAGTCCGTTTGAAGCGGGACATTGTTGGCTAGGAAGGTTCTGAGGCTTGCAAGCTGAGCTCCATTCTTAGCTGCATTGAATGCGCTGCGCGAAGACCATGGGCAGTGTGGTGACTGAACTACCCATACTGGGATATTAGCATTTCTTGCTTGAGCGTAGCGTACGAAAGCTGGGAATGACTCAGTATATGGACCTTTGAAGTTCTTAGGATACCAGATGAAATGACCAATCCCCATGGATGGGAATTCCTCGCCGACGTTCCAAGCTGTTAGGCCGCTGACTTTTCCTGCTGACTCGTTCTGCCAGATCTTATTGCCGATCTTTTTCTTATCGGATGCACTAAGTACAGGGAAAGCAGATTTAGCGGCTGTAGTAGTTGCGACAGGTGCTGATAGACCACCAGTTGCCGTGGGTGTGACGGTGCAGGCAGTGACTGGAATGAATGAAGTGCTAAGAAGGGCAAGGAGATGACTTGTTTTCATAAAGAGATTGAGTAAGTTAGTAGAAGATTGACTGCTTAAAATTAGCCGATCCTCACTAATAACACAAAGATAAACTCACCATCTATGCCCATTTATATTAAATACATCATTACTGCCGCGCTAGTGGTACTCACTGCTGAAATAGCGAGCAGGAATGCAAAACTTGGTGCTCTGATAGGAGCATTACCAGTAATGACGATTATCGTGATTCTCTGGATGTTTGTAGAAGATAAGTCGTCAGACGGAATGGGCAAGATAGCAAGCTATTCGTACTTCACGTTCTGGTATGTGCTGCCTACCTTACCGATGTTTTTGGTCATGGATAAGATGCTCAAGAAGGGTAACAGTTTTTGGCTTAGCTTGGGAGTTTATGTGGTAGGGACGATCGCATTGTTTTTTATACTAAACCTCGTTTTAAAGAGATTCAGTATAAACTTGATGTAAGCGGCTAGAGACTAGCGGATAATACACTCGATTACTTTCGGGTAAATACCGATCACGATAATAGCGATGGTGAGTGCTGTGATAATGATCTTGGAGAAGAAAGGTACAACGAGAGCTTCTTCTTTGGCTGGCTTGTGCCAGTAGATCGCGCGGATGATCTTGAAATAGTAGTAAAAGCCTGAAGCTGCAGCGAGAAAAACAACTGCTAAGATAGGCCATGAAAGCGAACTTTCGATAACTGCCTTGATCACGAAAAACTTCCCCATGAAGCCAGCGGTGAGTGGAACACCTGCCATCGCTGCCATCGCAATAGTTAGGGCAATTGCTAGTCTAGGATTTCTCTTACTAAGTCCATCAAAGGCATCGATCTCGTCACTGCCGTCTTGCACTCTTATGAGGTTAAGAATGAAGAAGCCTGCGAAGTTCATCACTAGATAGGTAGCGAGGTAAAATTTCACTGTATGGTAATCACTCACAGCGAGAGCGAGAAGTAGGAAGCCTGCGTGCGCGATGGATGAATAAGCGAGGAGTCGTTTGAAGTTGGTCTGAGCCAGTGCTGAAAGGTTACCGTAGATCAGGGTGGCTACTGCCATCACTGTTAGGATGAGAGCCACATTAGAACTAGCTATTTCTGTGGAAAGAAATGGGTGAAGGATCACGATGGCGACACCAAATCCAGCAGCCTTTGAGGCGATGGAAAGATACGCTGTGATTGGGTTCGGAGCACCTTGGTATACATCTGGTATCCAGAGTTGCATAGGGACAGCACCGACCTTGAATCCAAGAGCAAGAATGATCAGAGCTAGGCCGAACAGAAGAGTGTATTGATGAACTACGTAATCACCAGTACCGGAATTATTCATGATCATCGCCATTTTACTAAGATCAGTCGTACCCACAGCACCATACAGCCAGGCTATTCCGTAGACTAGGAAACCAGTAGAGAGCGCACCAAGAATAAGATATTTAACACCCGCTTCTAGTGAACCTACGTTACGTCGCATGTAAGCGACCATCACGTAGAATGTGATAGTTACTAGCTCGAGAGAGACGAAGATGGATACGAGATCCGTCGCAGATGCCATCCACATGAGACCAGCACAGGCGAAGACAGGGAGCGTAAAGAACTCTCCAGTGTGAATGTCCGAATTGTTGTTACTTGTGAATTTATTCAGAATGCTGCGGAAGTCGTAAGACATCAGAAGCACTAGGATGGAGCTAACTAAAGCGAAGCCTTTGAAGAAGATAGCATGGCCATTAGTGGTGTAGAATCTAGACATCCAGCTAGGCACTTCTTTACATGCTGGGCAGTAACTACCAGCAATCAGTAATCCGAGGATGATAGTGAGACCCGCAGCACCTATGAGCGCAAGCGCTGATTTATTCTTAGGCGATGCAAAGGCTTCCCAGAGCAACATAATGACGCCGAGTCCGACGACGTAGAATTCAAGTAGATAAGTGTTCATTATTGATTAGTTGAAAAAGTGGAGAATAGTGTTCGGGTAAATTCCGACAACGAGGAGAACGAGACCGAGAATGATGGCTGGGATCTTCTCATTAAAACTGAGTGGTGTGACCTCTTCTGTGCGTCTAACAGTTTCACCTTGGAAGATGTTTCTGAATGCGCGTAACATGTAGACAGCTGAGATGACTACACCCCAGATAGCGATCATTGTAGCGATCTGGAGCGGACCGAATCCGTCAGCATGTGACCAGTCTTCAAAGCCAGAGAAGAATACCATTATTTCACCAGCGAAGTTTGCTAGTCCAGGTAGACCGATAGATGCCATACCTACTAATCCGAAGAGGAAAGCGAGGCTAGGCGTATTCTTAGCGAGTCCACCAAGTTGGTTTATCTCAAGTGTGCCAGTCTTTGATTCTATTCTATCCGCTAGGCAGAATGACATCGCAATCGAGATGCCGTGGGCGAACATGAGGAGCACTGCTGCCTGCATAGCAAAGCTGCTGCCGTTATCTACAAGTGCTGCTATCGCTAGGAAAATATAACCCATGTGCATCACAGATGAATTACCTAACATGGTGTCGAGTCGTCTTTGATTGATCGTGACTAGACCTACCCAGATGATGTTGAAGAGTAATAGAATGAGGAGTAGTGGAAGCCAGTGAGCCATTCCGTCTGGTGCCACTTTATAAGCAACGACGATCAATCCGTAGATTCCGAATTTCTTAAGAACACCAGCGTGGAGCATAGAAACAGGAGCTGGAGCAGAAGCATAGGCAGGAGCTGCCCAGCTATGGAACGGGAAGAGGGAAACCAATGTACCAAAGCCGATGATAAGTAGTAGCGCCACTTCATTCTGATAGAGGGCAAGTGGCTTGAGCTCAGTCATATCAAACGTGCCTAGCTGAGTTGCAATCATGAGGATACCTGCGAGAAGGATGATAGAACCAAATGCTAGGTAGATCGTAATTTTCCAAGCGACTTCCTTTCGCTCGCCGCGACCCAGCATTCCGATCATGAGGAAGGTAGGAATGAGAGCGAGTTCGTGGAATGCGAAGAAGAAGAACAGGTCTTTAGCGATAAAGGCACCAATCGCACCAGCAGAGATCATCATGATACTCCCGTACCATAGACCTTCATGGCCCTTGGGGCAGGTTCCACTGAGGACAGCGGCAAGAGTAACGATGACTGAAAGGATCAGTAAAATGACGCTAATGCCACCATTCGCATGGAGGTCGAGAGCGAGGTTCATATTCGGGTTCTCAAGTACATTGAGAGTAAATCCAGAACAAGAGGTAGAGATTGCTGCTACGGCTATAGCAATATTTGCGACAGCTGCACCTATGGCGATCTTTCGAGCACCAGCGGAACCCAGCACAAAAATGGCTGCGGCGGCTAATAATGGAATCAAGATGAGTGCTAATGTAAGCATGGATGATTGATGTTAGAAGTGGTTAGAGAAAAGTGGTTATGAAAAGATTGTGAAGTAGATGGCGATAAGGATACCGACACCACTGAGTAATGCGTAGTGCTGGAGGTTTCCTGACTGGCAATTTCTTCTGAAGAGATTACCTGTGCCTTGAGCGCATCGAGTGAGGCCACCTACGAGTAAGCCGTTGATAATGAACTCATCAAGAAAGTGCACAATAGCTGCAAGGATGTCCTGGAACCATTTCACAAGACCGGCATAGAATTCATCGATGTAGAATTTGTTACGGAAAAGTGGTATGTTGATTGGGTCGGAGCTTCTTCCTCTATAGATGACGAAGGCTGCGGCGAAACCGATCAGGAAAACGATCATAGAAGCGATCGTCACTTCATTCCAGTGGAATGCTGTATCAGGTGTAAAATCGTTAGCTGGAATGAGTTTTCCTAAGAAAGGAGAAGCAATCGCCATTACTGCGAGGATGACTAGTGGGGCGAACATTCTGAACTCTACTTCCTTCGCGTGTTCTGCATGCTCATCCTTAGCTTTGCCAAAGAAGGCAACGAAGATGAGGCGGAACATATAAAATGTTGTTAGAGCTGCAACTCCGAGAGCGATCCAGTAGAATGGTGTGCCGTGAGCAGCGTGAAGAATACCTTCTTTAGAGAAGAAACCTGAGGTGAATGGAACTGCAGTGAGTGCGCATGTTCCTATGACGAAGGTGAAACCTGTAATCGGCATCTTCTTAAACAGCCCACCCATTTTCCAGATGTTCTGCTCGTGATGACAAGCGTAGATGACTGCTCCTGATCCGAGGAAGAGAAGCGCCTTGAACCATGCGTGTGTGTAGAGGTGGAACATTCCAGCGTCTGGCTCTAATAAGCCAACTGCCATTACCATATAACCAAGCTGTGAGAGGGTAGAATATGCGAGGATCTTTTTGATGTCATCTTGCTGAGTAGCCATGAGAGCAGCTACGAGTGAAGTAATAGCACCAATCCAGGCAATGACCTCAATAGCTGGAACCTGTGCACGTGCCTCAAGGCCGACACTTCCGAAGAAGCGCGCCATCATATAGACGCCAGCTGCAACCATGGTTGCGGCGTGGATAAGAGCAGATACCGGAGTAGGACCTTCCATCGCATCTGGGAGCCAGACGTGGAGTGGAAGCTGAGCAGATTTACCAATAGCTCCACAGAAGACGAACAGAACAGCAGCTCCAGCCATCCATGATCCGCTTCCAATGAATGCAGTACCGTCCATATCAGAGAATACGATAGAGCCGGCTAGCATCCAGGTCATGAGAATACCAATAAGGAAGCCAAAGTCACCAATCCTATTAGATAGGAATGCTTTTTTAGCCGCGTCAGCCGCTGTGTCTTTCTTATACCAATGACCGATGAGGAGGTATGAGGATAGACCTACAAGCTCCCAGAAGATGAACATCATAACGAAATTCTCTGCGAGAACGATGCCTGTCATGGAGAACATGAAGAGTGAGAGGTTACCAAAGTAACGCGCCTTCGCACCGTCTTTATCCATGTAAGCGAGTGAGAAAACGTGGACTAGAAAACCAATGCCACAGACAACGATCATCATGCCCTTAGCAAGCTGATCATCAGCTAAGCCAATGCTTGCATTAAAACTACCAACGCTGATCCAAGACCAGGAATCGGGAGTGCTGAATGAACCATTAGTCCACATAATAGCAATCACCAAGGTGGCTAGTGTAGAAACCGTGCCGATCAGTGACGCCAGATTAGATAGTTTTTGTTTTAGCACGAAATGAATCAGTGCTGCACTAACTAGTGGCAGAAGAAATAGTAACCAAAGTATCATGAGTATTAGGATGAAGTGAAAATTAGTTTTTGAGTGATGTTAGATCGTCAGTACTGATCGTCTTGCGGGCTCGATAGAGTGCCACAATGATAGCCAGTCCTACAGCGACCTCAGCAGCTGCAACGGTGATAATGAAGAAGACGAGCATCTGGCCGTCATAGTCAGGCAGACCGTTCACAAGATTCGCGCGACTGAATGCCACGAGCGTGAGTGAGGCAGCTGCGAGCATGAGTTCCAAGCACATGAATATCACAATGATATTACGACGGATGATGACTCCAGATAGGCCGATAGCGAATAGTAGGCCGGAGAAGAATAAGTATTCTGTGAGTGATGCGGTAGGCATGGTGTTAGATTACGGAATGAAATTTATTTGTTAGCGTGAAGTTCAGTTGCTTGAGTAAGCCAATCATCTCTGTCGATACGCCCTTTAAATGAAAGTAGACCGTCGAATTCGGAAACGACTTCAGGTGACCATTGAGAGATTTGTTTGAAGGTATAAACCCCAAAGCCATTGAGCTTACCAACGATTACTGGACCTACTCCTTTGATCTCGGTTAGATCGTCAGCATCATCAGGACGCTCGGTGTAAATGAGACCTAGCTTTTCATCAGTCGTTGCATGTTCTGGAAGATCAGTATCATCGGCAGATGTGGTTGACTTTGCAGAGACAGTTTTAGATTTCTTATCAGATTCGAGGGTCAATTCTGACTGCTTTGCTTTCTTACCTTTGCTAGATTCAGCGACAGATTCAGGTTTTACAACTTCTTCTTCAGTAGTTGGAGATTCTTCAGTAGGCTCTTCGATCTCTTCTACAGAGTCAGCGGCATTACCTACTTCAGTATTCTCGGAGTGCTCTGTGTCTGGGCCATTCAGAGTAGCCACTTTAGGAATGTCCTTTGACTTAGCGATAGTCTTTGCCATGCGTCCGTCATCATCAGCGTCTGCTGGCGCTTCATCTCCGTGCAGCTTCTTAGAAAGTGTTACACAACCAATGGTAGCAACGAGAAGAAGTACTCCAACTACCTGTAATGGGAAGTTGTATACGGTAAAAGTTTTCTGACCGATGAGGTTCACATCAGGGATTTCACCCTCTCTGAGCTTGGGGCGAATAAGGCTGTCTTTAGGTACTTCAGATTCTGGCAGGCTAGCCTCAGCAGCCGTAAGTGCTTTTTTATCTAGTATTTCGAAATCCTTATCAACACTGATAAATACAGGACAGATGATCATGACAAGAAGTAGGGGAATAATCACTCCAGCTGCTACATTTATTACATGAAATTCCTTCTTAGACTCTTTTTTTAAGTCTAACAACATGATGATGAAAATAAACAACACCATGATAGCTCCGGCATACACGAGGATCATTAGAGTCCCGATAAAGTAGGCATTAAGACCGATGAAAAGTGCAGCAAGCGCGATGAAAGATCCGATCATGCCCATTGCTGAGGAGACTGGATTTTTCAGAGCTACTACACAGATACCGCCTGTTATCATCAGGATAGCGAAAATGTAAAATAGAATGGATGGCATAAAATAGACGTTGTGAATAGTTAGATAGTTGAGTCGTTATTATTGGGAGCTATTTTAACTCATTCCACTTATTAACGAGACCGACGCGCTTACCGCCGATTTCATAAAGCTTTTCTTTGTTGTGAACCATTTCTGCACGGCTAGTTCCGGTGATGGAGTAGTCCTTACGCAGGTAGATAGCTTGCTCTGGGCAGACTTCTTCGCAGAGTCCACAGTAGATACAGCGGATCATATCGATCTCAAATTCCTGTGGGCGCTTCTCGACTTTTGCCCAAGTGTCTCCCTCAGGGATCTCACCTGGGATGATCTTGATCGCTTTTGGTGGGCAGATAAATTCACATAACTGGCAAGAAACACATCGCTCACGATCTTGCTCATCAGTAACGAGAGCTGGTGCGCCACGATAGTACTCAGGTAGTTCGTCATCCCATTTTTCTTCTGGGTACTGCATCGTGATTCCTAGGCCTGATGACTTGAGTCCATCAGCACCACGAGATTTCCCAAAGACAGACTGGTAAGCGTGCTTTAGAGTCACGAGCGTGCCTTTGAAAATACCGATCAGGTAGATCTCATCAGATTTAGTTAGCGTTGGGCGAGATAGTTTAGTAACTTTAGCCATGGTGTTAGCAATGAGTGGTTAGCGGTATGATATTAGTTAGCGGAGTCTGCTGCTTTTTCAGAATCTGAAGCGAGCATACGTTCGAGAGATTTAGCGATGTAGAACATCAGTGCGGAGAAGATAATAACACCTGTGAGTGCTGCCCAGAATGGAAACCCTACAAGGTGATCATTCACTCTAGCCATTATTACAGCAGTGAAAAGAATGTTGATGAGAGCTGCTTCGAAGAAGACGACCCAGCCAAGCTTCATGAGCTGGTCATATCTGAAACGTGGAACTGTCCAGCGGATAAGAATGAAGAAGAGGATGAAGGCAATCAGCTTCACAAGGAAAGCACCGAGGTGGATCAATCCAGCCCAGTTTCCACAGGTTTCAAAAACCCAAGCGTCAAGCCCGAACCCTACAGACCAGCCTCCGAGGAAAAGTGTCACGATGAGGGCAGACCCCACGATCATAGCGGCGTATTCACCGAGGAAGAAGAGGGCGAATTTCATGGAAGAGTATTCCGTGTGATATCCACCTACGAGTTCAGTCTCACATTCAGGAAGGTCAAACGGCATGCGGTTTGTCTCTGCAAAAATAGAAATGGTGAAGATGAAGAAGGAGATGATCATTGGTATCCAGAGAAGCATACGTTCTAGTGAAAGACCTTCGCCCCATAGTGGTAAGATAAGCCAGCCGTTCTTCGCTTGCTCTTCTACGATGTTCATCAGGTTAAGATCACCGAAGTGCATCAGCACAGGGATGACAGAAAGGCCGAGTGCTATCTCGTATGAGATCATCTGAGCACAAGAACGGACACCTCCGAAGAATGAGTATTTATTGTTAGAAGCCCATCCCGCTAAGGTGATTCCGTAAACTGATAGTGAAGCAACAGCAAAGATAAGTAGAGGGCCGACCGATACATCAGCGATCACGAGAGCCTCACGAAAAAGGTAAGAACCAAAGGGGATCACCGAGAGTGTCACCAAGGCTGGCACCATAGTGAGAACTGGTGCTAACCAGAAGAAGAACTTGTTCACGTGAGACGGGACGAAGTCTTCCTTAAGGATAAATTTTAATCCATCAGCAAGTGGCTGGAGTAGACCGAAGAAACTGATATCCTTCTTAAATCCGAAGAGAGTGAGCGGGATTCCTGTTCTGTTAGGGCCGACACGGTCTTGGATTACCGCAGCGAATCTACGCTCAGCATAAACTGAATACGCAATGAGCGGCAGAGTGATGACAAAGGTAATGCCAATGATTTTGGCTAGCATTACGATGATGAGGATGATGGCTTCCATAGTGAAAAGTTGATCAGTGATTAGTTGTGATTTATCCTACGATGATGCCTGCGCTGGCTCGTTCGCGTTCCTTGGTGAGTAGTGGTATTTCCACTCCAGTCTCGATGAGCTTGATGCCTTGTTCGCCAATCTTAGAGAACGTCATACCTTCAAAGGCAGGAATGTTTTCCGCGATGACTTTCACAACTTCCTCGATCATGTAGAGGTCGTTAGGTTCACCAGTGAGGGCTAAAATGAGGTCACGGATGATCTCCCAGTCTTCTCTTGCATTACCTGCTGGCTGAAGTGCCTGATTGAGCCTCTGGAGTCTACCGAGAACATTTACCATGCTACCACGTTTCTCAGCGAAGCTTGCACCAGGCAAGACGATGTCACTTACTTTTGCCGTAGCATTAGCGATGATGTGTGAGGAAACTACTAGCTCAGCATTCGCAAGATCATCATGCGAGAAGCCAGCGGCTTCGAAGATATCTTCGCTAAGCACGATGAGAGCTTTGACGCTGCCATCATTGAGTCCAGCCTTGATAGAATCTAGTTTCTTAGTAGTCTCACCAAGAATAAGCTTTGCTCCATTGGTGTTAGGGTTTCTATCAGCAGAGATTAGCTTGCCATCAGCTTCGCCGATACGTTCTACGGTAGCAATATTCTCAGCCCCTAATGTCGAGGCGAGAGTATGTGTTAGGAATAGCTCTTCATTGGTCTGACGCGCGGAAGCAATGATTGCGATCTCGCTAGGTTCAAATTGTTTCAGAGCATCTGCTACCGCAGTATTTGCGGTATGCCAGTCAGTGATCTCGTGCTTGTCGTCGACTTTGATCATTGGATCAGTTAGGCGGTTGTCACCCTGCACTTCGTGGAAGGCGAGACGGTGTGAGTCTGGCATCCACTCAGAGTTTACCTCGTCATTTCTGCGTGGAGTCACACGGTAGATCTGACTGCCACGAGTCCAGATCAAGGTATTGCAGCCAGTGCCACAGTTCACGTCGATTGATTTGGTTTCCTTGAGGAACCAGACACGCATCTGGAACCGGAAATCTTTAGATGTAAGAGCACCTACTGGGCAGAGATCGATGGTGTTCATTCCGTAGTTAGAGTCTAACTTGCGGTCTGGGTGACACGTCACAGTGGTGTGAGTACCACGTTCAGAGAATCCTAGCACAGCGTCTTCTGCTACTTCATCCATAAAGCGGATACAGCGTGAGCACATGATACATCGTTCGTCGTCGAGATTGACTCTTGGTCCGATGTCGACGTTCTTTGGCTTCTTGACCTTGTCTTCTACGAAACGTGATTGTCCACGTCCGTGCTCGACGGAAAATTCTTGGAGTGAGCACTCCCCAGCTTGGTCACAGATAGGACAGTCGAGTGGGTGGTTGATGAGGAGAAACTCCATCACACCTTCGCGGGTCTTTTCTACGAGGTCACCAGTAGTTCTTATCCCCATGTTCTCAGCAACCGTATTCGCACAAGCGATCACAGGTCTAGGCATCCAGCCAATTTCTTGAAATCCATCATCACCAAACACTGGATCAGCACCAGGCGCAGGGCGTGGTGGCATTCCCATCTGCACAAGACACATGCGGCAGTTACCCGGTGAGGTAAGCTTTGGGTGATAGCAGTAATGGGGCACTTCCTTTTCAGCTATCTTACAGGCCTCGATCATACGAGTCCCTTTAGGAACTTGGATCCAGTTGCCATCGATATGCACGTTAACGAGCCCCTTTGCAGCGGCCTCGTCTTTTGGAAGTAGTTTGGTGGTAGTTTCTTGGTCTGACATGTCTTAAGTTGTTCGGTAGTGTAGCAGGTAGCGTTCGCCTGCGGCGGTAGCGGGTAGCACTCGCTATGCTCGTATTGAGTTTATTAACCGTGCTAGGCTTGGTTTGATCGTTTGGGCTATACTTAATGCGTGAGCAGGATCTCCGTATTTAAGTTCACCAGATAGGAATAATTGATAATCAGCTTCTGCTAGTGATGCTTCTGCAATGTTATAAAATTTGATTTTGTCTAGGTTTCCCCATCTTGAAAAGCCTTCGGCTATATTTGATGGTATACTAACAGCGGATCTTTTTAACTGAGAAGTTAATCCGAACCTTTCATCGTCTGGGAAAAACTTAGCAATACGATAAACTTCCATAACGAATTCGTGTAAAAGTTGCCAGACTTTAAGGTCTTTGTATGTTCTTGCTTTATCCATATTGTGGTTTTCCTTAGTTCGATAGCGTCGAGTAGCAAAATGATTCTAGTATTTTGGTTGAGTTGCTCTTAAGTCTTTAGTTAGTTTAAATGGTGTTCTCGGTTAATTTTTTTCGCTACCTGCTACAAGCTACTTGCTACGGATTGAGTGGCTCTCTTTCTATTTACCTAAGAACATCTCACGCTGAAGTTGCTCCTTTGAAAGACGTTCGTTTTTCTCATCTGTATCAGCGGTTAGTTCATCGCGGAATTTCGAGATGATCGCTTCTACTGGCCATGATGATGCTTCACCGAAGGCACAGACTGTCTTACCATCGATCTGGTAGGCAACTTCTTCGAGAGTAGTGATGTCCTCTGGAGTAGCCTTACCTTCTACGATGCGGTCGGAAATTTTCTTCATCCATGTAGAACCTTCTCGGCATGGGGTGCACTGACCACATGACTCGTGAGCGTAGAAGTGGTTGATGTTGTTCAGCACCCAAGACATCTTACGTGAGTCATCGAGTACGATCACTCCACCGGAACCTGCCATAGAACCACAGGCAGCGAGTGTGTCGAAGTCTAACTGGATATCCCAGAAGTCTAGATCCTTAGCGTCTTCACCACGGCCTATCTTGAAAGTCTCATCACAGCGGAGGATCTTTGAGGATGACCCACCAGGAATGACGGCTTTAAATTCTTTGCCTTCCTTTGGTCCACCGCAGACATCATAGAGAAGCTCACGCATGGTCATTTTACCGACTTGGATTTCAAAGTAACCTGGATTCTTGACGTCACCGGAGACACATAGGATACGTGTGCCGGTATTTCTATCTACTCCAAGCTTGGCGTACTCTTCACCGCCCATCTCAAGGATGTGCTTCACGTGGCAGAGTGACTCCACATTATTCACGATGGTCGGTGCCATGTAGATCCCAAGAGCAGCAGGGAAGTAAGGCGGCTTAATACGTGGATATGGACGTTTACCTTCGAGTGATTCTATCAATCCAGTTTCCTCACCACAGATGTATGCTGCAGCTCCACGGTGAACCCAGATTTCTAAGTCGAAGTCTGAGCCTAAAATATTCTTACCAACAAAGCCCTTGGCGCGAGCATCCTCGATCGCTTTCTCCATAATGATGGCAGCTTCCGGGAATTCCTCACGCATGTAGATAAAGGCAGTGTGTGCGCCTACAGCGAAGGCGGAAATGACCATACCTTCGATAAGCTGGTGTGGGTCCTGATGGACGATGTATCTGTCCTTAAATGTTCCTGGCTCAGACTCATCACAGTTACAGATGAGGTAAACCGGCTTGGTATTCCCCGGTGGGATAAATCCCCACTTCACACCAGTGGGGAAGCCTGCACCACCGCGACCACGAAGACCAGATTTCTTCACTTCACCAGTGATGTCAGCTGGCTCCATATTGATTGCTTTTTTTAACTGATCATAGCCACCATCACGCATGTAGCAGTCGATCGATGGATCCCATCCTTCACGATCTATATTTTTAAAAATGAGGCGGTGCTCACGCTCGTGTGGTTCTTTACCGGGAAGATACTTGATGTCGCTCATAGCTAGGTTCTAGGAAAAGTTATGCTTTGTATTGGTTAATAAGATCCTGAGCGTTTTCAGGCTTTATATTCTCATGGAAATCATCATTCACGAGGCAGACTGGGCCAGTTCCGCATGATGCTAGACACTCGGCGAACTCTACTGAGTACACTCCACATGGAGAAACTACGATTGGGTGATGATGGGAAAGTTTAGACCGGTCTATACCAGTGATCTCACAGATCTGATCCATTAGCTCATAGGAGCCAGCCATTGCGCAAGAAAGTGTGCGGCACACTCTGTAATGGAATTTCCCAGGAGCTGACTGACGGAAACCAGGGTAGAAAGTAACGACAGATACAACCTTCATTGGCTCAATCTCTAGCTTTTCCGCTATCCAAGTGATCGCTTCTTTAGAAACAAACCCATGCTTGTGCTGCACAATATGGATCAATGGCAATACTGCAGAAAGCTTACTTTCTGGGTAATGAGAGATTCGGTCATCCGCGAGTGCAATGATGTCATCAGTCACAGCGAATACTGGGAAATGCTTTTCACCTGGTGTTGGCTCGGAAGCCACGTTGTTTTCTAAAATTTCTTGGGACATTGGAATCTATATTGATGAGGGATCTATCTGTTGGCTATTCTGCAGCTATTAGTTTCTTAAGGTCAGGGAATATGGACTCCGCGACGTCAGACTTGACGATTTTTCCTTCGAGGTCAGTAACGACAAGGGCGGGGAATCTAGAAACACCTTGCGGATTGCTCTGCATGAATTGCTTTACTTTACTATGCATGAGCTGAGGCCAAGGCATTTTATTAGATACTGCGTAGCTAGTCATTGCATTTTCACTATTATCAAGAGAAATGAGGATGACCTCAAAGTTGTCGGTCTTTTCTTTATTATAGAATTTCACAAGTGTAGGAGTGAATTCCTTGCACTTTGGGCACGTGGAAGCAGCGTAATAGAAAACGTAGAAATTAACAGGTGTCTGAAAGTCACTGGCAGCGACAAGTTTTTTGTCATCCAGTTCTACTAGGTCTTCACTAAATAACGGGGAGAATTTATCTTTAGAAGCACTGGAATCAGAGCTAACCATAGCTGGTTTCCCTTCAATAATCTCTTTTGACACCCAAGCCTTGAGTTTAGCCACAGATTCAGCTGATAGCGTCTCTTCTCTTACTGCAGCTTTCTTATTTTTTGAGGTATAAAAAATACCGACCAACTTAGATTCAACGGTTTTCACCTCGATAAGGTCAAGAAGAATAGTCTTACCTTCCTTGTTGGTCCAATTTTCTAGCTTAGCAGAGCTCACATTCCCAAACATGGTTAGAGAAAGAATTGTTAGAGTAATGATAAGTGAGATATTAAGTTTCATAAGATGAAGTGAATTAATTAAAAGATGAATCGGCTAGCGATCGCACTCGCCCATGACGAAGTCTAGAGAACCTAGGATAGCGGGTACATCTGAGACCATCGTCCCTTTAAGCAGCTCTGAGCAGATGGATAGGTTCACAAAGGACGGACTACGGATCTTGAGACGATGTGGTACACCGCCACCTTTAGAGTGAATGTAAAAGCCGAGTTCACCTTTCGGGTTCTCATGGCCAAAGTAAACTTCGCCTTTCGGAGCATCAATGCCCTGAGTCGCAACGATAAAGTGGTGAATGAGCTCTTCCATAGACATCAAGACGCGATCCTTATCAGGAAGCGTGCTCTTAGGATCCACTATGTTTACTGGACCTTCTGGAAGCGTGTCTAAGACTTGCTCAATGATACGGATAGACTGTCGCATCTCTTCCATACGGATCTGATAACGAGCGTAACAGTCACCTTCTTCCGCTACAGGGACGTCGAAGTCATACTTCTCGTAACCAAGGTAAGGGGAGTCCTTTCTTAAGTCACGAGGGACACCAGATGCACGTAAGTTAGGACCAGTCATGCCGTATGATATAGCATCTTCCTTGGTGATAGTTCCGACATCGCACATACGCTTCATGAAGATCTTATTCTTGTCGAGCAACGCAGCGATCTCATCGATCTGTACGAGACATTCTTTAAGAAATTCTCTCACTCTGGCATCGAAGCCCTCAGGTAGGTCACGGATCTGGCCACCGATACGCGTATAAGATGTGGTGAATCTTGCGCCGGTAAGCTGCTCACAGAGATTATAGATCTTCTCCCGTTCAGTGAAAGTATAGAGGAAAACGGTCATCGCTCCTACATCCATAGCGCAGACACCGACTCCTAGCATGTGGGAGGAAATACGAGCCAGTTCACAAGCTAGTACACGGACTGCCTGCCCACGTGGTGGTAGTTCCCAGCCCATCAGCTTCTCAACGGCACAAGCGTAAGCTACATTATTGGCCAATGGAGCAAGATAATCTAAACGATCCGTATAAGGGATGAACTGATTATAGTGCATGTTCTCCGCTATCTTCTCATCACCACGATGTAAGAAACCAACATCAGGGTCAGCCTTTGTGATCACTTCTCCATCAAGCTCAAGGATCAATCTCAATACTCCGTGAGTAGCTGGGTGAGATGGCCCCATATTCAGAACCATCTTATCTCCTATGAGATCAGTAGTTTCTGCCTGATAGTCATCTGCGTAGTCTGCTGCCTTCTGAGCATTGTCAGGGGCTTGATAATCGGTTCTCGTCTTCATACAAAAAAGGTGAAGCAGTAAGATTAGTGCACGTCAAACTGCCTACAATGATCTACTAGCCAAATTTCGGTCGATAGGTCAAGATGCTTGTGAAATTTTTCACAAGCATCTTTTATTGCATTAAATTCTCAATAGGCATAAGTGCCTACATGTGATAAATATTTCCGCTGATCCAGTTAAATGAGATGTTGCCGAGTGGCCAAATTTATGTATTCTCGACTAAGTAATATGAGTAATAAACCTTCAGATAATCAATCCTTAGACCTGAGTAGTCTGGATTTTGGACCAGTATGGGCACGTAAAGGTGCGCCGGGTGACAAACCTGCGAAAAAATATAAAGAATACAAAGGCGAAAGACCGCAGCGCAATGATCGCAATGATCGCGGAGCTAGGTCGGCTGGTGGACATAAGCCTCGTCAAGGCGGAGCAAAGCGTGATTTCCGCTCAGCGCCAAAGCCACGTCGTGTATTCACGCCAGCTACAGAAGGTGTCACTTCTAGCATCATGCCTATCGAAGAAGGTGTGGATAATCTTGTGAAAGAAATTTCCGCATCAGGAAGAACATACTCAGTATTTGATCTCGCACGCGTTATTTTGAGCGCGAGAGACCGGTTCCAGATCGTCTTCAAAAGCGAAAAGAAGGAACTCGAATTATTTCAATCCAAGTTAGATGGAGCAGTATTCCTCACGAAAGAAGAATGCATCGCCCACGCTGGTAGTAAAGATAGCCCCCAGTGGCTTAGCGAAATTTATGTCACTGAAGAAGTGGAGTCTGAAGCTCCTTCAGGTAGTTATCAAAACGTTGCCAAATGTGGACTCAGCAGCGAGCTACTAGGACCTACTAACTTCCACGGTTATCAGGACAAGGTGTTAGAAATGCACCGCACTCGTTTCAGTCACCTTAGCCTCGATGAGTATAAAAAGCGCATCGTGAGCGAGAGCGGTGAGGAAGTAGTAGCTCAATGGAAGGAGACCATGACCAAGCGCACTATCTTTAAGCTTAAGAGCGATGAGACAGTGACATTTGATAACCAGACCGCAATGCTCCAGCACTTCGCTACAGAGTCATTTGATCAAGTATTCCATAAGACTCAGAAAGCACAGGTTTCATCTGAGATCGAAGCTAAGAAGCTTTCTCCAGGTTTACTTTCATCACTTAAAGAGGCGATCCAAGACCAGCGCCGCTACCCAGGTGATCTCTCATCATTCTTATGTCGTCAGCTTTCTGGACGTCAGCTCGCTGTCTTCAAGTGGCAGGGCAAGCTACACTGTGGTCCATCAAGACCACACCAGATCCCTGAAGATCAAGTCATTGCAGACAGACCTAAGGCCATTCACGACTGGATCGGTAAGAACATAGGCGGTGGGGTTGACACTCTCTGGAAAGAAGTTTGTCCAGAGAACATCGAAGAGAAAGAGAAGCAGCAGTGGTTTCATGATCTCCACTGGCTCATCAATGAAGGCTATGTAATCTTCATGAACAACGGCCTTCTTTTCCCATCATCAGCATCTAAAAAGCCTGCTACTAAACAAGCTAAGAAAGACGCATCTAAAGCTGTGGTGAAGTCTCCGGCTAAAGAAGCTGCAAGTAAAAAAGAAGAAGTGAAAGCGGTGGCTAAAGAAAAACCTAAGAAAGAAGCTGCACCTGACTCTAAGGATTCTCAAGAATCTTAACTCACTCCTATGGAAATCATCCTTGGATTCATCCTGCTAATCCTTCTCATTGGCTTTATCGCCTCTGGGAAATTTAGTAGACTCGCTGAATCAAAAGGTTATCCATCTAAGAAGGCGAAGACATACCCTTGGTTCATCGCGGGTTCGGCTATTTTTCTAACACTACTTGGCCAGACTCTCATGAGTTTTGCGGGACGTGACATGATGGCTATTTTATTTACTGGCTGGGGCTGCGTCGTCTTTTTGGCGATGCTCGTCATCCTCAAAAAAGCATTCAACAATATGCAGGCTGCACCAGATGCCGCGCGTAACAAGAAATCTAACATCCCTAACTAAAACATCATGATTGCGAGACTCAGAGGAAACATTTTAGAATCACTGCCAAACCGTTTAGTCATTGATGTGAATGGCGTAGGATATCTCGTCAACGTCCCACTCTCAACCTACGATAAGCTCAATCCGCAAGTTGGTGATAAGGTGGATATTCATACTCATCTGGTCGTGCGTGAGACAGCTCACACACTTTATGGATTTGCGACTCCTGAAGAAAAAGAACTCTTTCTACTTCTGATAGATCGCGTCAGCGGCATTGGTCCAGCTATTGCCATGGCAGTACTTAGCGGTATGCCAGTGGATCACTTTAAAGCCCTTGTTGTGAATAACGAAGTAGCTGCCTTATCTAAAATAAAAGGTCTTGGTAAAAAAGGTGTAGAAAGAATCATCCTAGAGCTCAAAGACAAGATCGGTGTCACCGAGTCCTGGAAGAATGCAAGCGCTGAGGGAGTATCATCCGCTGTCAGCGACACAGAACTAGCCCTCATCAGCCTGGGTTACAAACAAGTCGAAGCACGTAAAGCTGTCAAAGCAGCAGCCGAATCAGACAAAGAGGCTGGCTCAGACGATCTGCTTAGATCTGCACTACGTATATTGAACTCATAGTAACAAGAATGCTAGATAAGCTAATCAAGTTTATACAGATCTTCATTTTTTTCGCCTTAGCCTATTTCTTACTGTCGTTGGCAATAGGACTCTCAGGCACAGATACATCAGAGCCTAGAGTGTTACTGGTATAATCTGCCTAACATGCGGCATTGTTAGCTTAATTAAAGACCTTAAACTAGCTAGCTCCTAATCTTTAGAAGCTTTCGGGTCTAACGCATCTCTGAGTCCGTCACCAAGGAAGTTTAGTGCTAACAGTGTGAGCGCGAATACTACTGATGGAATGACTAGTAACCGTGGTTGTGTTTCCATGAAGTTGGCCCCTTCAGAAAGTAGGATACCCCATGAGCTGTTAGGAGCTTGAACTCCGAGACCAAGGAATGAAAGTGATGATTCTGTGAGGATGAAGCCAGGGATAGTCAGTGTAGTGTAAACAATGATTGGTCCGAGAAGGTTTGGCAAAATCTGCTTAAAGAGTAGGTTTGGGTGAGATAGACCTAGAGAGCGGGCAGCTTCGACGTACTCTAATTTTTTAGAAGAAAGTACCTGAGAACGAACCACACGTGCCATGGTGTACCATCCTAGAATGCCGATAGCACAGCAGAGGGGGAGGATGTTTACAGTGATGTTTATTAAAGCCTCTGACCAGCCCCACACTTCAAGTTTTGATTGGCCTTCCTTGGCCCATTTAGAAATCAGCACAGAAAGTAGGATGACAATGACAAGAAAAGGTAGTCCATAAAGGAGATCCACAATACGCATCATGACAGCATCCCATTTCTTACCAAGGTAACCAGCAATAGCACCATAACTAATACCTAACACCATACTGATGATAGTAGCCACTAAACCAACAAGTAATGAGATTTGGCCACCAAAAAGAAGACGACTAAAGAGGTCTCTGCCTAGCTGATCTGTGCCTAGAAAATGTTGGGTTGATGGCGCTGCAAACTTATTAACCAAGGATGTGGCATTTGGATCTTTAAACCAATAATTAGTAGCTCGCTCAACTCTATCTTCAGGAGCAAAGATACCACCAACAATAGGGATAACAAAGCAGGCAAAAATAATAAGCACAATTAACCAGAGGCTGAAATATGCCATGCGATTCTTCTTGAGGCGAATCCATGCGTCTGACCAGAGAGAGTTTCCTTGTTCAATGTTCATGATGATAAAGTAATTAGGTAAAAGGGGTTATCTTAGACGAGGATTAAGTGCAACAAGGAGGATGTCCGCTAGGAGGTTAACAAGGACGATCAAGCAACCGAAGAATAGCACAATGCCCTGTAAGAGGAAAATGTCGCCATTTTTAGTAGCATTAATAAAGTGTTTTCCCATGCCTGGACATTGGAAAATAGATTCGACAATAAAGGAACCGGTAATCAGCATAGCGAAGGCAGGACCGATGTAAGCAATGGAAGGAATGAGTCCACCTTTGAGCGCATGTTTAATGATGATGTTCTGTTCAGACACGCCCTTTGCCTTGGCGGTACGAATGTAATCCTGAGAGAGGATGTCTAACATCCCTGCACGGGTGATACGAGCTAGGTAAGCCGCAGTTGCAAGACCAAGAGTGATGGATGGTAAGACCCAGTCAAACGAACCTCCCCAACCAGCTACCTTAAGGAACGACACATTTGCCCCTAATCCCTTAGCCAATAGAGGTCCTAATACGAATGCGGGGACACTGATTCCTACTAATGCTATGAGCATGGTACTATAGTCAATCATTGAGTTCTTCCTTAATGCAGCAATGATACCTGCGGGAATACCAATGATAATAGCGATCAGCATTCCTGCCGAACCCAAGACAAATGAAACGGGGAAAGAATGAGCTATAATTTTAGAAACGGGTTGTTTCATCATTCCTGAATCTCGCAAGTCTCCTTGAAAGAGTTTATTGATGGAGATCTTATACTGCTCCCAGTATGTCTTATCGAGATCGAACTCAGCCTTCTTAACTTGGAGAGCCTGAGCATCTAGGCTCTTATCACTCGTGAACATATCAAAGGGCATCCACCGAGCTAGAAAGAAGGTTACCGTATAAAGGAAGATGAGTACTAGGAGTCCCTGAGCGAGACGACTGAGAATTATTTTAAACATAATATATGAAAACGTGAGGCTTTAATTTTCGAGCGACATGTACTTGTAAGGCTGACTCTTCATGATGTGAGTATTCCAGCCTTTAACGGACTCGTGGTGGAGATAATTGGAGGTGTACCAGTAGATAGGAATAATAGGGTAATCAGCAAGAAACATGGCTTCAGCTTCTTGTAGTATTTTCATCCGAGCAGCTGGGTCTGAGGTCATTTCAGCCTTCGCTAACAACGCTTCATATTCAGCACTTTCCCATCCTGTGCGGTTACTTCCAGCTCCAGCTTTCCACATATCAAGGAAGGTAGTGGGGTCAGGGTAATCACCAATCCAGCCACCCGTGGCCACTCCATAGTCGAGCTTACTAACCTTAACCAAGTATGACTTCCAATCACTCTGGGAAATCTCAACATTAATCCCAAGGTGATTCTTCCACATGTCTTGGACCGTTTCAGCTAGTACCTTTGCGGTCTCTTTATCGGTCGTCACCATGACTAATTTTAGAGATTTCGGATCGTCAGCGAACTTAGTTTTAGCGAAATATTCTTTAGCTAGCTCAGGGTCAAATCTATATTGGGTTGATGGTTGGTAGGCTCCCATAGGAGGCACGATTCCTGTCGCGGCTTGTTGACCTCCTTTTAAAACATGATCAATGATGGATTGAGAATCCACAGAGTAGGCAAGAGCCTTGCGCAGATTATGGTCTTCAAATTCTGGTAGTTTATTGTTCAAGCGAAGGAAGTTAGTACCAAGATAGGTTTCCTGTCTGACCATTTTTTTATTTTTCTCAATAGAGTAATCAATAAGCTCTGGAGCTAGAGTGTATGTGCTATGAAGTTGATTATCAAAAAACATGCGAGCTTCAGTGTAAGCATTGCCGATTGGTAAAAACTTAATACCGTTCAGCTTCACGTTATCTGTATCCCAATAATTTGAGTTCGTCTCTAATTCTATATAATCGTTAAATTTCCATTCTTTAAGTTGAAACGGACCGTTACTCACTAGATTTCCAGGCTCTGTCCAAGTATGATCTTCTTTGAATGGATTCTTGAGTTTTGTAATAATATGCTTTGGCACTGGGTACCAAGTGTAATGCTTAGTAATGTCTGGTATATATGGAGTAGGGGCCTTGAGAGAGATGTGCAGGGTGTAGTCGTCTACTGCTTTAACACCGACATTAGCCATCGACCAGAGATCTTTCCCGCTATGTTTGATATAGGTATCTATAATCTGTGTTTGATCACCTGTACTGATTCCTTCTGACCAAGTAAATAGTGAAGGATTTTCTTTAATTGCCTTTAATTGCTCTAGCGTGAGTTTATTCAGACCTTTGGCATCATTATCATAGCGCTTTTCTTCATCACTTAGTTTAGAAAAAAAGGATCGTAAATGCTTCGCTGAGTCTAAATCTGAATCTCCACTATAGTTTTCATCTTTAATTTGATCCCAAATACTAAGATGTTCTAACAAAAACTTATGCTTTTTGTTTCTATTATAGTCCTCAGCACCTTCAATAAAGTAGAGCATCCATGCATATTTCGCTCCAAATTCAGGGCTTAAAATACGATTGTACGCAAAAACAAAGTCATGACTAGTGAGAGGTACTCCATCTGACCATTTACCATCTTGGTGAAGCTTGAATGTCCATTCTGTAGAATTAGCATTAGATGACCAAGATGCTGCTGCACCGGGACTATGTTGATTTGGGTCAGTAGGATGGTCCATACATAGTCCCTCGAAGAGTCCTCGAATAACATTACTTTCTATCACACCTTCAACCATCTGTGGATCTAATCCTGCTGGCTCAGCACCATTCCCTAAGACAAGTATCTTCTCTTCAGTCTTCTGGGTGATTGAGTCCTTGCTTTCACAGCTATTGAAGACAATAAGTGAGGCAATACATGTAAGTATGTTACGGGTGAGTTTCATGTTGGTGAGAAATTGAAGTATTTTCGCTGAGCATGCACACCTTTTTTTAGCTAATTTTATTTTTCTACTAGTTTATGAAACAGTTTCTTGATCTCTGTACGCTATATCCCTAGTTAATGACTAATGTATTTTTGCTATGATTCCCTCATGGCGAACTTCCACGCCTATGAAAGCTTATTTTATACGACGCCTACTTTTACTGCCGATCACTTTGTTCGGCATCACGATGATTGTCTTCATGATCACGCGGCTTGCTCCTGGTGGGCCTATGGATCAGTTGTTGATGCAAAGTGCAGCCCAAGAAGGTAAAAAGTCTAATAGCAACAATAATGCAGGCGGCCTAAGTGACGAGGAAATAGAAGCACAAGAGGAAGAGTATGGTGTGGATAAGAGCGCGCCTCATGCCTATTTTCAATGGCTTGGAGTACTCCCCAGAGAGGATTATATTTCTAAAGCAGAGTTTAAGAGTTCAAATGGTGTTGAGAAGTTAGACGATGGAAAAGAGAAGGTGACTCTCGTTGTAAAAGGGGAGGATCGGATTGTAGAAGTTATCCGTGATGGAGATAATATAGATAAAGCCATCTACCAAGATAATGGCGAAAGCATCCAAGACCAGGGCTGGGAAGTAAAGTTAGAGACTCCTGCTGAGCGCAAAGAAAGAAAAGAGAAGCGCCTCAATGGAGAGACCAAGGATTCCTTTGTGCATCGTGCTGTGATTTATCGTCCCACTCGCTCTGGCATCCTCCAGGGTGACTTCCGTAACAGTAGGAAATATCAAGATCCTGTGATGTCTATGATTGGAGATAAGGTTCCCATTTCACTCTACTTTGGCATTCTTTCATCGATCATTATTTATGGTGTTTGTATTCCTTTAGGCATCGTCAAAGCAATCAAACACAAGACATTTATTGATAATAGTTCATCGATTCTTATTTTCTTAGGGTACTCGATCCCAGGATTCGCTCTTGGAGCTATCATGTTGAGTTACTTGGGAGTAGAGAAACAGATTTTCCCATTGTTTGGACTGATTAGTCCTGAGTTCGAATCACTCAGCTTTTGGGAAAGAATTTCTAGCTGGGAGGTGGTAAAGGACGTCTTTATGCACACGGTGTTGCCATTGATTTGCTATGTTATTGGCGGTTTTGCTTTTACTACCATGATGATGAAGAATAACCTGATGGATAACCTCGCTGCTGACTATGTAAGAACTGCGATGGCGAAAGGGGTGCCGTTTAAGAAAGCTGTTTTTGGCCACGCATTCAGAAATTCTTTCATCCCTATTGCTACTGGGCTAGGAGGCTTAATTTCTATCTTTGTGGGGGGATCAATGCTCATTGAAAAGGTCTTTGACATCGATGGCTTTGGTCTCTTGCAGTACAATGCTGTGCTGGAGAAAGACTTCCCAGTCATTATGGGTAGCCTCACTATTTCCGCCTTCCTGATGCTATTAGGAAACATCATCTCGGACATCATCGTAGCGATGATTGACCCTCGTATTAAATTCAACTAACCAGATATTCTAGTGAGAAAATTAGCCATCTTTTTTATCCTGTCTGGAATCATTGCCATCGTTGGTTGGTACAATGGGCTGGACCTACCGACCTTGAGTTGGTTCTTTGAGTCCTCAGAAAAATTCGGATATATCTGTGGTGCTTTAGCTATCACACTCGGAATATCCATGCTGTTCTCAGGCAAAAAATCTTTCGATTTCAAACCCATTACGGTCCGACGTTGGCGAAGATTTAAATCGATCCGCCGAGGCTACTGGTCGTTTCTTATTTTGATAGGACTTGTCGTCTTCGCGTCACTAGATCAGCTAGTAGTGGGTAAGCGTGCGCTTATTGTAAAGCATGACGGAGAGCTGCATTTTCCTGCGTTCATGCAGAAATCCTATAAGAATAGCGAATTTGGAATTGGTGGGGATGTGGCGGACTCGAATGTGAACTATCGAGACCTCAAAAAGAGGTTTTCTAAAGAAGGCAGTGACTGGGTGCTGATGCCACCCATCCCATATGATCCTACCTATGATACTATTTCTGCTATTTCTAAGGACGTGAAGATTGAGAATAATGTCGTTTACAGCTCACTATCAGGAAAGAAATACAATGGACTAGCCGCAAAACTTTACTTTGAAGATGATCCGAAATCGATTCATATTCGTTACAAATACAGAAATGGAATCCGTACGGGTGAAGCGATCGGTAAAAACAAGAAACGGCAGACAGTCTACATTGCCACCTATAAGGAAGGCGAGTTGGTCAAAGATAGTTATACAGGTGATGGCAGCAAAGAAGAATTTCTGTCTCTAGCGTCTTCGCCGTTAAGAAGAATTTTCTACAATCCGAGTCCTAGCAGCTGGAAAGACAGGCATTTGTTAGGCACGGACTCTAGCGGGAATGACATCTTCGCCTACCTTTATGGAGGTCTTCAGGTGAACTTCAAAGCCGCGATACTCTATATTCCATGTGTCTACCTTATCGGCATCACTATTGGATTACTTATGGGGTATTATGGCGGGACATTTGACATCATTGTACAGCGGTTGATTGAGATTCTATCTAATATCCCATTCTTGTTTGTGATCTTAATTCTCAGTGGACTGGTTCCTGAGCAATATCGCGGATTAGGAATGATCCTGATCATCCTCTCCGTGTTTGGCTGGATGGGAATGACTTACCTGATGCGTACAGCTGCTCTGAAGGAAAAGGCGAGAGACTATGTAGCTGCTGCGCGTGTCATGGGGGCATCTACACCTAGAATCCTTTTTAAACATATCTTACCCAACTCTGTGGCGATCATTGTCACCTTGGTTCCGTTCAGTATTTCCTCCGTAGTTCTAGCTCTTACCTCGCTAGATTATCTGGGCTTTGGACTACCACCTGAGTATGCAGCTTGGGGGAAATTATTACAGAACGGCCTAGCGAATCTCTCTGCTCCGTGGATTGTGTCCTCAGCATTCTTTATGCTGGTGCTCGTTCTTGTTCTGGTCACCTTCATTGGCGAGGCTGTTAGAGAGGCCTTTGATCCTAAAAAATTCACCACGTATCGATAAGTCATCACCTATAAAACACCATGAGACTTTTAAAATTCATTCTAACATTTATCCTCAGCGCATTGAGTATTTGCCTTCTGACTCAATGTAGATCAGATGAATTTAAATCTAACGTAAAGCTCTATGATATGGATTCTTTCATTGAGAGGCATAATGTCAGGACGAACCGATGGTTGGATGAGCAGATAAAAGAATCCACAGAAAATGGAGCGAAGCTCAAGAGTGAGCTAGCCATACTTAGCGCAAAAAAAGAACTCAGTGAGGAAGACCAAAAACAACAACGCAAAATTGAGCGTGATATAGCTGCCAATCAACGTGAGTTAGAGAAATATGAATTTCGTAAAAGCCTAGGGGCTTACTTTTCCTTCAAGTCACCAGACGAGGTACCTACGGGTTTAGTCTGGCAAACAGGCATGGATGAACCTGAGATAGGGGATTCTAGAGCCACTAAAGGCGGTGTTTACAATACCTTCATTAATGAATTCCCCGCCACACTTAGACCATTTGGCCCAGAGTCAAATCATAGCTTTAGAAGTGAAATCTATGATAATATAGACCTTGGACTAACCTCCACGCACCCCGTGACTCAGCAGCCCATCCCTAGTTTAGCTAATCAATGGGCACTCAGCAAAGACCAGCGCACAGTCTATTACAAGTTGGATCCCAAAGCTACTTATTCTAATGGCGAGTCAGTAAAGGCAAAAGACTTCATGACGAGCATTTACGTACGCTCTTCTCAGAATGTACACAACCCATATTCGAAACAATACTATAGAGAACAGTATGCCAATATAACGGTTTATGATGAGATGACGCTATCCGTGACCCTCCCCGAACCTAAGCCAGACATGTATCGCTCATCAAATCTTTCACCATCTTCTCCTACTTTCTATGCTGAGTATGGCCCAGATTATAAGGAGCGCTACCAGTGGCGTGTCCCGCCCACTACTGGAGCCTATCAGGTCAATCCTGAGGGTATAAAAAAGGGTAGATCTATTACTCTAACACGCGTCAAAAATTGGTGGGCAAAAGACCGCAAATATTATCAATACAAATTTAATGTAGATCAGATTCGTTTTCTTGTCATCAGAGACATTTCAAAATGCTTTGAGCTGTTCAAGATTGGAGAGATTGATGTGTTTGGAATCGGTCAGCCAGAATACTGGTATGAGAAAACCGAGATTGAGCCAGTGTTCCACGGTTACATTGAAAAGAAGAAATTTTTCAGAAATTGGCCTAATATCCCATGGGGTATTTATCTAAATGTGGATGAAGGAATCCTCAAGAATAAGGATGTCAGGATTGGTCTAAATCACGCGATGAACTTTCAACGCGTGAATGATCAAGTCTTCCGAGGTGACTATGTTCGCATCAATCAGTTTAGTGATGGCTTCGGTAAGTTCACCAATCAGTCGATCAAAGCAAGAGAGTATAATCCTAAATTAGCGCGAGAATACTTTGCTAAGGCTGGTTTTACCGAAGAAGGTGATGATGGGATTTTGATAAACAAAAATGGTGAGAGGCTGTCATTTAGCTGCACTATCCGTCAGGATCCTCAGCGCATTGAAATGCTGACTATCCTGAAAACTGAAGCTCTGAACTGCGGAGTGGAGATGACTCTGGATGTAGCGGAGGCTTCTGTTAGCTTCGCTAAGACATCACAAAAGCGACATGAGTCAACCTTTGGTGGCTGGGGAGTAGGACCACCCACACCATCGTATCGTCAATTCTTTCACTCAGAAGCAGCGTTTGATGAAACTGGTGCTCGGAACTCAAGCTCAAACAATCAGAACGTGTATGCTAACGAGAGAATGGATGTATTAGCGGATCAGGTACGTAATGCACGGTCATATGGTGAGTTAGAAAAGGCTGCTCATGAAGCGCAACAGATCATCCACGATGAAGGGATGTTTATTCCTGGAGTGGATCGAGATTTTACTGCAATCGGGTACTGGCGATGGATGAAATGGCCAGATAGTGAGACGACTAAATTTAGCTATCCTATCATATATGATCCGATGGATACCTATCTATACTGGATAGACACAGATCTGAAGGCCGAGACCTTAAAGGCGAGAAGAGAAGAACGGACGTTCCCTGAAGTAGAGCAAGTGATAGATAAATACCGCAAGACTAAATAGCCATGAATGAAGATGTACTAGTAATAGAAAATTTGCAGACTGCGTTCGATACCGAGCAGGGGAGACTTACTGCGGTGGATGGTGTTTCATTCACAGTTCCTGCGGGTAAGACTGTGGGGATAGTAGGTGAGTCAGGATGCGGTAAGTCGGTGACGGCTATGTCTATCGTTCAGCTCCTTCCTCAGCCGGCTGGAGTGATCACTGGAGGTAAGGTTATTTTTAAAGGTAAGGATTTAATAGGAGTAGATGATGAGACGCTCTATGGTATTCGCGGAAATGAAATCGGTGTCATTTTCCAGGAGCCTATGACCGCTCTAAATCCAGTCCAGCGAATCGGTAAACAACTTAGCGAATCGCTCATCCTCCATAAGGGCATGTCTAAAAAAGATGCTTGGGCTGAGTCCGTGAATCTGCTCGATATGGTAGGCATTCCATCACCTGAGATCCGTGTGGGTGAGTACCCTCACCAGCTCTCTGGCGGGATGAGGCAGCGTGTGGTCATAGCCATCGCTATAGTTTGTAAGCCAGATCTAATCATAGCAGATGAACCCACCACTGCACTGGATGTTACCGTCCAAGCTCAGATTCTTGATCTACTAAAGAAACTTCAAAAAGAGAATGGGAGCAGCGTTATTTTGATCACACACGACCTCGGAGTCATTGCTGAAACCTGTGATGAGGTAGTGGTGATGTATGGTGGCCGAGTGGTGGAACAGGCACCTGTAGAGAATATTTTCAAGAACCCGCAGCATGCTTACACGAAAGGATTGTTAGATTCTATTCCTAGACTAGAAACTCCGCGCAAGAGCTTACTGAAGACAATCCCTAACATGGTGGCTGGCCTCGCTGAATTTGTCGACGGTTGTCGTTTCTGCCAGAGGATGGAGCGCGAGGGCGATTCACTAAACACTAGACCCGAACTTAAAGAAGTAGCCACTGATCACTGGGTGGAAGCCTGCCCGCAGTGCACTACACACGCATAGCCCACTATCGCATATGAATTTATTAGATGTAAAAGACCTTAAAATGCACTTCCCAGTTCATGGTGGAGTGTTCTCGCGCGTGGTCGGCTCAGTCAAGGCTGTGGACGGAATTTCACTCAGTATTAAGAAGGGTCAAACGCTTGGAATCGTGGGGGAATCAGGTTGTGGTAAGTCAACATTGGGCAAGACTATTGTTAGACTCAACAAACCAACAGCGGGATCTATCCATGTGAATGGTGCTGATATCACTAAAATGTCACAAAGCGAACTGCGCCCACACCGGAAGCAGTTCCAAATGATGTTTCAAGATCCTGCTGAATCACTTAACCCGCGTATGAGTATCGGTGAGATCATTACTGAGCCATTACTTATTCAGAAAATAGGGAATCGCCACACACGTCGCGAGCGAGCTATTCAGCTGTTAGAGCGAGTCGGGATACCTGGCTCAGCTGTGGATCGATTCTCCTTTGAGTTCTCTGGTGGTCAGCGGCAGCGGATCGGTGTGGCGCGCGCTATTGCGCTTCAGCCTGAGTTATTAGTGCTCGATGAGCCAGTTTCAGCGCTAGATGTTTCTGTCCAGTCTCAGGTTTTGAATCTATTGTTAGAGTTGCAGGAGGAAATGGGAATTAGCTATATGTTCATTGCTCATGATCTCGCAGTGGTGAAGCATATTTCAGACTATGTAGCCGTGATGTACCTGGGGGAAATTGTGGAACTAGCGGATGCAGATATCATTTACAAAAACCCGAAACATGCGTACACAAAAGCGCTGATAGCAGCTATCCCAGTGCCTGATCCAACTGTTAAGAAAGAGCGAATTATACTAGAAGGTGAAATACCTTCTCCTATCAATCCACCGAAAGGCTCAGCCTTTGGGCATCGGATTAATCATCCACAGTATGCTGAGACAGAAGGTTTAGACATGCCGCTGGTAGAGATAGAACCAGATCACTGGGTGGCAGCAGATCCGTGCTGTCTCTCTGTCGAAGATTACATCAACGCAAGATCTCTAGTTAAATAAACACACTCAATGAGCGATCCCAAAATCATCTCCGTCACCCGTCTCGTGAGACGTATGCGCAATCTGTTAGAGATTGAGCTTGGTGAATTATGGGTGGAAGGTGAAATCTCTAACATGCGCAAGCAGGCTAGCGGGCATATGTATTTCACGCTAAAAGATGCAGGAGCTCAGATTAGCTGTGTGTTGTTTAAAGGTAATGTCCGCCACGCCAAGGTGCAGCCTGATAACGGCATGAAGGTGAGACTATTCGGTGAAGTCAGCGTTTATGAAGTTCGTGGTTCTGTGCAGCTGATTGTTAAAAAGGTAGAAGCTGCCGGAGAAGGGGAGCTTCAGGCAAAATTTGATCGTTTAAAGAAACAGCTCGATGGTGAAGGCCTCTTTGATGATGAACACAAGGTGCCAATCCCTAAGTTCCCTAAGAAAGTAGGATTGATCACTTCAGGCACAGGTGCCGCACTTCAAGACATGCTAAATGTTCTTAGCCGGAGAGCTCCATGGATACAGCCTGTTTTATACCCAGTTCAAGTTCAGGGTAGTGGCGCAGAGCGCGGAATTGCTAATGCCATTAAACAATGGTCTGAGTGGCAGAGTCATGATTTACCAGAAGTCGATGTACTTATCATAGGCCGTGGTGGTGGCTCGCTTGAGGATCTTTGGAACTTCAACGAAGAGATCGTGGCACGCGCGATTCATGCCTGTTCGATACCAATTGTTTCCGCTGTGGGTCACGAGATAGACTTTACTATTTCCGATTTTGTCTCAGATATGCGTGCACCGACTCCAAGTGCTGCTGCGGAGCTTGTCGCTCCTGATGGCGAAGCTTTAGCGCATCGATTAGGCAGAATAGAGCAGGTGATGAGCCGCGCTGTCTCAACGAGCCTAGAGAAGCATTCAGCGCTACTGAAGGGCTTTAGTCGTGGTGCGCTCTCAAGATCACCTGAGCGGGTTCTTAAAGATCCACTGCAGCGTCTTATTCTTGCTAGACGGGATCTCGATGATGCAGTGATACAATCTGTTCTTAATCAGGGCAGCATGCTTAACGCTCTCAATTTCAGACTCTCTACACATCTTCCAGAAGCTGTCTTAGATAGACGCTTCGATAAGCTAAAGAACTTATCACAAAAGCTAGACTCAGTAGTAGTAGATAAGGTGAATCATCATACTCATCATATTTCAGAACTATCATCTGTTCTCCGTACACTTGGACCAGAGAGTGTCTTTGCGCGTGGCTTTTCAGTCACTCAGGATGCGGATGGAAATATTATTAAAGATGCCACTGACCTTAAGACTGGTGACGAGATCACTACTCGATTTTTAGAAGGCAAGGTAAGAAGTAAAGTGAGCTCTAAGTAAATCAAGTTTCACCTAATAAGGACACTAGCTTGTTCATACAGCCCAGTAATATGATATCGAGTAGGGAGTGAGGTCACCCTCACTTCCCTCTCACACCACCTGCCATACGGTTCCGTAGCAAGGCGGTTCACAGCAGAGCTAGCTGTTCAGCGTATCTTGTCTCATTTTGCAGATTTAGTAACATTTTATGATC
>CALJOJ010000020.1 GCA_937981665.1 uncultured Rubritalea sp.
CATCAGGGCAATGGTTTGCTTATCAGCTTCCTTCAGCCAAGATCTCACGATCTTAACCTTGCTGTCTGCTAGTGGTTCTCTCTGCCGAGCCCACAGGGGACTTTAACCCCCAAGTCAGTGTGCCCTGCCGGGCACACACAAAAAGAGGGAAGCCAAATTGGCTTCCCTCTGGAAATACTATTGTGTTAGTAGAATGATTTGATTACTCGTTGTATGCAGCAACACCGTGCTCAGCAACGTCAAGACCTTCGTCTTCTTCCTCTTCGCTTACGCGGATACCGATGGTAACCTTAAGGATGAGCATGAGGACAAATGAGAATGCGAATGCGAATGCACCTACTAGAGCTACACCTGTGAGCTGTGAGCCGAAGCTGACTGAATCATTATCACCATTAAAGAATGGAAGTGCAAGAGCGAGTGTTCCCCAGATACCTACGATACCGTGTACTGATACAGCACCTACTGGATCGTCAAGCTTAAGTTTGTCGAAGAAGAGTACTGAGAACACTACGATGATACCACCGATGAAACCAACTACGATTGACATTGGTACAGTAATAACGTCTGGACCAGCTGTGATAGAAACAAGACCAGCAAGGAGGCCGTTAAGAGCCATTGAGAGGTCAGGCTTCTTAAGAACAGCCCATGAGATAAGGATAGAACCAAGTCCACCACCTACAGCTGCAAGAGCGGTTGTAGTGAATACGAGTGATACTGATGCAGCATCAGCTGAGAGTACAGAACCACCGTTGAATCCGAACCAACCGAAGAAGAGGAGGAATGCTCCAATTGCTGCGAGTGGAAGTGAATGTGGAAGGATAGGCTTAAGTCCAGCTGCTGTGTACTTACCTTTACGTGCTCCTAGAAGAATGATTGCTGCGAGTGCTGCAAATCCACCAAACATGTGAACTACAGTAGAACCAGCGAAGTCATAGAAAGGAATTTCCATTCTATTGAGATAGCCTGTACCCCAGTGCCATGAACCAGCGATTGGATAAGCAAATGCGACGAGTATAGTAGAGTAGATCATGAATGATCCAAGCTTAACGCGCTCTGCTACTGCACCAGAAACGATGGTAGCTGCGGTTGCTGCAAACATTCCCTGGAAAATAAAGTCTGCCCAGTAAGTGTAATCTGCGTATTCTCTAGTTTCATTAGCTGCGGCAGCTGCTGAATCATATCCAGCTGGTCCACCGATTTCGAGCCATCCATCTATAATCCAATCTGATGGATAGTGTGAGTTAAATCCTACGAGGTAGTAAGTAACTAGTCCCATACTGATAATGAAGACGTTTTTGAAGAGAACGTTTACTACATTCTTCTTTTGACAGAGACCAGACTCAAGAGCTGAGAATCCGAGGTGCATAATGAAGACTAGGGCCGCTGAAATCAGGATCCATAAGTTATCAATAATGAACTTAACATCAGCGATCTGATCAGCAACCGGAGTTGCTGCAGCTTCCTGAGCGTTTGCCGCTCCAGCTAGGAGCAGTGTACCAATACTTGTTAATAATAATTTTAGTTTCATGTGAGTTGAATAATTCAATGTTCTACAAGCAAATACTGTGCCAACTTTTATTTATTGTCGTGATGAAGTGACTTATTTAAGAGCCATTACTATTACTGAATAGTAGGCTTTTTATGGTTAAGGTATTTCTATTCGCTGACTAAGCTCATAGATAAGAGTATCATCTTAACCGTTTTTAAGAGTCTGTCTGACAAACATTCTGTCATAAAATCTATTTCTGCAGTCCTTTCTTACCTCGCGGCATAATTTGAGCTGAATTTGGTCATTGAGAACTTGTTCTCTATTTAATAAAAAGACCCTCAGTCTGAGCTTGTCGGACTGAGGGTCTGTGCTGAACAATTATAACGCTAATATAAATCTTTAGAATGTGTACTTCACACCGAGTCTGGCGTTGATCGGAGCACCAACGGTGATGTTGTTGTTGGTATGTGCATTTGGGAAGTAGTCTCTATCGAGGAGGTTCTCGATGTTTAGTTGTATCTGAAGCGCTTCTGATACGGTGTAGGTAGCAGAGGCGTCAACGCGGACGTAGCTTGGCAGCTCTACTGCATTGTCATCATTAGCAAATGATGCATCTTGGTAGGTGAATCCTAGTCCGAGGCTGAGCTTCTCATTCACTGCGTATTGGTTCCAGAGTGAGAATGTGTGCTCAGGAAGTTCTCTTATCGTGTTACCTGCATTGCTACCAGATTCTACTTCTCCGTCTTGGAAGCTATATCCTGTAGAAACATACCATCTGTCGGTAATATTACCTTTTAAGGCTAGCTCAGCACCGCGAACTTTTGAATCAGTTTGATCAAATGTATCGGTGTCGATAGCGTTTACAGAAAGTGAAGTTTCTTCGATCTCGTAAACAGATGCTGTGAGGAGGAGGCGCTGGTTGATATTCCATTTCACGCCGAATTCAAGGTTAGAAAATTCATCTGGGTCAAGACGTGCGTTATCACCATTAATGTTAGCGAACTGCTCACCACTTCTTGGCAGGAAGGACTGAGTGTAACTACCGTAAACAGAAACTTCGTCAGTAGGCTTATAGACGATTCCTACTTTAGGACTGACGTGAGTGTCTTTTCTGGATGCAGAGTTAGTAGGGTCTGCGAGATTGTCCACATCGATGTCGAAGCTGTCAAATCTAGCTCCTAGCACAACGTCAAGTTTCTCGTGGAGTGAGATCTCGTCTTGAGCGAAGAAAGAGAATGTAGTAAGTTCGACATCTGTATCGTCGTTTAGATCAGAGAATGAACTGGTGTCTAGAACCGAGCCGTCAGCAGCGAATACTGTGCCGTTACTCATTCTGAATCCGTCAGCATCGAAAAATTGTTGATCATCACTGTTACTAGAAAATACATTGTTATAGCGGAATGCGCGAGAGTCAGTAGAGGTGAACTCACCACCGAGGATTATCTTGTGGCCGATGGAACCTGTATTAAATTCACCGATGAGGTCACCAGCGAGTGTGAAGCGGTCACGTTCTACTGTGTCTCTGTAACCATCGATTTCTACCTGATTAGTAGCTGTATCAAAGTCTGAGGCAAAGTAGTTCGTGTAGACTTTAGTCTGGTTAGAATATGCTGCAGTTCCGCTTGTTTTCCAGCCGTTGAGGAATGTGTGGTTGAGCTTTGCTGTTAGGCTGTGACTTTCAAAGTCATTGAGATTAAGCTCAGAGTCTCCAAATACAGTGTCGCTGAATTGCTCGCCGGGTACCCCGTTTACACCTGGAATACCACGGTCAATAAAGCGCTCGTGGTTCTCGTAGCCGTAGAAAAGATCTAGTGTAGTGTCTTCACCTAGTTCTATCTTGAACGTAGGAGTAACGCCGAATCTGTCACCGTCGTAAAAGTCTCTGTGGTTTTCGAGTGTCTCGTTAAAAGCATTGAGTCTAAGAGCTACTTTATCAGAGAGAACGTAGTTGCTATCGATAGCGAGGTCAGTTCCTCCGAATGTATTAATACCACCTTTGATCGTGGTGAAATTCTGACCGAGATCAGCAGTCTTGCTTACTCTGTTGATCACGCCGCCTGCGCCACCTCTACCGAAGAAGAGGGCACTTGGGCCTTTGAGTACTTCTACCTGCTCTAAGTTATAGAGTGATCTGAAATATTGAACATCATCACGCACGCCATCGATATAAAAGTCTGCTGTGGAGCGTACTCCACGAAATACTACTGAGTCACGGTGGCCTTCACCTTGAGAAGTGTTTACACCAGGTGTGTAGTCCACGATGTCAGCGATGCTATTTATACCTTGGAGTTCTAGTTGCTCTTCAGTGTAAATAGCGATGCTACGTGGTGTTTCGTCGAGTGATGTGCCTGTCTTGAGTGAGCTCGCTATCTGGTCACTCTCTACTGTTTGCCCAACGATGGTCGATGCTCCTAAGTCTGTAGTGTCTGCTATTGTTTGGGCTGCTTCTTGAGCTACTGCTTGTGTGCCGAGTGTGGCTGATACAGAGGCTCCGAGTATGGTATTTGCTAGTTTAGTTTTCATAGATGATGGATGAAATTTATTTCTGTTAGTCAGTTCTGTTAGGTGTCTCCTAGAGTGGGGGATGAGATATGTTTTTCTGACTTGCGAGAACGCTAATGATAACGCGTCTCAATTACAAGAGTTAATTGAATCTTATTTTTTAAGATCTTATACAGAGAAGGTTAGGGTGTATGTGTGTGCGGAGTGGTGGCTAATATAAGTTTTTTTAACGGTAATGATTCTGTATGCGTGTGCAGGTGTGACTTGCTATGGTTGGGTAATTAGGGTAGGTAGCGCACAAGATTATGAGTAAGGGAATATTTATCACCGCTACGGATACAGATGCAGGAAAGACGTATGTAAGTTCATTGATACTACGTGCGCTAAGGAATGAGCGCGTGGATGCGGTTGGTTATAAGCCGATCTGCTGCGGTGACCGTAACGATGCTCTGGAGTTAGCAGATGCATCTGGTCTGAGTGATACTGATGAGGATGTTCTAAATAGAATCAACCCTGTGTGGATGAAGACTCCTGCAGCGCCACATGTGGCATCTATGTTTGAGAATAAACCTGTGGAAAAAGAGGTTTTACTGAATGCCTATAAGGCTCTCAAGGATGAGCATGCATGTGTGATCACTGAGGGAGTTGGTGGTTGGCTCGTGCCGATCAATGGAATGGATTTCAGTGTGGCTGAACTGGCGACGGAGATAGGTGACCCGGTGATCATTGTGGTGGGAAATAAGCTAGGAGCTCTCAATCACACCTTGCTCACCGTGGAAGCTATGCGCTCACGAGGAGTGGAGCCAGCAGGGCTTATTTTTAATAATTTAGTGGATGAACTGGACACGGCTACGATCACGAACAAAGGGATAGTGGAGGATATGTGCGGGGTAGAGGTGATCACGGATGTGATCCGTGGTCAGGAGGAAATTGAGAGTTGGCCATTTATGGAGATATTAGGTTTGTAAATCACTGTTAGAGGGGTAGACTACAGCCATGATAGACATGATCGTAAATCTGCTGGAACTGCCTGATTCCACGGAGCTCTATAAGAGCGTGGATGGACAGGGTATTATTCTTCGTAGAGCGAGAGCCTATGAGCGTCAAAGCGTAGCTAACTGGGTGGGTGAACATTTCTCACCTAAGTGGGTGAGTGAGGTGAAGGTGGCGATGTCTCGCCAGCCGGTGACTTGTTTCATAGCGACTAAAGATAAGAAGATTTTAGGCTTCGCCTGTATAGAAACGACGGCGAAGGGCTTCTACGGACCGACTGGTGTGGCTGAGGCGGCACGCGGCACTGGGCTGGGAAAGGCGCTACTGTTTAAATCTATGGAAGCTCTCAGAGATAGTGGATACGTCTATGGTGTGATCGGTGGAGTGGGACCTAGAGAGTTTTACGAAAAGGTCTGTAACGCTAAGGAAATTTCAGGTAGTGACCCTGGGATCTATACAGATATTTTACCGGATTAATTATTATCTAACAACTTCACCTAACATCATTACCTAACTATTATGCAAGATCCGAAATTTGTTAAAGACGCCTTCTCTAAGATAGCGGATCGCTATGTGGTCACGAATCATGTGCTGAGTCTCGGCACAGACATTCTATGGCGTAAGCGTGTGGGTAGTATAGTGCAAGACTGGAAGCCAAAGCAGATACTGGACATCGCGACGGGGACTGGTGATCTTGCTCTGCAATTACAGAAGTCATGTGATGATGCGGAGGTAATAGCGTCTGATTTCTGTCCTGAAATGTTAGCTCATGCATCTCGCCGTGGTGTGAAGAAGACTGAAGTAGTGGATGCTATGAATATGCCATTTGAGGATGATAGCTGTGATGTTCTTACTGTGGCGTTTGGTCTCCGTAACATGGCTGACTATCCAGCAGCTTTGACTGAGATGCGCCGGGTGATCCGTCCTGGTGGGCATTTGTTAATACTAGATTTTTCTACTCCTGAGGGGATCTTACGCAAGCCGTATGTATTTTATCTCAATAAAATACTACCATCTATCGCGGGATTACTTACTAAGCAAAAGGAAGCTTATAGTTATCTGGCCGGGTCTATCGGGGATTTTCCAAGTGGATCTGCTATGTGTGAGCTGATCGGCAAGCAGGGATTCATCGAGCCTCGGTGCGAACCATTGAGTGGTGGCATCGCATCTATTTATACGGCAGAAGCTTAGTGTTAGCGAGGTTTAGCTTAATTGCTACCTAATCAATTAATTCGTTGTAACACTCTTTTGCCATATTGTTACTGAGATTAAAGATTTCGCTACTGAACCTGCAATTGAGTGCTTTATTAGCGAGTTCTTTGCAGTCGTTATAATCAAGAGAGCGGACTGCTTTTTTGATCTTAGGGAGTTGGTGTGTGCCTACTGACATTTCGTCTATTCCGAGTCCGACGAGAAGTGGTGTGAGTGAGACGTCAGATGCCATTTCCCCACAGACGCCAGTCCAGATACCATTAGCTCTCGCTGCCTGAACAGTCATATGGATGAGTCTAACAACCCCAGGGTTAGTAGGTTTATAGAGCATGGAGACGTTTTTGTTGACCCGGTCTACAGCAGTTGTGTACTGGATGAGGTCATTGGTACCGATAGAGAAGAAGTCTACGTGTCTGCCGAGTTCATCAGCCATGAGTGCTGCAGATGGGACTTCTATCATCATGCCTACTTCGATTTCTGGGTCAAAGGGGATATTCGCAGCTGCTAGCTCGTCCATACATTCTTTGAGAATGTCTTTGGCTCTGAGTAGCTCTTTGAGAGCCGAGATGAGAGGGAACATGACGCCGAGATTACCATGAGCGCTAGCTCTTAAGATTGCTTTGAGCTGGTCCTTAAACATTGCCACTCGTGAGAGTGAGACGCGAATACCACGCCATCCTAAGAATGGGTTAGGTTCAGCTTCTGTGAGTGGCTCAGCTGGGAGCTTGTCACCACCGGCATCTAGAGTACGGATGATGGTCTGGTGAGGGAGTGTCCCTTTAGCTACTTCTGTGTATACTCTAGTCTGGCGGTTTTCATCAGGGATTTCTCCGCTTTTGAGAAGGTAAAATTCTGTTCGAAAGAGCCCGACGCCAGCAGCTCCAGATTTCTCAACATACTTTAATTCATTACTGAACTCGATGTTGGCTGAGAGGGTGATGAGGCGACCATCGGTGGTCTGAGTTTTTCTTTCCTTGAGTTCATCAAGGTCAGACTCGATTAGTTGCTTCTTGCGTTGAATTTCACGGTATTTAGTTACCGTCGCTATTTCGGGGTTAAGTATGACCTGACCGGTGTATCCATCTAGGATGATAGTGGTGAGTGTCTTGATGTTCATCACGGCATTCTCTAGGCCTACGATGGCTGGAATGCCAAGTGAACGGGAAAGAATAGCGGTGTGTGAGTTCACACTCCCTTGCTCTGTGATGAAGCCGAGAGACTTCTGTCGGTCTATAGTAGCGGTGTCTGATGGAGTCAGATCATAAGCTACGATGATGTGCTGGTGCTCAGGATTTAGTTCAGGAGACTTATGCTCATCATCTGCTGTTGAGAAATTTCTGATGACACGCTGAGCTACATCGTCAATGTCTGTAGCGCGCTCAGCGAGGTAGCTATCATTCATTCTGCGAATCGCTTCACAGTATGTTTGAACGACAGCATAGTAGGCGTGCTCTGCATTCTGATGAAGATTCTGGATCGAATCTATTACTTTGTTGATCAGAGATTTATCTTCAAGGATCATCAAGTGAGCTTCGAAGATGAGGGCATCTTGATTTTTAGAAATATCTTCGATCTTTTTCTGGATACCGGAGAGCTGAGACTTGGTCTTAGCGATGGCGTCCTGGAAACGTGAAATTTCGTAATCTACGTGGTCTGGAGAAATTTCATAAACCTCTGGTGCGATCATGCCGCGAGCTATCACGTGCACCGGTCCGAAGGCTATCCCTGGTGAGACAGCTGTTCCTTGGATGATGGTTTCTTTTAGTGAATGGTCTACAGACATTGATGACTTATAAGTGGCCGAGGGTATTTGGGGATCTAGGTGTTAGTTAGGTGTTTTTTAAGAACCGAAATTAATCTTCGAAATCTTTCTGAACGAGGGCGACGAGAGCATCGAGTGCTTCTTGTGCCTGTGGGCCTTCAGAGGAGATGATGAGTGTGGCACCGTGTCCCGCAGCTAGCATCATGAGCCCCATAATACTTTTTCCGTCAATCTCTTCACCATCTTTTTCTACGGTGATGTCCGCATCGAAAATGTTTGCTGTCTTGACAAATTGAGCAGCTGGTCGTGCGTGAATTCCGAGTTTGTTGGTGATGGTGATTTCCTTGCTTGGCATAGAGTGTGTAGATTTGTGTGTGCTATCGCTATATTTAGTCTAATAGTTCTTCAGTGACGTGTGAAGGCAAAATTTTGGATTCAATGTAAATAAAATGAATATGTATTGATAATGAAGAACTTGCGTTTTATTTAGGGTTCATTTTTTCAGTTAGTTTTTCGTTGAATTCATTAGCCATATCATAGCCTAGCTGCCTGAGCTGGAGTTCGAGAATGGTGACAGTGATGAGTCTCACTGTGTCGCGACCAGCTGAGACAGGGATATCTACTCGGGGGATGTCTACTCCCATGATGTCTTCCTGCTCACGCTCTAGGCCAGTACGATCGATTTTATTGAGATCCGCTTGAGGTACGAGGTTGATGATGAGGTCTAGCTTTGAGTCTGGCATCATGGCTCCGAGTCCGTAGATGTTGGATACATTCACGATGCCGATTCCGCGCATTTCGATGTAGCCTCGGGAAATATCCTTACTGTAGGCTGTGATCTGGCCGTTGACGTTGCGGAGTTTCACAAGGTCATCTGCGATGAGTGCCGCGCCGCGTTCTACGAGACCGATGGCGGCTTCAGATTTACCTGATCCGCTTTTTCCTTTGATGAGTACTCCGAAGCCTTTAAAGTGGAGCATGCATCCGTGGGCGGATGTGGTAGTGGCGAATTCGAACTCTAGGCAGCGTGCTGCGCGGTTTGAAAAGCGCATGGTCTGCATTGAGGTGGTGAATATGGGGATATGAAATGGCTTGATGATCTCGGCTATCACATCTGGGATTTTGGCGTTACGAGAGACTACGATACAAGGTATACCTATCTCACAGAGCGCCTGAATACGCTTATGTAAGGTCTCTTGATCGAGTGATTTGATGTACTCCATCTCGGAGTTCCCTAGTAGCTGGACACGGAGATAGGCGAAGTAGTCAAGGTATCCAGTGAGTGCAAGCCCTGGTCTGTGGGTAGAGGGTTCGATGATTTTTCGGCTAAGATCATAGTATTCCGGGTTGTCTTTATTGTGGAGTTCGAGGCCGAGTTTATCTTTGTACTTTGTGAAGAAGTCTTCGACTGTGATGTTACTGACTTTATAGATCTTTCGCTTCATACTATAGATGATATGGATAGCGGGTGATGATCCAAGGTTAAAATGGTTAGAGTGATGTGAGACTCAGGAGATGTTTTTTTCTGAGGCTCTTTTTCTATCACAGGTTTGGAGCGAAACAGTTTCTATGATGGTACAGTAAATTATTGCAAATTTAGATATTTCAAGTGAAGCTCTGACTCAGTTAATACAGATTAACCAATTTATTAAGAATATGACGCTCACAAGCCAAGAACCAGTCTATGTAGTCGGCCATTTAAATCCAGATGCAGATGCTATCTGCGCTGCGATAGGTTATGCAGAGTATTTACGAGTAGCTGAGGGTGTGAATGCTGAGGCTATCCGCTGTGGATCTGTGCCAGCACGTGTGAAATGGGTACTAGATCAAGCTGGTGAAGAGTATCCTCAGCTGGTGACTGATGTGCGTACGACGGCTGAGCTTATCAGTGACAAGGCTACGCTTACCGTTTCTGATGGCGACACCTTTTTGGAGGTTTATAATACAATGCAGGAGAGTGGTGAGGAGTCCTTACCTATAGTCTCTGATAATGGTGATATTATCGGTATTTTAGACTTCACTCAGCTTATGCAGTTGCTTATGCCGCGTGTTGTGACTGGCTCTGAGGAGGTGAAGACGGTGTATGTTTCTCCACAGAAAATTTTAGAATGCCTTAAAGGTAATTCTGTGGGTGCTCCTATCTCTGAGGAGGAAGAGGAACTTATTATGTTTGTAGGTGCTTCTAGTGAGGAGTCTACGCGAGATGGTCTTATTCGAGATGCTGAGAATGGGATTTCAAAAACTCAGCTAGTGATCTGCGGCGACAGAAAGAGACTGCAGAAGGTGGCTATAGATAACCAAGTGCGCATCATGGTGGTGACTGGTGGCTTCGATGTGGATCCGGAGATGCAGGCACTGGCTAAGGAGAAGGGGGTCATGATCATTTCTTGTGATTATGATACGGCGACTTCAGTGCAGTTAGTGCGTTGCTCTAAGATAGTGGACACCGCTCTTGGTGGTGAGTTCCTCTGTGTAGAATCAGATGAAGCTGTGACTGATATTAGTAGGAAGCTGAGCGTAGTGACTCAGGAAATTTTTCCAGTAGTGAAGAAGGGAACGAGAGAGCTGATCGGTGTGTTTACTAAGGCTGATCTTGTATCACCACCACAGACGAAGATAGTGATGGTGGATCATAACGAGTATTCACAAGCTGTAAAAGGGATCAATGAAGCTGAGGTAGTGGAGGTGATAGATCACCATAGACTGGGTGGTGATGTGGTTTCTCGTGGGCCTATCCGTTTTCTCAATGAGCCAGTCGGGTCATCATGTACGTTGATCGCTAGAAAGTTTAAATCATATAATGCTGAACTTAGCAAGGGAGTGGCACTTTGTTTGATAGCTGGGTTAGTTTCTGATACATTGAATCTCACTTCTCCGACGACTACTGAACTGGATCGGGAAATTTTATCGTGGCTATCTGGCATCGCTGAAGTGGATGCAGATCAGTTTACGAATGATATGTTTGCTTCTGGATCACTGTTACACACTGGTACAGTGGACGAGCTGATGAATACTGACAGGAAAGAATTTAGTGAAGGCGACAAGCGCTTCAGCATTGCTCAGGTCGAGGAGATGGGGCTTGAGGCGTTTGATAAGCGCAGAGAGGAAATGGAACAGGGGCTTGAGGAGTTAATCGCTAAGAATGGTTATGATTTTGCAATGGTAGCAGTCACTGATATCAGTAAGCACTACAGTCTTATCCTAGCTAGGGGTGATGAAAAGGTCATCAAGGCGCTAGATTTTGAGCACCGCGATGGTGGTGAAATATATGCTGAAGGTATAGTGAGTCGTAAGAAGCAGATCTTGCCAGCAGTGAGCGATGCTATCCTGGGTGCTGGAGCTGTTGTTATGTCATGATGTCATGAAAACTATAATTATAAAAATAGGAACTGGCGTTCTGACAAGAGAGAGCGATGGTAACCTAGACCATGAGTCACTGGCTCGTCTGGTGAAGGCTGTTGTAAGCATCGCTGACCAGAGGCATCGGGTGATGTTGGTTTCCAGTGGTGCTGTAGGTGCGGGTATTTCTGGGCTTGGTCTGAGTGAGTATCCGTCAGATATAGCGACTCGCCAAGCCTGTGCAGCAGTGGGGCAGACGCGCCTGTTGCATGCGTATGAGAAAAATTTCACTGAATATGGCTATAGTGTAGCTCAGTTACTTCTCACTGCTGAAGATTTCAATGATGAGAAGCGAAGCGGTAGAGTAAGTGATACTCTAGAGAAGCTGAATAAAATGGGGGATATCGTCCCTATTATTAATGAGAATGACTCGATCTCTGTAAAAGAGATAAGTATGGGAGACAATGATATGTTGTCATCTAGAGTGGCTAGGTTGTTAGATGCTGATTTACTTGTCCTTATGTCTACGATTGATGGATTGATCTCCCCGGAAACCAATGAAGTGGTCGCTGAGATTGAAGATGTTAATTCAGTGCTCGGTTTTTCAAGTGGTGATAGCGGTAAGTTTTCTATAGGAGGCATGGCCTCTAAGCTTAAGGCCATCAAGCGTACTGTAGATGCGGGTATCGAAACCGTGATCATGAACGGTGCGCACCCTGAGAGAGTGTGCGAAGTAGTCGCTAATAGTGATGATGCTGTCTACTCTAGATTCTTACCAAGCAAGTAGACCTGCTAGGGGGGGGCTTTTCAGGAAGCTTATTTGTACTTGATCAGTGCCTTCTTACGAAGTCTCGCCAGATAGCGCTCGAAGCGAACGGATGATTTCTCGTTCTGAACGATCTGTTCTATCTGCTTGCGTACTTTATCAAGTCCAGGGTATGGACCGTCGATCTGCTTCGTAACTCGCATGATCTGGTAGCCACCTTCATCGAGCTGGATAGGACCTATGACAGTGTTCTTTTTCTCAGTGAAGAGGGCAAAGCTGACGTCTGGACGGAGGTCTTCACGCTTCACGTTCTTCTGCATACCACCATCGGCTGCGAAGGAGTCTTGTGAGTATGTCATAGCTAGCTCAGCGAAATTTCCACCATTCTTGATCTGCTTGGCGATGTCATCAGCGAGTTCTTTCTGTGATTCAGGCGTAGCGAGTAGGTCGTCGTCATTGGTGAGAGGAATGTAGATTTTCTCGAAGTCGATCATATCTTTCGAGCGGTCACGGAGGTCACGCTTGTGCTTATTATACTCAGCCTTTAGCTCGTCTTCTGTGGCTGGTGCTGGGTCATTGAAGTGCTGTGCGCGCATTGCCTGACCGATGAGCTTGTCTTTGGTGAGCTCAAGATATCTGGTATAGGAAAGATTGCTTTTCTTGAGGGACTCGCGGAATTTTGACTCGTTACCAGCGTAAGTTCTATCTATCTGAGATTTGATGTCATTTTTAATCACATGATCTGGGATCTGCGCGCCGATAGAGTTGAACTCATGGATGACGAGTTGGCGGTCGATAAGTTCATCGAGGACTTTCTTCTTACTCTTAGCTAGCTCCGCTTTATAGTCATCGCCCATACGAGGGTACTTGGCAGCAAGACTTTGTCTGATAGGTCCTAGTATGAATGAGACTTCATTGAGAGTGACAACACGGCCGTTAGCGATCGCTGCGATGCCGTTTACCTTTACTGGTTTAGCGGACAGAGATGGTGACATTACTCCAATAGTGAGTGATGCGGTGAGGGCCTTGAGTAATGTCGTGGAACGTTTCATGTTTTGATGAGGTTTATCTGGAAGAGCTTTGCCCTAATTTAGAATAAGACTCAACAAGAAAGCGCTGAAATGAAGTATATTTGTCTATTTAAAGTGAGAGGGATTAGCTCATCTCACTGGGAGAAAGTAGTTGATTAAAGCGTTCTACGTGAATGGCTTTTCCTGTTTCAGGGTTGATATCTACGATCATGCCGCAGAGACGGACTGGACCTTTAGCGACTGGGAATCTTGTAGGGAGTCCAGTTTTAAACCTCCATACTACGCTTTCTACATTTCTACCGAGGACAGAAATTTCAGGTCCACACATCCCCGCGTCAGTTAGGTGAGCTGTGCCATTAGGGAGAATTCTCTCATCCGCTGTCTGCACGTGAGTGTGGGTGCCGACGACTGCTGAGACTGTACCATCTAGATGGAACCCCATCGCGATGCTCTCACTCGTTGTCTCTGCATGGAAATCTAGGAAGATCATTTTTACACCTTCTTCTTCCTTGAGACGAGTGACTTCAGTTTCCACAACGGTGAATGGATTATCCAACGGTGGGTTCATGAAGGTTCTGCCTTGGGCATTCAGGACGGCTACTTTTCCAAACTTAGTCTCATAGATGACTGATCCATGACCAGGTGTGTCAGATGGGTAGTTAATCGGGCGGAGAATGTTCAGCTCTGTGGGTAGGTAGTCCATAAGTTCTCGCTGGTCCCAGACATGGTCACCGGTAGTGATGACCTCTACTCCAGAAGCGAATAATTCCCGAGCTATCTTAGGTGTGATGCCTCTACCGCCGGCTGAGTTCTCACCATTGACTATGCTGAAGTCAATCTGGTGCTCACGTTTAATATCAGCCAGTTTATTCATGACTGCTTTCCTGCCGGGCTCTCCAACAATATCTCCAAGAAAAAGAATGCGCATTTGATCAATGTATCGTATAAAATTAACAGCTGGTAAGAAAGTATCCCTAAATCAGCTTAAAAGCAGAGAAACACACCAACGATAAAGAGACCAGAATATATGAGCGCGACTAAACAAAAATCATATGCCCTTCAGGTAGTATTGGTCATTTTCTTGATAGCCTTAGCCTTCCTCGTCCAGAAAGTCATCAATGATGCTAACCCTCACGAGATGACTAGTATTTCACTTGGTGATAAGACCGCGGTAGCTGGATCAGGAAATGATGTTGGCAATACTAGTGGCAAAGGTAACGGTAGCCAGAGTAAAGCACACATAGCTGAGTATAATCCCTATCTGACTGACCTCGCAGTAGCCCCAGATTGGTCACGTCTAGATGAGTATCAATACACCATTTCTAAAGAAGACTTTGAGCTTGAGCTTGATGAAGTTTACACAATAGATGCTGAGTGGAGAAAGTGGATAGAAATAGGAGATGAGTCAGCGCTGATCCGCACGTCTGCTGAGGATCCATCTAAGCAGCTTGAGTTATTCTTCGCATCTGAGGTGAAGCAAGAAAAGCCTGCTAAGTATTGGAGAGCGCGTGATGAGCTAGATGTTAAGGATGCCACGAAGCCGTTGTTCGGCATCAATATCGTGATCGACCCTGGTCATATTGGTGGTGATTATGCAGAGATCGAGGAGCGTGATTTTGTGCATAATGAATTACCTCCTGTTAAGGAAGGTGATTTGACCTTGAAGGTGGCGAAGTTACTTGCCGTTCAGCTTGAAGCTCTAGGGGCTGATGTGAAACTTACGCGTGAGTATCTGGGACCTGTAAACCGTAATCGGTCAGAAGATTATTCTGACTTTGCGAAGCATAAAATGAATACTCAGAACTCTTTGATTAGCCCAGATTCACTCAAGAGAATGAGTGATAAACTCTTCTACAGAGCGGGGGAGATAAAAGAGCGAGCGAAGATAGTGAATAATGAGTTCTGCCCAGATCTGGTTCTCTGTTTACATTTTAATGCAGGTGCTGAGAGCGTTGATCTTATCGAAGAAGAGCATTTTCATATGATCATGAATGGTGCTTACATGAGTAGTGAGGTGGCGAGAGATGACCAGAGGTTCACTATGTTAGAGCGTATTCTTCAGCGCATTCATCCTGAGGAAGCTAGGCTGACAGCATATGCCGCAAATGTATTTGCCGCAGAGACCGGTCTGCAACCTTATCTCTATGAGACTGAATCTAAGCGAGCGCTGAATGTAGATAATAACCCGTACTTATGGGCTCGTAACCTAGCTGCAAATAGATCCTATATGTGTCCAGTACTCTTTTATGAGCCATACTTGATGAACGGAAAAGACTCGCACGAGAGAATCCTGCAGGGCGACTATCCTGGGATGCGCTATCTCAATGGAATGCTACGACCATCTATTTTTAGGGAGTATGTAGACTCTGTTACTAAAGGACTAGTGAACTATTATTCGATTAGAAAATGAAACGCAATTTACTCCTCATCGGTCCTGGCTATTTAGGTAAAGAAATTCAACGTGAGTTTGAAGATGGTGGCTGGTTAGTTACAACGGCGTCGCGTTCTGATGATCATCTCACTGTGGATCTATCCGATGATAGATCTGTAAAGGCTCTTTCTAAAAAGTTAATCATAGAGGAAAGGGTGCCTGATTGTGTGATTCATTGTGCATCTGCATCCGCAGGCAGAGGAGCTACTCCTGAGGTGAGATTAGCTAGCTACCGAGATGTTTATCTCAAAGGTTGTCAGAACTTATCTAAGATCTTTAATGATGCGCACCTTTTGTTCACCTCGAGCACTTCTGTCTACGGTCAGCAAGATGGTTCACTAGTCACTGAAGAAACGATCACTGAACCTGCCGCGGCTACAGCTAAGATATTAGTCGAGGCTGAGCGAGCGGTTCTTGATGCTGGAGGCACAGTAGTACGCTTGTCAGGGATATACGGAGTGGGGAAGTCCTACTTAATAAAGCGTCTCTTCGCTGGAGGAGCTAGTATGGAGAATGGTGGTGAAAGAGTGCTAAATCACATTCATCATCATGATGGAGCGAGTGCTTGTTTACTTTTGTTAGAGGGGAGATATAAAGGTGTTTTTAATGTTTCTGAGACAGTGAACCTAACACTAAAGGAAACCTATAAAGCGCTATGTGCAGCTTTTTCAATCCCAATGCCAACGAGTAATTCAGCCGAAGCATCACCCAGAGCAGGGCTGAATAAACGAGTCTCTAACCAGAAGATGTTAGACCTTGGCTGGGAGCCTAAATACCCATCATTCCTCGATGCTATGACAGACGTAGCTAAGTCTATGAAGTTAATCTAGTGATTGTCACTCATTGCTGTATGAAATTTCTATCACTCATCATTTCTCTGCTTATTGCTGAGGAGGCTTGTGCTCGGGAGAAGCGGGAGTTTGAGGTGAGTCATTTGTCTAGTGCGCCTGGATGGGAGGGATGATGAAATCTAAGAAGACGCTTAGAGAGTGGTTGAGTTATAGGAATGTGATAGACTTTCCGCCGCTGTGGACGGTTGGAGTGATGATCGTGGCGTTGGTGCTGTCTCGATGTACAGTTTCATTAGCGATCGATTTCCCAAAGGTTTTTGGTTTTAACTCGGGAGTTTGTCTAGGTGTGGTGTTGTGTGTTCTTGCGTTTGGCTTGATGATCTGGTGTGCGTATACGCTGGTGAGGGCGAGGACTCCGGCCTTACCACATAATGATGCGGAGGCTCTGGTGACGCATGGGCCTTATCGGTGGAGTAGGAATCCGATCTATCTGGCGGATGTTATTTTACTGATATCGTTTACGTTTATGTGTCAGACGTGGTGGCCAGCGTTGTTAGCTCCGGGGCTTTATCTGATCTTACGGATACGGTTTGTGATACCTGAGGAGTCGATGTTAAAGGAGAGGTTTCCAGAAGCATTTGCACGATGGTCTGAGGGGACGAGACGCTGGCTGTAGTTTTTTGTATAGCCTCTACTTTTATTAGGTTCTGTTAGATGATGATTTGTTGTTGGCTTGAGTGTTAGTTCTCAAGTTTTCTAAAATTATTTGATTGATTTACCTTTATCTATTGTCGCGAAGTCGGCTGTCTGGTAGATTGTTTTTAGAGCATGGAATTTATAGCAGAGAATTGGCAGGCATGGGTAGAGATTTTAATCTTATGGATAGGTCTGTATCAGCTGTATCGTGCTGTAAGGGTGACTAAGGGTGCGTTGATTTTTATCGGTGTGATCTCTATTTTAATGGCGGTGACGATCTTGGCATATATGTTTGACCTTAAGGTGATCGCTTGGTTATTACTCAGGTCTGCTGTGGGTGTGGCATTCAGTATGATTATTGTGTTCCACTTGGAGCTGCGGCGCGCCTTTGCTAAGTTAGGTGAGAGTTTGTTTTCCTTTTCTCATGACCAGCAGTTAGAATTTGCTGAAGAGCTTACTGAGGCAGTGATGAAGTTATCTAACAAGCGGATCGGAGCATTGATGGCGATCGAGCGTGAGATAGATCTTAAAGAGTATTCTGAGAATGGTGTGCGGGTGGATGCTGAGTTTTCAGAGGAACTACTCTTGACAATATTTCACCCGATGACTGCGCTGCATGATGGTGGAGTGATTATTTCTAAGAATAGAATTTCTTCTGCTGGGTGTGTATTTCCACTAAGTAGAAATGAGATGGCTGACCGGACTCTGGGGCTGAGGCACCGTGCATCGGTAGGTTTATCTGAAGAGTCTGATAGTGTCTGTATCGTGGTGAGTGAGGAGACGGGAACGATCTCTATCATGATGGATGGTGTGCTGGAGCGCAACCTGAAGGGCGATGAGTTCAGACAGCGACTTGAGAAGATCTTCGTGCCTGACGAGGCGACTAAAATAGCAAGGGCGGAAGCGAAGGAAACTAGAGAGGCTGCGAATAAACTAGCTGAGGAGAAGAAGAAGAAGCGTGAGGAGGAGCTAGAACAGGAGAAGATCAAAAAGAAGGAATTAGAAAAAATTAAAAAGAAGGCCGGGAAGGCGGAAAAAGCTGAGAAGGCTAAAAAGAAAGATATTAATGATGAAGAGAGCACTAGAGAAACACTGGACAGCGAAGACAATCACTCTGATCCTAGCGGTGGCGATATGGTTTCTGGTAAATGAGCATCTTTCTGATGGTCTAAAGTAGTGGTCAGTTCTGTTAGACAGAGTGGATTGTTTCCACACGATTTTATGAATGGGACTACTGGAAACTAGCGATGTTGATGCAAAAGGATAAAACAAGTAGAGTTAGGCGCATATTTGAAAGGGATACTTATCTCTTTCAAATATGGAACGAAGCTATACGTAGGTTTATTCTTTTGCCCGAAGTGTCGTATTTTGAACATACAAGCTTTGCTTGCAAACTTTCAAATCTAATAACAGAAACAGCAATGTCGGGAGTTTTCAGAAGTTCCCTTAAAATGTCATGGAAGTACGTGAGATAGGCTATGTTGAGAGCTGTTATGCTGAGAAGTTTGGCACTCCTCGTCAGTCAGGAGTGGCTGGCTCAGCTTGGGGGAAGATTGTTTTTGCGGAGGAGTACCAGCATGCGGATTATATTCGTGGGCTAGAGGGGTTTAGTTATTTGTGGCTGGTGTTTGTCTTTCATGAGTCTGCGAAACAGGCGATCCATGCGCAGAGTGGACTAGTACGTCCGCCGAGACTAGGCGGTAATGAGAAGGTGGGGGTGTTTGCTTCGCGTTCTCCGTTTCGGCCAAATCCTATTGGGCTATCGCTTGTGAGAATTGAGAAGATAGAGCAGATGCGGGTGGGTGGTGCGGTGATCCATATCAGTGGTGTGGACGTAGTGAGCGGGACTCCGTTGTTAGACATTAAGCCGTACATCCCGTATTGTGACTCTGTAGATGGTGAGGTGGAGACTGGCTATGTGCGGGGTGCGCCGGAGATGATGGATGTGACTTGGGATTCCGACGTTGGTGGAAATTTAGAGGCAGAGCATAGGATGCTGATAGAGGAGACTCTAGCGGTGGATCCTAGACCTGCGTATCATGATGATGAGCGTGAGTATGGCTGCTTGATCAGTGGGGTGAATGTGCGCTGGAAGGTGGTGTCAGGCTTGGTTGAAATTTTAAGTTGCGCGAGGGTGTAATAGCTGGCAGTTTGTGGTCATGAAATTGATCAAATTAGCACTCATTGGAGCATCAGCATTATTGGCAGTTCTCAGCACATCCTGCGGAACATTACCAGAGAAGCCTCAGTACAAAGGACCAGTTTCTTCTGAAAGTGAGCTTCCGTGGAATATAAGACAACCTGGTGAAGGCCAAGGTGCACTCGGTGGGCTCGGTGGACAGTAAGTAGTATTAGTAGTTACTTCGTAGCATTTAGACATCGGGTCACTGCTAATGAGCGGTTTCCCGAATTCTTTAATTGAAGGGTAAAGATCTCTCTAGAGCTAAGGATGGCGACTGCTGACCTTATATTTTATAGAGATTGAAATACTGATTAAGATGGATTCGCTTCAGATCGTTAGAGATGCATACACTGGTTATAGTAGTTACCTATGGCGTGAGCTGACGTCTCCTAGCTGGGGGAATTATCTGTATTGGTTAATCGGGATTTCGTTATTTTTCTTTTTGTTAGAAATTTTAAACCCATGGAGGAAGGGGCAGGCTAGGTTTAGGCAGGATTTCTGGTTGGATACATTTTATATGTTTTTCAATTTTTTCTTATTCTCGTTGATCGTTTATAAGGCGGCATCTGAGCTTGTGGTGAATTGGTTTCATCATGTGTTAGGGATGATGGGAGTGACGAATCTGGTGGCACTGCAGGTGGATAGCCTTCCGATCTGGGTTCAGTTGTTTATCTTGTTCATACTGCGTGACTTTATCCAATGGAATGTGCATCGCCTGTTGCATCGAGTTTCTTGGCTGTGGGAATTTCATAAGGTGCATCACTCCGTGAAGGAGATGGGCTTTGCTGCGCATCTGCGGTATCACTGGATGGAAAATGTGGTGTATAAGACGCTGGAGTATATTCCATTGGCGATGATTGGTTTCGGGATTACGGATTTTCTGATCGTGCATTTGTTCACTACTGTGTGGGGGCATTTTAATCATTCTAATCTCAAGATCCCGCTGGGACCACTCAGATATGTGTTCAATAATCCGCAAATGCACATCTGGCATCATGCTAAGAAACTACCGCGCGAGCACAGGTATGGGATGAACTATGGACTGACGCTGAGTGTCTGGGATTATTTATTCAAGACGGCTTATCAGCCTAGTGATGGAAGAGATATCACGCTAGGATTCCACGATGAGAAGGAGTTTCCTAGAGGGTTTTGGGGACAACTGGTGCATGGCTTCTGCTGGTGGAAGAAATGATAGGCGATGGGGGCCTCAGGTCATGCTTAAGAAATCTTAAATAATAGCACAGAAAAATGCTTGCAAATTACTGTGATTATGATTCTGTGTCGCTGTCTCTGAGTAGAGGCAAAAGTGCCCACGTAGGGTGGTTCGGTTCGAAATGTAAATTTCTTGCTGTGCCTGAATACACATTAACATTCAAAATAACATTATTATGAGCGACATCAACACAGCTGATTTCAAGCTAAACGAAAAAGACACTGGTAGTTCAAGCTTCCAGGTAGCAATCCTCTCTGAGCGTATCAACTCACTCACTGAGCACCTTAAGTCTAACAAGAAGGACAACTCAAGCAGACGCGGACTTCTTAAAATGGTAGCTAAGAGACGTAAGCATCTCGACTACGTAAGATCTAAGTCTGAGGAAGACTATAAGAAACTCCTCGAAGGTCTCAAGCTTCGTCGATAGACAATTTCATAGAAAGGTCACGGTTCACTCCGTGGCCTTTTTCAATTTAATAGCAGACGCTTATTTAAGCGCTATTATAACGGGAATAAGAGGACAGATCGTCTGTAATCATATTTCCAGAGTGAAGGAAAAGGTTTCCTATCTCAAAACAAAGAAGTGTTCAGTGACTATCAAATTTATCCACTCGGGATAAACCTGAAAAAGGTAGCAATGGACGAGGACGACAGAACAAAGAAAATAATCATATGGAAATGAACATACAAACAGTTACCGCCAATGTAGGCGCTAACCCTATCTCATTCGAGACAGGTAAGATGGCAAAGCTCGCAGACGGAGCAGTAGTAGTAAGATCAGGTGAAACAACAGTACTCGTGACTGCATGTTCCCTCACTAAAATCAAGCCAGGACAATCTTGGTTCCCACTCTCAGTGGAGTATAAAGAAAGAGCATTCGCAGCTGGTGTATTCCCAGGCGGATATTTCAAGCGTGAAGGTCGCCCGACTGAAAAGGAGATCCTCACATGCCGTATGACTGACCGTCCTCTTCGCCCACTTTTCCCTAAAGGCTATCTTTACGAGACACAGATCGTAGCGCTCATGCTCTCAGCTGATGCGATCAACGATGCAGACATCCTTTCAATGAACGGTGCTTCCGCAGCGCTCTCTATCTCAGATATCCCATTCGCTCGCCCTATCGGTGCAGTACGCATCGGCCGTGTAGACGGTGAGTTCGTAGTGAACCCTACTTTCGAGCAGCGTGAAGAGTCTGACCTAGACCTCGTCTATGTAGGTGATAAAGAAAATGTTATCATGATCGAAGGTGGTGCTGATCAGGTTCCTGAAGAGGAATTCGTAAAGGCACTTTACTTCGCTCAGACACAGGTAGAAATCCTCGTGGCAGCACAAGAAGAGCTTAAGGCTGTATCAGGTAAAGAGACTCGTCCATACGAAGTTTCAGTAGCTGCTCCAGATCTTCTCGACATCGCTTACGAAGTAGCAGGTGACCGCATCGAGTCAGCTATCTATGCAGCTTCTAAAGTAGAGCGCGCTACTAAGGTAGGTGCTCTTCGTAAGGAAGTAGAAACAGTAATCATGGAGCGTTTCCCTGAGACTACTGACTTCCAGATCGAGCAGGCATTTGAATTCCTCCAGAAGAAGGCATTCCGTATCTCTATCATGGAGAAGGGCACACGTGCAGACGGCAGAAAGCCAGCTGACCTCCGCCCACTCTTCGCTGAAGAAGGTCTCCTTCCTAAGGTTCACGGATCAGCACTATTTGCTCGTGGAGAGACTCAGGCACTCGCCGTTTCTACACTCGCACCAGCTGACGAGCGTCAGTATTTCGATAACTATGCAGGTGGAGAAGACAGCAAGCGCTTCATCCTTCACTATTCTTTCCCTCCTTTCTCAGTAGGTGAAGCAGGTCGTTTCGGTGGTCTTAACCGTCGTGAAATTGGACACGGTAATCTCGCTGAGCGTTCTATCGCACCAGTGATCCCGTCTGAAGAAGATTTCCCATACGCCATGAGAACAGTATCAGAAGTGCTTGAGTCAAACGGCTCATCATCAATGGCTACAGTCTGTGCAGGCACAATGTCACTCATGGGTGCAGGTGTGCCACTTCTTAACCCAGTATCTGGTATCTCAGTAGGACTTGTAACAGAGTTCAACGAGGCTGGTGAAATGGTGAAGTATGAGCGTCTTCTAGACATCATCGGATCTGAAGATTTCTATGGCGACATGGACTTCAAACTCTGTGGAACTCCTGACGGTGTGACATCATACCAGCTTGACCTTAAGCTGGACGGTATCCCACTCAAGATTCTTGAAGAGGCAGTATACCAAGCTAAGGAAGGCCGTGGCGTTATCCTTGATAAGATGCTCTCAGTGATCAACGAGACAGCACCTATCAACGAGAACGCACCACGTATCGAGTCAGTTAAGATTGACGCAGACAAGATCGGAATGCTCATCGGACCTGGTGGCAAGAACATCAAGGCGATTCAGGCTGAGTCTGGCGCTGACCTCAACATCGAAGATGACGGCACAGTCCACATCTACGCTGCTAAGAAGGAAAGCCTCGACCGTGCAGTAGAAATGGTGAACCAGATGTTCGCTGAAGTTGAAGTGAATAAGACTTACAAAGGTAAGATCGTTTCCACTACAGCTTTCGGTGCATTCATCGAAGTGCTTCCTGGCAAGGATGGACTTATCCACATCTCTGAGCTTGCTGAAGGCCGCGTAGAGAAGACTGAAGACGTTGTTAAAGTAGGTGACGAAGTCACCGCTAAGTGCATCGGTATCGATGACAAAGGCCGCGTGAAGATGTCTATCAAGGCTGCTCTTAAAGAAGCTAAGCAGGCAACTGCAAAGGCTGAGCCAGAAGCTGCAGAGGACTGCAACGCTGGTGGGTGAGGTGTATAATACGTTGTTAGTTTAACAACGATTCACCAAGCAATATTTTAAAAGCTTCACTGGAGAAATCTGGTGAGGCTTTTTTGTGTGTGCCCGGCAGGGCACACTGACTTGGGGGTTAAAGTCCCCTGTGGGCTCGGCAGAGAGAACCACTAGCAGACAGCAAGGTTAAGATCGTGAGATCTTGGCTGAAGGAAGCTGATAAGCAAACCATTGC
>CALJOJ010000021.1 GCA_937981665.1 uncultured Rubritalea sp.
ATTATTAGCAAATGGGAAGCCTAAGAAATTGGCTTTAATTGCAGTAATGAGAAAACTTTTATCTTATCTTAACTTACTCATGAAAAGACACTTACTAGAAATTGAAGCTAAATAATTACTTTTTATTAAAAAGACAGTTGCTGATCCTTTTTTAGTTTCGTTGCTGACCCTTTTTTAGTTTCCTCAGACAAAAGTTAGGACTGTTCTATACCTTGAAGAATAAGGGGGAATCACCGATGAATGCCCTTAAGTCCGTGCCATTCGGATCTTCACCCCTTCACTACCTAATATCAACACATGCAAAACTCACCAACTAGCGACTACTCTCCCCTCAGGGAACTATTAGAAATAGACTCACCATCAGGATTCACCTACCAAGCCTGTGACTACATCGTTAGCTATCTTAAGGACCTCGGCTACACCCCCGCACTCACTAACAAAGGCGCTATCCGCTGTCAGTTCGGGGAAAACCCACGCCTAGCCATCGCTGCTCACCTAGACACCCTCGGAGCCATCGTCTCTGGTATCAATCCCAACGGCACACTTAGATTCTCCCTCCTCGGTGGACTCTCACTCACAGGAGCCGAAGGAGAATACGTCCGCATCCGCACCCTCGACGAGCAGATTTACACAGGCACCATCCTACTAAACGACCCCTCATCACATACCAACAACCGACGTGAATCTACCGACAGAAGCATCAACAACATGCACATAAGGCTCGATGAAGAAGTCTATAACAGAAACGACACAGACAAGCTCGGCATCAACATCGGCGACATCATCTGCCTTAATGTGAACTACGAGGAAAAAGAAAGCGGCTACATCAAGTCACGCTTCCTAGATAACAAAGCTGGATGCTTCATCCTCATGGAACTAGCTAAGCAATATGCCGGAAAAAATGTACCAGTAGAAATTTTCTTCTCTAACTACGAAGAAGTCGGCCACGGCGGAACCTGCGGATACTCAGACACCATCACAGACCTACTCGTCATCGACATGGGCGTACTTGGCGATGCCTGCGAAGGCGATGAAGTCTCCTGCTCCATCTGTGCCAAAGACTCCACCGGTCCCTATGACTACCGCATGCGTCAGTCACTCGTCCGTCTAGCAAAGTCTCACAACATCCCATACAAGCAAGACGTCTACCCCTTCTACGGTTCAGATGGCTCCGCAGCCCTGCGCGCAGGAAACGACATGCGCGTCGGCCTCATCGGCCCAGGAGTAGCCGCCTCTCACAGCACCGAGCGCTCCCACAAAAAAGGAATCCAAGCCACCCTCGACCTCTGTGAAGCATTCATCGAAGATCAGTTTATTGGATAATAGAACACTCAGTAACTAGATCTAACTACAACTACTTACCCCTATTACCCACTTGACAAATCATCCATGTTATAACATATGTTATACATGACAATTGAAACCAAAGTCAGAAAAATTGGCAACTCATACGGAATCATCTTACCTAAAGAAGCACTCCAAGAGCTCAATGTCTCCGAAGGATCAGCCCTCTACATCACCGAATCAAAAGATTCATCCGTAAAAATTTCTGCAAAAGATCCCAATTTTGCAGAAGTAGGGTCAATAATTGATGACATCATTCAGCGTTATCCAAATACTCTAAGTGAACTAGCTAAATAATGGAACCTCTATGGGTTAGCTTAGAAAGCTGTATTTTAATTCACGATAAATCTTTATCAAACTTTGGTGGTGCCGATGGTGTCCGGGAGCAAGGTCTTCTCGAATCAGCGTTATCAAGACCTCTACAGCTACACCACTATGAGCAAGCCACGCTATATCAGTTGGCGGCTAGCTACGCATACGATATTATTAAAAATCATCCCTTTATCGATGGCAATAAACGTACAGGCTTTATAGCCTCCGCCCTCTTCCTCCAACTAAACGGCCACCGCCTCATAGCCACAGAAAAAGAATCACTCCACCAAACCGTAGCTCTAGCAGCCAGCAGTATATCCGAACAACAATACGCAGAATGGCTAACCAAGTCATGCCAAGAAATCTAAAAAAGCAATAAACCCCATCCCCCTGGCTCTTTCACTTGGCACTTTCCCCTTTATCCTTTCACCTTTATCCTTTTCTCACCACATGCTACTTACCAAACCCTCTGGAGACTACTCCACCGATGATGTACTCAACCACTTCCTCGAACAACTCATCGAGTCCAACATCGAACTCTATGACCACCAAGAAGAAGCCATCCTAGAACTCTTCGCTGGCAACAACGTCATCCTCAACACCCCAACAGGATCTGGTAAATCTCTCGTAGCACTAGCCCATCACTACAAGTCATACTGCGAAGGCCGCACCTCCTACTACACCGTCCCTATCAAGGCACTAGCCAACGAGAAATTCCTCTCCCTCTGCTCCACCTTCGGCCCAGAAAATGTAGGCATGATCACTGGTGACGCCACCGTAAACTCAGACGCCCCCATCATCTGCTGTACCGCAGAAATTTTGTCCAATCTCGCACTCCGCGATGGTGAGAACGCAAAAGTCGATGACGTCATCATGGACGAGTTCCACTACTACTCAGATGCCGAGCGTGGCGTAGCATGGCAGATCCCCCTCCTCACCCTGCCCCAGTCACGCTTCCTCCTCATGTCAGCCACCATTGGCGACACCGCATTCTTTAGCGAGACCATGACTCAGCTCACAGGAGCCGATACCACCCTAGTCCAGTCAGACCAGCGCCCCGTGCCACTAGAGTTTGACTACTCAGAGATCCCCCTCACTGAGAAAGTCACCGAGCTAGTAGAGCAAGATAAGTCCCCCATCTATCTCGTAAATTTCGCCCAGCGCGCCACCGCCGAGACCGCCCAGGCACTCATGTCTATTAACCTCTGCTCCAAGGAAGAGAAAAAACAAATCGCAGAAGCTCTCCATAAGGCAAACTTCCGCTCACCCTACGGTAAAGAAATCAGCAAGCTCCTCCGCCACGGCATCGGTATCCACCACGCAGGACTCCTACCTAAATACCGCGTACTCGTAGAAAAACTCACCCAGAAAGGACTCCTCAAAGTCATCTGCGGCACAGACACCCTCGGCGTAGGGATCAACGTCCCCATCCGCACCGTCCTCTTCACCCAGCTCTTCAAGTACGATGGTACAGGGACTAAAATTTTATCAGTACGCGACTTCAAGCAGATAGCAGGACGAGCAGGGCGCCGTGGATTCGACAACGTAGGCTACGTCGTAGCACAAGCTCCACCACACGTCATCGACAACCTCAAACTCGAAGCCAAAGCCGCAGCATCCACCAAGAAGAAAAAAATCGTCAAGAAAAAGCCACCCGAGAACGGCTTCGTCTCCTGGACCGCAGACACATTCACCAAGCTCCAGACCTCACAGCCGGAAGCACTAGTCTCCAGCTTCAAAATGAAACACAATATCCTGCTCAACGTCCTAGGACGCGAAAACGAAGACGGATGTGAAGCCTTCAAAACCCTCATCGAGAAATGCCACGAGACAGACGCCTCTAAAAAGAAGCTCCGCAAAAAAGCCAGATCCATGTTCATCTCACTCGTTAGAGGTAAGGTCTTCAGCATCATCCCAGCAGCCGAGCGAGACACGCAGACAGGCAGAAAAGTAAAACTCCACCTAGACCTCCAGGAAGACTTCTCCATGAACCAAGCCCTAGGACTCTACCTCCTAGAAGCCATTCCAGAACTAGACGCCGAAGACCCGAACCACGTCCTCAACGTCCTCTCCCTAGTAGAAGCCGTCTTAGAAAACCCAATGACCATCCTCAAGGCACAAGTCAACAAACAGAAATCCGAACTCGTCGCCGAGATGAAAGAAGACGGAGTCGAATACGACGACCGAATGGAAAGACTAGAACAAGTCACCCACCCCATGCCCGGTAAAAACTATATTTACGACACCTTCAATGTCTTCCGCGCCAAGCACCCATGGATCGAGTCCGAGAGCATCCGCCCCAAGTCCATCGCCCGCGAAATGTTCGAGGACTACATGACATTTGAAGACTACATCAAGCTTTACAAAATGGAGCGCTCAGAAGCCATCCTCCTCAGACACCTCAGTGATGTCTACAAGACCCTCAGCCAGACAGTCCCACAGAACCTCAAGACAGAAGAAATTCTTGACGCAGAAGAATACCTCAAAGACCACCTAGTCAGCGTAGACTCCAGCCTCATCGATGAATGGGAACTCATGCAGAACCCAGACTACATCGCAGCAGAAAACAAACCAAAGCTCCAAAGCGACAAGCCATACACCCACAACAAAAAACAACTTCACAAACACATCCAAGAAAAAATCTTCACCGCCGTCAAATACCTAGCCCACGATAACCTAACAGAACTCCTCGCCCTCTTCACAGAAAATGATACCGCTGGAGACAAGTGGACCATCACCAGACTAGACCCCATCCTAGACGACTACTTCACAAACCACCACAACATCCGCCTAGACCCAGAAGCTAGAAATAAAAAACACCTCTCCATCCAAGACCTCAAAGACGCAACCGACCCCAACCTCCTAAAAATCACCCAGACCATCACCGACGACGACCTCCACAACGACTGGACCCTAACCGCCACCCTAGACATCGCAGCATCAAACAAAGCCGAAGAACCAATCATCACCCTAGAGTCCATCGGAGCGATTTAAATCACCCTACTTAAAATAGTTACCTTCTCTCATCAACCCCAGTAACCCCAACGAGGAAGCCCCCGAAGCAGCACTAAAATACGTAAGCCGAAGTATCCTCGAAGAGTTCGCTACCATCGAGTAATCGCTTAAGCCCCCCCCTGAAGGGAGATCATTTGCAAAGCCCATGACTTTAGTCGTGGGTATAAACATCAAATATAATACTGTGCTGGAGGCACAGCGGATAATTGCAGTTAAGCTTTATCGCAGGAATGTGAGTAATAACTAAGCCTACAAACCATCAAGATCAGAAAAGACGATAGATAAAACTAAGAACTCATGTAGTGTCTACGCATGGCAAAAACAGATAAAAACAAAAACGTCCTTGGTGAGAAGTTAATCCCCTGCAGCATGGATCCTATAACGGGATTCTATCGTAACGGTCAGTGCCAAGTAGGGCCAGAAGACCACGGCTGCCACGCTATCTGCTGTGAGCTAACTAGTGACTTTCTAGCCTACAGTAAAGCATGTGGTAACGACCTCAGCACACCGATGCCGCAGTATGGATTTCCAGGTCTAAACCCAGGCGATAAATGGTGTGTCTGCGCAGCACGATGGGTAGAAGCCCACGCCGCAGGTCACGCATGCCCTGTCGTCCTAAAAGCGACCTCAGAAGCAGCACTACAATACGTAAGCCGAAGTATCCTCGAAGAATTTGCCATCGTGGAATAAGCTTCAGGACCAAATCTCCTGAAGGGAGATCATCTACAAAGTCTAGGGCTTCAGCCCTAGGTATGAGCATAAAAAAACATCTGTGCTGAAGGCACAGCGGAAATGAACACAATTAGTCACTTCATAACCTATCCGCCGTGCCTTCAGCACGGGCTAGATATTACATATGCTATCCCATGGCTGAAACCATGGGCTTTGCAAACATGCTCCCTTCAGGAGCAGTCAGTCAGGACATATTCCCTTCTGTAACGACAAACCAGACATCCTCCATACTTTAATGTGAAACCAGAAATCCTCCCTGCTGAAACAGTAACTCACCCCCTTCATGAGAAATCAGTAGATTCACTTTATACATTTCATTTTACATTCCACCTCATCTATCAAGACTGTGGGCATGTCACGTAACCGTCCAGCTTACCTTGCTCTCATCATCATCACGATAGCTCTCGGTCTCTTCACTCGCTGCAGCTATATGCCTGCGAAGGATGGCTTTATCGCCACCTACTCTGGTGATGCATTATGGGCCTCTATGGTGTATCTGATCTTCTGTATTCTCTTCCCTAAGTACTCTTCCCTAAAGATCGCTACCTACGCGCTTGCGTTTAGCTTCGCTATAGAATTCTCTCAGCTAAACCAACAAGACTGGCTCAATAGTATCCGCCACACTCGGCTAGGTGGTCTCGTGCTAGGGTTTGGCTATCAGTCGAGTGATCTAGTTTGCTACATCATCGGAGTTCTGCTACCTTACTTGATTGAAAGTCCTCTTTACAGACCGACGACCAAATCTAAATCATAAAGAACAGGATGCCAGCGGCTAAACAACATCACACAAATACGTGACTCACATAGCCACTCTATAAAAAGAATCAGAACCTCTCCAATGACTTAAATTCAGAGGTTGCATTCAGCTTAATGACTCACTAATCTCGTCATCAGCATGAAAATTTCAGATCTATTTATCCACTACACACTCTTTGCAGCTCTTGCCGTTCCACTAGCTGCACGAGCTGAAGTACCAGTTGTTAAACCAGTCAAAAAAGCTAAAGAAAAAAACATCCAACCCTGGTCAGGTTATGCCGTACACGATACACAACGCCCTGCTCCGCCGAAGGTCAAAGTCACAGCCTGCACCACTACTCCTGCCCCATCAGATGCGGATATCATTTTCGACGGTAAGGACTGCTCAGCTTTCACCAAGGAATGGACAGTGAAAGACGGCATCTTAATAGCGACTAAAACCGGCACTAACTCGACTAAGAAAGACTACGGATCATGCCAGGTGCATCTTGAATGGCGGGTACCAGCAGACCGTGAAGTAGATGGTCAGAAAGGTGGTAACAGCGGTGTATTCCTCATGGGGAAATATGAGATACAAATCATGGAAAGCCACTCCAATGAGACCTATCCAGATGGGCAAGCTGCAGCTCTGTACGGTCAGTACCCACCGCTGGTGAACGCCTCACTCCCACACGGCCAATGGCAAAGTTATGACATCACCTTCATTGCTCCTGTATACGATGCTAACAAGCTAGTGACTCCAGCTACAGTCACAGTCATGCACAACGGAATCATGGTGCACAATGCTCAGCCATACAAAGGTCCAACAACTCATAAAAGAGTAGCTAATTACCCAGCCAAACATCCAGAAAAAGCTCCTCTCACGCTACAATGGCACAGTGACCCGATTGAGTACCGTAACATCTGGATCCGTGATATCGGTGAATACAGTACTAGCCCTGAAGCTAAATAATGTTTAGTAATTGGCACTACTCATATTTGTAGATGACTTGCCTATTCAAGCCCTTATCTGAAGAAGCTACGCAACTGTTGCGTGGCTTTTTTATTGAGCCCCCCTTCGTCCTTGTGAATATAGAGAAACCAAATAAAATAACAGTAATCATTTCCTCATCATGCCATTCATATTTTTTGCCTTCGTTGTACTCATTATCACCGGCATCTACTTAGCCGAGCTAAGCTGGAAAGCTGTACTCATATACACCTTACTTGCAGTAGTAAGCCTGGTCACCGTCGTTCTTCTAAATTTGCACATCGGAATATGTATCGGCTTTGTAGGTTTCCTAGATGCTATTCTGCTCCTGCATGTATTCAAGCGTGACATCACAATATAATCCTAGCACAAAAAAGCTCCAGATTTGATGATATCATTAAACCTGGAGCTTTTGAAATTTGGTATAAAAACTAACCTAGTCCTGCACGCTCTAGCACTGGGCTGACTTCCGGATCTCTCCCCATGAAGGCACGGTATGACTCATCCGCCGGCCGAGTATTTCCCGCTGCTAAAATTTCCTTTCTAAAGGATCTACCAGTCTCGGCATTCAAGACTCCTTCTTTTTTAAATCGAGTAAAGGCATCTGCATCTAACACCTCTGCCCACTTATAGGAGTAGTATCCAGAAGCATAGGCCACCGCTCCACTGAATAGGTGACTAAACTTACGCAGCACACTCGGGGATTCTGTAGCGGCTTCTGTTCTATACTTCTTTAGAATTTCTCTCTCTAACTCATCAAGATCTTGGCCTTTGTACTTAGCCACTTCCATATGGATTTCTAAATCAAGTCGCTGCATACCGATCTGACGCATCGTCATAGATCCACTCATGTAGTTACGAGCTGCCATCATTTTATCAAACAAGACATCAGGAATCACCTCGCCAGTCTCGTAATGCTTAGCAAAGAGGTCCAGCGTCTCACGCTCCCAACAATAATTCTCCATGATCTGAGACGGTAGCTCCACAAAGTCCCACGGAACATTCATTCCAGACAAGGACTTAATCGCAGATTCACCTAACACATGGTGTAGTAAATGACCAAATTCATGGAAGATAGTCTCCACTTCGCGGTGGTCTAACAGCGCGGGCTCATCACCCACGGGCTTCGTCATATTACCTACCATCAAGCCTAGATGTGGATCTCTTGTCTTACCATCCATAGGAGGAAGCCCAGTCTTAAAGGTGTTCATCCAGGCTCCACCACGCTTACCTTTACGCGGATGCCAGTCAGCGTAGAACGACCCTAACAGATCTCCATTCTCCTCATCAAAGACATCATAGAAAAGGCAATCTTCATGCCAGACCTGCACAGCTCCTTCTTTATCTGCGCCAAAGACAGTCTCGCGCTCTTCGATACGAATCCCAAAAATCTTAGAGGTAATCTCAAACATACCAGCCATCACATTATCTACTGAGAAATAAGGACGTAGCGCATTACTGTCGAAGTCATACTCTTCCTTCCTGCGCTTCTCTGACCAGTATCCACCTTCCCAAGGCTCTAACAACCGTGGCTCTGATCCAGTGGTCTTCGCCACATATTCCTTAAGGCTCTGTTGGTCTTTCTTGAAATAACTCTCCACCTTAGCATGCAGATCTTCTGTAAAATCAATCGCTGCCTGACCAGTCTTCGCCATCCGGTGCTCTAGGATCATATCAGGGAAATTCTTCTTCCCTAACAGCTCAGCCTTTTCTTGGCGTAGTTCAAGAATGCTCCAGATCAGATCCGTATTATCCCAGTCACCCTTATGACCTATCTGACAAAGCCCTTGCCAGATCTCCTTACGTAGACTCTCGTCATCTGCGAACTGGAGCACTGGCGACATAGATGGATGCTGCAGAGTGAATCTCCACTTTGGCTCATCCTCAGATCCATGCCCCGTCTCCAGAGCATTCAGACGCGCTCCCTCTATCGCCATCACTGGCATTCCTGCGAGACGAGACTCATCATGCACGATCAGCTCCCAGTCATCAGTAGAGTCCACCACATTTTCAGAAAATTTCTGCGTAAGCGCAGACAGCTCGGCATCTATCTCAGCCACTCGTGCCTTCTTATCCTTTGGTAAATCAGCACCAGAGGAAACGAAATCGACACACGTCTCAGTCACGAAGCGCAGCTCTAGCTCACTCATCTCCTTCGCGGCTTCACTATCGCGAAATGCCTTTAATGAAGCCCAGATACCTGCATCAAGTGCTATAGATGAGTAAAATGCGGACACCTCAGGCAGCATTTTATTGAGTTCTTCGCGCAGACCATCGATGTCACACACAGAGTCCATATGGTTCAGTCTACCCCATGCTCTACTCAACTCCTCCGTAGCACTTTCGAGAGCTAGAAAGGTATTCTCTAAGCTCACCTCATTAGCCTTCACACATCTTATCTTTTCTAACTTATCTTGAGCTAACTTGATTCCTTGTTTGATGTCTGTCTCCACACATTCTGGGGTAAGAGTGGACCAGCGGATGTGATAATCGTCAGAGAGAAATGGATGAGTCGTCATAAGTTAGATAATGGATAAATAGTTAGTAATAGCTCAACTTGATTTACTCAAAATGCAAGCACCAAGCGAAGATAATCCACTCGATAAGCGTTACTATATTTTTAGTTTACTATCTTCCGCACCCAAACTATAACATCTGTATCATGAAAACGCTTCTCTACACATCAGCCATAGCTATTTCTGCCCTTACCTCTTCAGCTCAAGCGCAAGAACCTGCTGCACCAGATACATCAACCAACTCTGTAAAAGCTCAAGTCCCATCCCCTCCTGCTGCAGTAGTCGTAAAAAAAGCTAATCCAAAAAATGATATCTTAGAAGCAATCACCCAGAAAAACTCTCTCCGCGCGGAACAACTCAAAGCTGAACTCGCTGAAAAAAAAGCACAGGTAGCTAAACTCAAAGTCGAGAGTGAGTTACTCACTGAACAGCAGAAAATCACTGAGCTAAAGCAGCAAATAGAGGAGCAGGCAGCCCTGAAAATATCTACCGACCTCGAAGCTAAAATGAAACGTGAGGCATCCATTGCTAAAAATAAAGCAGCCCTTGCAGCCGCCGAGCTCGACCTAGAAAAAACAAACCTTCTCCGTAAAACCACCCTCAAGCAAATAGAGCTAGAGGCGATCATGACCGACCAAAAGCGTGACAACTACGCTGACAGTAAGCCCATCTACCTAGAGAACCCTCTAACAGACGATGACGTACTCGTCATCTCAGATCGTCGCATTAGCCTCAACGGCCCAGTCACTAAGCAAAGTGCAGACTATATATGTGACCGCATTCACTACTTCAATAATAAGGATAAAAAACACCCTATATTCATCGTCATCGATTCCTCACCAGGTGGATCCGTCATGTCCGGCTACCGTATTTTAAAAGCAATGGAAGGCGCAGATGCTCCTGTCCATGTAGTCGTAAAGTCTTTTGCAGCTTCTATGTCTGCGGCTATCACTACCCTCGCTGAAGAATCTTACGCATACCCGAATGCTCGCATCCTCCATCATCAGCTCAGCTCTAGCTTCCTCTTCACCACCATGAACCTCACCCAGCAGAAAGAATCACTCGCTGATACTAATAAATGGTGGGAAAAGCTCGCTACCCCGATCGCTGATAAAATGGGTATCACTACCGATGAACTCATCAAGCAAATGTATGATAAAAACTCAGACGGCGACTGGGTAGAATTTGCCTCAGAAGCCAAGAAGCTCAAGTGGGTCAATCACATCGTCAATAGCATCAAAGAAACATCTACAATTATCAATCCAGACTCCATCGTAGCTCCCAAACAACAGAAAACTGGCGCCTTAAATGAAAGCACAGACAAAGACGGCAAACCATGCATTTTCCTACCTAGACTCAATCCATACGATGCGTACTTCCTTCACAATCCGGATGGTTACTACCGTGTGAAGTAAAAATAAATAACAGTGAACTTAGTCCTAGTAACTGACCATGGTCGTCAAGGGAAATAAACGCCCTGCCAAACTCTAGTATTCTCTAACACACTCACTACTTATGAATAAAAAACTACTCTCAACTATCGTCCCTGTAATCATTGGCATAGGTGTCTATTTTTGGTGGTTTTCAGATACCAAAGTCATCAAAAGGCAGGCAGAAGATCTGATCGAATGCTTTGAAAAAGATAATAATGACGGAAGGTTCGGTGGTGTTCTCGCTACAACTAACCTCAAAGAACTTCTTCACGAAAACATCGACTTCCAATATGAAGGTGAGATGCCCTATTCTTCCTTACTGGCAGGGGGAAACATCAGTAAAGACACCCTCATACAAGCTCATGGAGCATTGGTAAATTCCGCAGGTATCGTTACTATTACCAATAAGAAAATCATCGTCACAGATGTTAAAGATCACGAAGCCGATGTAGACCTATCCTTTCACATCAAAACCCAAAAAATAGCTGAAAACTTCGATCAAAATATCGACTGTCAGCTCATCTTTAAAAAGGTAAAAGGAGACTGGAAGATCTCCAGCGCTATCATTAAATAATAACAACTCATAAAATCATGATCAAACACTCATAAAATCATGATCAAAACACTCACAAAACTCATCATTGTAGCTGCCATTGGCTTTGCTGCCTTCACCTGGTGGAATGCAGATGATAAAGTCATCATCCGTAAAACAGAATCGTTAATCGGATTTTTCATTAAGAGCTCAGGTGACGTAGACTTTAGGCACATTGCCTGAGTCCTCTATCTGCGATCATTCACAGCTGTCTCAATCCTCTGATGAAGAGCTTTCATTCTTGGGACAGCTACATTTCTAACCTGAGCCCTACGCAGTGGCTCAGTCCATATTGCCTCTACCTCTACTGGTTTTCCAGCTACGAAGTCGATCATACTTGATGGTCGATAACCTTTCATTGGCAAGGTAATTGCGATTTGGTGATCAATGAAACCAGCATCGATCTCATGGCCATATGCAGCAGCACAGGCGATGACTTCGCTCATGATCTCACGGACTTCCGCCCCTAGATCTAACTCACCTAACAGCTGAGCTGTATTCACACCACCTTCAGCGATCGCTAATCCATTAAAAGGAATATTCCACACCAGCTTCATCCACTGGGCTTTCTCTAACGAATCCACCCACTCACAAGGGAAGCCAGCAGCATTGAAAGCCTCCATCCACCCCATTGGCTCGGCACTTCCCGTGTGCGCCCCCACTCGGATAAGGCCTGATGCTGTGTGCTGAATGTAGCCCGGTGAAATCCTGTTGATACAGACAAAGCACAAGCCACCGAAGACACGCTCAGCACCGAATAGGTCAGCGTAGAACTCACAATTCCCCATACCATTTTGCAGTAATAACAGGCGAGTCTTCTCCCCCACTAAAGGTGAAATAATACTCTCAGCTAGAGCATTCACTGTCGCCTTCCACGCCACAATAACGAGATCTACTTCCCCTATATCCGCACTCTTTTCTACACAGCTTACCTTTTCTAACAGAAAATCACCATCCACACTATCTACCCGAATACCGTGCTCTCGCACATGGTCATAATCACTACGCAGCAAGAAGCACACATCATGCCCAGCCGCTGCTAATCTGGCACCGTAGTATAACCCTACCGCACCAGCTCCCACCACAGCGATCTTGTCTAATTGACTAGATGGTCTCATCTCTATAGAGTCCAGTCACCAATCTCTAACTCACAGACACACGCTGTCAGTAGTTTGATACAGTTCTCGATATCCTTCTTATGTGCCATCTCGATAGACTGATGAATATAGCGTGTAGGAATAGAAAGAGCACCGGCAATAGAGCCACCTGGCACCATGCGCTGTAACGCGCCTGTGTCTGTCCCCCCAGCAGGAAGAACCTCTGGCTGCCACTTGATCTTCTCCGCTTTTGCCACCTGCTTCATGTAGGCGATCATGCGGTAATCACAGATCGCAGAGCTATCCATGATTTTAATCGCCACCCCTTCACCGAGTTCAGTGATTCTATCCTGAGGTAGCACTCCCGGAGTATCACATGCGAGAGTAGTATCGAGACCGAAACCATAGTCTGGCTTAATGTCCAGCGCTGAAACGTTCGCTCCACGCAGACCTACTTCTTCTTGCACTGTAAACACAGCATAGAAATCATAGGCTGGCTCCTCACCACTCTCCTTCAGACTCTTTAGCGTCTCTAACAGGATATAAACTGACACACGGTTATCGAGTGACTTCACATTCACGCAGTCACCAAGCTCTATCAGCTCGCGCTCACGGGTGATCGGATTTCCTACCTCAATAATCTTATCAAGTTGCTTTTTACTCAAGCCTGTATCGATATAATAATCGCTGAGTTCCATTTTCTTACCGCGCTCCTCAGGCTTCATGATGTGAACAGGCTTGCACCCCATCACGCCAACAATATCCTTAACTCCGTGAATAATCACACGCTGAGCTGTAAGCGTCTTCGGGTCAAACCCACCGAGTGGACGGAACCTAACAAATCCTTTATCATCGATATGCGATACGATGAAACCGATCTCATCCATGTGCGCTGCAGCCATCGCCTTTTTCTCCGAGCTCTTGCCCTTCTTTAGCGCGATCACATTGCCCATATTATCCACACGGACGTCATCAGCCCGCCCCTTTAGCTCCTTTAGCACCAGTTCACGGATCTTCTTCTCATATCCAGGAGCACCAGGTGCCTTACATATTTCACTCAGTAATTTAACATCAATTGACATACCAAGAAACTAGCTAACTACATTCAAAGAACAACGATAAAACAGTTCATAAGCTACTCCACCTTCTGAAGTGGATAAATCTCCACATCCACCCTACGTGACATAACAGCATGATCATAGAGCCTTCCTGGTCTAGCAAACCCTGCAAGCTCGATGGGATAGTCAGAATACTTACCTACCTTCACCTCATGCAAAGGGTATGGCTCATGATATACTCTACCTGAGTAAAGTTGTTGTTTCTTAGGGTGATAGCAAAACAGATAATAACGCTCTGTTAAAAAATACTCCAATGAACCAGGTTCAGAAGATCCCGCTGATTCTTCAGGTGCATACAAAAATTTAGCGACCTCACTTGAACCCTTTTGCTGAGATGTATAATTCGTCACCCCATCAAGCGTCTGAGCCTGCATCTTTGCATCAAAATACGGCAACTTGAAAACATTCCGCGCAATTCTCACTGCAAGCTTCAAATCTGCATCCAATGAGTAGAACCATACCCCAGCACGACCATACTTATCATGCACATAAGCTCTGACATTCATCTCTAAAAAATTAGAAATACCAGGAACCGCTGGCAGGAACCGAGGGCGAATATTTTTCATATAAAACGGCACCACACCAAGGTAAGTCTTCCCCTCATGAGTATCGACCGTCAGCCCATCTGGTAAAGTAGCCTGGACCTCTGCGGGATCCACCTCCCAGTGAAGAAACAATAGTTCACTCCACGACTGGAACATCACTCGTCGCTGATTGGTCGGTCGCTGGGTCGCTTTAATGCGATCATCTAAACTAGGAATTCTCATCTATTTCAACCTAGACGATTTTAGTCAATTGTCTTCTACTATTTCAGATTATACACACTCTATCTCGTATTGACAAAGCCTGCCCCCGCAGTAACGTGCTGTAGACTTATTAAGACTACTTCTACACTATGTTACTCCACTTTTACAAAATGAACGGTGCTGGCAACGACTTCGTTGTTATCGATAATCGCGACCTCAAGACTGACTTACCAAAAGAACTCATTGCAGCTCTCTGTGACCGCCACCGTGGTATCGGTGCTGACGGCCTACTTGCTGTTGAGCCAGCTGAAGATGGAGCAAACTATAAATTCCGCTACTACAATGCCGATGGTGGCGAAGCTGAAATGTGCGGAAATGGCGCACGCTGCTTCGGTAGATTCACCGCTCACCTCGGCGAAGATGTCAAAAACATTGTCAGTTTTGAAACAATCGCTGGCACCTTGACAGCAGAAATGATCGACTCCAACGTCCGCATCGCAATGTCAGATCCATTTGACCTAGACCTTTATGCTGACTGTAAAATAGACTCTCTCGGTGCAGACGTACACGTCCTCAACACAGGCGTACCTCACGCAGTCGCTTTCGTAGATGATCTAGAAAACCTTGATGTCCTGAAAAATGGCGCAGCTGTTCGCTATCATGAGAGATTTGCCCCTAACGGAACCAATGCAAACTTCGCTAAAATACTCGCCCCAGATCACATCGCTATCCGTACATACGAGCGCGGTGTAGAAGGTGAAACTCTCGCTTGCGGTACTGGCATGTGTGCAGCCGCACTCATTCACAATCTCCTCACTGATGCCCCATCCCCGATCAAGGTAGACGTGGCTGGCGGTGACACACTAGAAATAGGCTTCGAGAGAACCGGTGAAAACACCTTCACAAACGTCACTCTATCTGGCCCAGCAGACTTCGTCTTCGAAGGTGACATTGAGATTTAACACCTGTTAATCACAACTCTTACAAAAGGCGCTTACTCATCGAGTAAAGCGCCTTTTTTATAGCCCCGCTATGTAAATACGTACTGTACAATTTGGTATAAAATCAATTGTCATGAGGCAACCTCCGCCTAGTGGCGTTTTTCTCGTAAATCTTAAATTCTGATTTTTCTAACAGAAAATATGAAAAGCAGGTCAACTCGGAATGAGTTTGATCTGATAAATGGGTCTATTCTCGATTGCTTTAGGTGTTTTTTATCTTGTTTGGCTTTGATTTTTAGGGGGTAAACCCTCCTGAGGAGGCTTAACGAACTAAGAAGGCGTAGCGATCCATATTGTAGGTTAAATTACAAAAAGCATTGTGTTGTTTCGCTCTCTTCAGTCCTACTCGCCGAAAGAGGTCTGATCCCATGTATTTCATCCGACTAACTTTCTTGTTAAATCCTTTGTCTTCTTCACTCAAAGCATTGTTACGATAAGCTTTAAGCATCACGAAGTCTTCCAAGTCATTCTTTCGCATCATCTCTTCGTTAGCTTCAGAATTGTAAGCGCTGTCAGCCAAGATCGCCTTATCTTTAGAATCGAGTAATTCTTCGAAAACTTGACTGTTGTGAAATAGCTATCTAAAACACCTCAAGCCAATTGCCCTGAGATAAACTCGTCAATGATGAAGATATAATGGCAGAATTAATGGATTAATGATCCAATTTAAACTCACTACTGGTCTATAAAGTAACTGAGACTCTCTAACTCCATCGCTAGATCCACCCTGGTGACCACTACATGTTCTGGTACCTGAATGATCGTAGGAGAGAAATTTAAAATCCCCTGCACCCCAGCAGCCACCAGTTCATTCGCGACTTCTTGGCCGTACTTGGCGGGGACACAGAGTATCGCCATACGGACACTGTGTTTACTAATGAAGGGAATCATCTCGTCATCATGCATCAGTGGGACGATAAGATCATTTCCCTTCAACGCTTCCGGATTAGTATCAAAAGCTGCCAGCACTTCAAATCCCTCTTTCTTGAAACCATCATAATGAAGTAAAGCGCGACCAAGGTTACCAACACCGACTAAAATAACCGGCTGGAGAGTAGAGCGTCCAAGAACATCGCCGATCGTCTCTAACAAAAGCTCTACAGGATAGCCGAGTCCGCGTGTTCCTAGCTGACCAAAACAGCCGAGATCCTTACGTAGCTGAGCTGGCTTCACATTAGCAGCCTGAGCGAGAGCATGAGAACTCACCGTCTCCATCCCATTCTGCTGCAGACGCTTTAAGCACCGACTATAGATTGATAGTCGGTAAATCGTCTTCTTAGGAATATCTACTTTATTGTCCACATTTGCGAAATATGCCTCATTACTTAGAATGGTCAACTTATAAATTAGAGCGCGACAATTGAAATCCCCTTTTCATCACACATTTTAACCACATCTTCCTTGCCTAGAATCAAAGTTCGCTTGGCTTCGCAGGCTATAACTTTTACCCCTGCCCCAGCACAGGTCTCTACCGTGCGCGTTCCGAGACACGGCACATCAAATCTAAAATCTTGGTTCGGCTTACTCACCTTAGCTAAGGTACAGCTCTTACCACGGCCCAGTTTCCCGCCACGCTTTATACACTCATCAGTACCTTCAAACGCCTCAACAGCCAGTACCGTCCCATGTCTAACCACCACACTCTGACCGACATCGAGGCGGCTGCTCTCCTTGGCTATTTCAAATCCATACTCAGCATCCTCCTGCTGCCTCTTCTTAAGCTTAGGTCCACAGACATGCCCGACCTCAGGTAGTAAGTCATCGAGATACGTCGTAGCATTGATCAGCTCAATGCCGTCTTTTGCGAGCTCTTCACCTACAGCTCCGAAAAGCGTCTCGGCATTACGCTTTTTCACCCGAGCCAGCATTAGCAGTATGCGCATATCAGGGCGGAGATTGAACAGATTATTAGGAGCTATCTGACCCACCATAATCGCACGCGTCACCCCCTGTTTCTTGAAAAATTTAATGATCTTATTCAGCTGGCCTACTCTCACCCACTCGATAGCGTCTACTTGATCAGCGAGATCTTCACGAGTTTCATCATGAAATGCAGCAACGACGAGCCTACAGCCCGGCGCATTCTTCCTCGCTGCCTTCACAAATGTCTCTGGATAAATGCCATTACCAGAAATAATTCCAATCGTGTTACCGCTATCTGCTGTTGTCTCACTCATCTGTAACCTATTTAAATCAGCTAACAGCCTACACGCAACTATGAAATAAGCATTACGTCATCCACAAACACACTTGTAAAACCCCCACCTGTCCACTAACCTCTCTGTAATGGATGACTCCTTCTACGATAAAACCTCACAGACTCAGGATGTAAACTACGAGCAATCGCTCAGACCTCCTGCATTTAGTGAGTTTCACGGCCAAGATAAAATCAAAGAACGCCTCACCCTCATGGTAGAAGCTGCCCAGCAGCGCGGTGATGTCCTCGAGCACGTTCTCCTCTCTGGACCTCCAGGGCTCGGCAAGACTACACTGGCAAACATCATTTCAGGTGCCGCTGGAACCCAGCTTCACACCACCTCCGGCCCTCAGATAGAAAAAGCTGGCGACCTAGCCGGTATTCTAACAAATGTCCAGAAAGGTGACATCCTCTTCATTGATGAGATCCACCGTCTACATCCAGCTATCGAAGAATACCTCTATCCAGCAATGGAAGATTTCCGCCTCGACATCATTATCGACTCCGGTCCATCTGCAAGATCCATCCAGCTCAATTTACCAAAATTCACGCTCGTAGGAGCCACCACCAGAGCCGGCATGCTCACCTCACCACTGAGGTCACGCTTCGGACTAGTGAACCGCCTCGACTACTACAAAAAAGAAGAACTAGCCGTCATCATAGAGCGTTCTGCTGGTCTGTTAGAGATAGAAATAACACCGGAGGGTGCTGCAGAAATAGCGGCGAGATCACGCGGTACACCTCGTATCGCCAACAACCTACTTCGCTGGGTACGTGACTTCGCCCAGGTGAAAGCAGACGGAAAAATTTCTGCAGACATCGCTAACAAAGCATTAGCCATGATCGAAATCGATGAAGATGGTCTCGATGAAATGGACAAGCGCATCCTAGAGTCCGTAATCTATAAGTTCAACGGAGGTCCAGTAGGACTCTCCTCAGTAGCTGTAGCCGTGGGTGAAGACGCCTCGACTCTGGAAGAAGTACATGAGCCATTCCTCATCATGCAAGGCTTTCTAAAACGCACCCCCCGTGGCCGCGTAGCCATGCCAACAGCCTACACTAAAATAGGCGCCACTCCCCCTAAGAATACAGGAGAATTACTCTAGATTCCACCGAAGAAACATTCCACCGTGCCTCCATTCACTGGCAACTATTTTTCTTCGTATGCTTTATTATACAGAATACATTCATCGAGCAGAGCTTCATCCAGCTCATGCACATCTTCTCCTTCTCCGAGCCCCTTCAGCAGCAGCACCGTAAGCTGACCACCAAGATGCTCACGGAACTCCTCAAGACCGGCTATCACTTTACGCCTTCCGTCTTCGCCACGTAACTCATACGCAGCATGATAAAGCGGCAGCCCCAGATTATCTAAAATATCTAACACACGGTGAGCATCCTTCTCAGAAATTCTATTCGTTTTCCATGAATACACTGTATCTAGCGCGATGCCTACACTCACAGCCTCAGCATGGCTGAGGTCAAAATCTGTAAGCTGCTCAAGCTTGTGCGCAGCCCAATGCCCAAAATCTAACGGCCTGCTACTGCCTGTCTCAAATGGATCACCACCCTGTGCGATGTGTTCAGCATGCTGGATCGCAGATCGCTCCACAGCCTCCTCTAGCACTTCTGCTTTCAGCTCAAAAAGAGATTTCACATTATCCTCAAGCCACAAGAAAAATGCAGGGTCACGCACGAGCGCCACCTTCACAGCCTCCACCAGACCATCTCTGCGTATACCTTCAGGCTGCGTATGTAGAAAATTAAAATCATTGATCACCGCATAAGGAACAGCAAAGGATCCCAACCAGTTTTTCTTATCAAAGGCGTTGATCCCATTTTTCACACCCACTCCACTATCATCCTGAGACAGCGTAGTAGTAGGAAGTCTAACAAATCTCACCCCTCGGTGTGCCGTAGCTGCACCAAACCCCACTACATCAAGAAACGCGCCACCACCGATGCAGAGCACATAAGAATGCCTGTCCACCTTCTCCTCCTCGATCGCATCCCACACTCTTTGCAGCACTTGTTCATCGCGCTTACATTCTTCCGCGCCAGCATCTAGTCTTACCCCTCTAAACTCTAGTCCCTCAGAAGCCGCGAAATAATCTTCCACCTGCGTCTCTAACTCGGGAAATGCCTCTGCCACCGCATGCTCTATAAACACCAAAACCTTAGACACTCTACCACCCTCGTCAGTAAGTAATTTCTCCAACATCCGGTTGTCCCCAGAAAAGGCATCTCTAGTGAATCTGATGCGATGCTGGATGTTGAGTGAAATCGTGTAATCTTTGCCGTTCATAAAGTCAGTTGCTATATAATAAGTGTATTACCGAAAAATCACCTCTTTAAAAAAAAACGCAATCTTATTTATCAAAAATCCAGAGTATTTCTGTGAATTCAATTACGTATTCACAAATCTATATATTTCATCCTTTCTACTCAAACCCCACACTTCTCATGTCACGATTTTATCCCTATCCGCCAATGGAAACTATTGACCACCGCCCCACTACCAGCTAAAAGTATCACCAATGAGTGCAACTAATTCTAGGATACCCGTAGCCATCGCAGGCACTGGAAGCTATCTTCCCAAGAGAGTCATGACTAATAAAGACCTCGAGAGCATTGTTGATACCACCGACGAGTGGATCACCAGCCGAACCGGTATCAAGTCCAGGCACATCGCTGCTGAAGGTGAGAACACCTCAGACCTAGCTACAGAAGCTGCTAAGAATGCACTCGAAAACGCTGGTATAGAAGCTGCTGATATCGATCTCATCATCGTAGGTACCATCACTCCGGACACACTCACACCTGCTACAGCTTGCTACGTACAGCATAATATAGGGGCAGTGAAAGCACTCGCCTTTGACGTCTCTGCAGCATGCTCAGGCTTCCTCTACGCCATGAAGGTTGCGCAGGACATGATCGCTGCTGGCACCTATAAAAACGCACTCATCATCGGAGCTGAGAAGCTTTCCGCATTCACTAACTGGTCAGATAGAAACACCTGCGTACTCTTCGGTGACGGAGCGGGTGCAGCCATACTCACAGCAAGTAAAGAAGGCCAAGGACGCATCCTCGCTACCGAGCTAGGAACCAACGGCTCTCAGACATCTATCCTCAATATCCCAGGAGGAGGATCAGCATGCCCTACCACCATCGCCAATGCTGACCAGAAACTCGCATCCCTCGCCATGCAAGGCCGCGAGGTCTTCAAGCACGCAGTAAATGTCATGAAGCGCTCTGCTGAAGCCGTGATCGAAGAAGCTGGACTCAGCCCAGAGAACATCCAGCAAGTCATCCCACATCAGGCAAATCTACGTATTATTGACGCCATCGCAGATCGCCTCACCATCCCTAACGATAAAGTATTCGTTAACCTGCACAAGTACGGCAACACATCTGCAGCCGCCGTTGCAATAGCACTCGATGAAGCTCACCGTGAGAAGAAATTTGAGCGTGGTGACAACATCGTACTCGTAGGTTTTGGCGCTGGGCTTACATGGGCAGCAGTCGCCATCGAGTGGTAAGCTCACCCGAAGAACACTACACAAAAAATCGCTATCCCATTCAGTAATTCTGAAATGGCTCCTGTACATAAGCACGTAAAATAGCACACTCATTCTCAGCGCCTGATTACCAATAAGTAAATAGCGCTGAGCAAATAATGCAACCGCGTGCGTTTTTCCTTTTAAATTCTATATTTACTGGCTACCACCAGCACATGCTATTTACTGAGTTAGGACTATCCGAGCCTATTTTAAAAGCCGTCACTGAAGCCGGCTACGAAAAACCAACACCGATCCAAGCACAAGCCATCCCTATTATCTTAGATGGTAAAGATCTCGTGGGTGCGTCCCAGACAGGAACAGGTAAGACCGCAGCATTCGCACTACCCTCACTCAGTCAGATCAAGAAGATAGGCAAGCCACAAATCCTCGTACTCGAGCCTACCCGTGAGCTAGCCCACCAGGTAGCTGAACAATTTGAAGCCTACGGTAAGTACACTGGCATGTCAGTAGCTCTCCTCTACGGAGGTGTCGGATACGGAGCTCAGCTAGACCAGCTCAAGGACGCGGACATCGTAGTCGCTACTCCAGGCAGATTAGTCGACCATTATTTCCGTGGTAGTGTGAAATTTCGTGAGATCAGTATTCTCATTCTTGATGAAGTAGACCGCATGCTTGACATGGGATTCCTCCCTATCGTCAGAAAGATCGTAAATCTCTGTCCATGGAACATAGAAAAAGAAGAGGAAGAACACCGTAATGGATCTATTAGAAGATTCCATAATGGTAGTAAGCGCCAGACGCTCTTCTTCTCAGCCACCATGCCACAAGCCATCCAAGGCTTTGCGAACTTCTGCCTCACTGACCCCGCATCTATCGAGATCGCTCGTCGTGAAGTAGCCTCTACCATTAAGCACGCATTCTACCCAGTATCTATGGATCAGCGTGACGAACTACTCCTCTCACTCGTCCAGCAAACAGAACACGAGTCACTCATGATCTTCACTCGCACACGGAAAGAAGCAGATACAGTCTGCTCTATGCTCAATGATAAGAGCGATGCGAGCGTAATAGCGATGCACTCTGACATCGGCCAGAAAGACCGTATGAAGGCCCTCGCTGGCTTCAAGGACAACACCTATAACATCCTCGTAGCTACTGACGTAGCCGCCCGTGGAATCGACATCTCAAGTGTTTCTCACGTGATCAACTACCGTGTCCCTGAGAATGCGGAAGACTACGTACACCGCATCGGAAGAACAGGAAGAGCAGAATCTGAAGGTGATGCATTCACCATTTTAACAGCAGACGAGCTCGACTACGCTCTCTCTGTAGAAGTCTTTGTTAATCAGAAAATTGAGCGTAAAAAGCTTGAGAACTTTGACTACAAGTACACCGCTATTTTAGATGACAAGCCAGCTAAACCGCTCCGCAAAAAGCGCCCAGCGCCGAAACGTCGTAGAAGGTAACTACGTCACCAGACTTCAATCCTCCCTCGTAATCAATGAGAATTCTAGCCATTGACCCAGCTGTTAGAAATACTGGCTACGCGCTACTAGAGGGTGACCAGCATAAGCAAACCGTCATCGACTATGGCGTCATCTCCATCCCCGGTAAGATCCCACAGTCGGGCGCATTAACGGCGGTTAAAACAGGCATTACTAATCTCATCACTCAATACGAGCCAGATGAAGTAGCCGTTGAAGCCATCATCTTCGTACAATCTATAAGAACAGCCATCTCTATGGGAGCCGCCCGCGCAGCCTCCATGATAGCCGCTGCTGAGCAAGGCCTACCCATCTATGAGTACGCACCGAAAAAAGTCAAAAAAGCCGTCGTAGGTAATGGTAATGCTGACAAGGCACAAGTCGCCTTCATGATCCGCGCCCTACTCGGACTCTCCGAGACTCCGCAGCACGATGCCGCAGACGCCCTAGCCATAGCCATGGCTCACCTCTCTGCCTCAGACCCACTCAAGGCATCCCTACTAGACCGTAAAAGAATCTAGTCCCCTGCTCTATTAGGGCATAAAAAAAGCAGGTAACGCCCTATTGACATCACCTGCTTTGGAAAATTTGTTACGCTAACTGATTAATCATCAGTGTAAGCCTTGTGACCTTCCTTCTTGAGGTCCTTCCACTTCTGAGCTAGCTCACCGATGAGCTTGTCATCCTTCTTCAGATAAGCAACCTCTAGTTCACAAAGAGCTGCATAGGTAAGCCCCATAAGTCTGCGTGAGTCAGCAAGAGCGATCTCCTTCTCAGCGCCGTCTGCCATTTCCTTAACGAGTGCTGGACTATATGCCATAGAGCGAAGAGTAGCCTCATGCGCCTTACGCACAGCTGCAGCACCTGCTGCATAATCTGACTTATCGATCTTACGAAGACTCTTGAGTGAAGAACTGATCTCCTTCATCTCCTTAGTCATTGGAGTATCCTCCTCATCTGCAGCTATCGCTGAAGCTGTACCAATAAAACCAAGAGCAAGCGCTCCAAGAAATAATCTTACTTTTTTAATATTCATATGCAAAAAAACTACACCAATTTTCTGCCATAGCAAAAACTTTCACCAAAAAATTAAAGCGCATTAGTTTACTTATCCTATTACTCCTTCTGGATAGCTTTCATCCTCTCTCCCGCCTACTTGGCTTTTTTCGTCTTATTCCAAAGTGGAGGGGTGCGCCACTCCGCTCCTGTAGCGCGACCTTCACCCATGTCATGGATTAATAAATCCATGTTAGATCAGAATTGAAAACCTAAAAACTCAATTCGTGACGGTTGCCAGAGGTTCCCATAAGAAGTATTTAATTCAACTAATATAGGTTGGCGGAGGTTACCTATATTAGAACCCAAATAAAAAAGGTCGGTTCCAACTAGTGAAACCAACCCTCTTGATAAACTAATATGATACGTTTTCCCTAGAATGAATAATCGATCTGAACAGATCCCTGAGTAATTCCGTCATCATCTTGGCCGTTAAAGTAAGCGATCTTAGAGACGAGATTGATATTCTCTGTCAGCTTCTTCATTGCTACGAAGTCCACTTCCCAGCCTAAGTCTTCACTAAATGAATCATCATAGAAGTAGTGACCAAATGCCATAAGCTTCACACCCGCTGCCTCAGTGCAAGCATGTACGTAAAAGTTATTGATCCCCGGATCACTAGCTGCAAGACCTAGGCGCTGACCTATAAACCTGTCTGCAAATCCATTGAACATATGCACTGTAGAGAGAGGCGTGTAGAACTCTGAATCTCTGTACTCCAGCCCACCTTTAAAGTGCCAGTTACCAGCCTTCTTAGTATAGTAAATGTTTGCGTAATCTGTGGTCCCCCTATCGAGAGTGGAGTTACCACCATCTTGCTGAAGTGCGTACTCAGCATGGAAACCTTTAAAATCAATATAACCGCCGTAGGTATTAGATGATGCTCTATTAGCAAATCTATTACTAGCTGCATCGTCAAAATCCAGAAGATAGGCGTATGCACCCACCTTGAAATCCTGACCAATTTTCGTCCAGCCATTGAGAAGGTGGACATCCCCTTCCAGCGCTTCAACTACGCCAGTAGCATCAGAACCAAAGATACGATTCACTCGGTTCACATAAGAATACGTGAGCGCTAAGCTCTCTTGATTATAAGAAAGAGTCGCTGCATCATAAGTCTGCTCATTTTGCCTCCACTTAAGATTCCCCACAAACGCCGCATTATCTAGGATGACACGCTGACGACCCACCTTAGCAAGAAATCCGTTCTTCTTGTACTGAACAAACGCTCTGTTGAGCTCTGTAGTCTCAGGATCTAAAATATCTGTATTCCCAGGAGTAAACGGAGAAAGCGACGCTTGAGACCCAGAGTTATAGTCATCTACAAGAGCCTCGGTAAACTCACCTTCTACGAAAAAGCTAACATCATTCTTAGGTAAGATCATTATCCCTGGTCTCACTCTAAAAGTAACTGCGTGTGATGAGTCTGCAGTTCCTTGTTCACGGAACTCATAACGCAGACGCGCATCTAGCGAGAAGTCAACGTATTCGCAGAGTACATTACTTTTACTAAAGACGTCGTCAACGAAGCCTCCTTGATTATAATCATTATTATTGTCCCCCTCTTTTGCTGAGAGAGATCCGGACAAGATTGTGGCTGATACTGCAGCCACGGCAGTTGTATTGATTTTCATTTTAAAATATAGATATCGAGAATCCACCCTGCGAGACTACAAATGAGCTCACAGATAATATATGCGGAGTCATCCCCGATTCTCAATGGGGTGACGCGCTAGTTTAAATTTTGTTAGATTAGAAATGCTCTAAACAAAATCTGGTGGTGGTATATCTACTTCTAATGAAATTCTGATCAGCGATTCACGCTGCTCTCTTTCAATCAAAATCAAGGTGCTGGCAGGGCTGAAACATCGGACTGAGCTAAGTCTATTGACCATCTTCTCCACTACATCTGCCTGCTTGCTCAGCTTATTAGATGGGACATGATTAGCACTCTCTTCTACTTCACGTAGAGAACTAGCTAGATCACAGAGCGCACATGGATTCTCTCCGCTAAAGGTGCGTTCCACTCCATCTTCAAATGGACTAGAATTTACCATCTCTGAAGACAACATCGAAACCCACGCCACTCCCTGCATCAATGAACTACCACCTCCATAAGTGATGAGCACACAGACTAACAATAAACTACGGAGCACTACTCCCAAGCTTTTGCATATCTTACCCTGCGCTTTCTGCCCGTCCATGAACATCCATATCGGATTAAATAATTCACTCACAATGTCAACAACTATCACATTATATAAAGCCGAAAACCACTCACTAACATCTAGAGCTAAGTAATATAAAAGAAGACTAGCAGAGGCATCTCTCAGCTCTACCTTTCCGCCCTTCAGCTCTATTCTCTTCTATAGACCTTTTCCTTGTTAACTACTAGGCTTGGCATATTTTTGAGTTTGTAAATTCTGAGGTAAAATTTATGACTGTTTATTGTCTTTGAACTTGGAATGTCATCCTGATTCACCTATTGGATGCATAGCAGATTTTACTATGCGTACTTTATACATATTATTTAAAAAAGAATTCAGTCATTACCTATGCTCACCCTTTGGCTGGGTTGTGCTAGGTATCATTATGCTCCTTCAGGGGTTTTGTCTATCCACAGTCCTTCAACGCTATGAAAAACAAGCAGTAACGAACAATATGCTATTAGATAGTCTTAACGTCCCTATCTTCACTATCTATTTCCTTTTCCTCTTCCCACTCATCACGATGAAGCTCTTCTCTGAGGAAGAGCGTAGCGGCACATTAGAAACTCTAATGACAGCACCTATCCGCACCTGGCAAGTCGTCTTAGCTAAGTACCTTGCGGTATTCAGTTTTTACTGTATTTTATGGCTTCCTCTACTAGCTCACATTAAGATTTTCGACTTCTTCTCCAGCACACCTGCTCCGCTAGAAATGGGACAGATCATTGGAATCTTCACTATTCTCACCTTAATCGGCACCTTTTTTGTAGCAGTAGGTTGCCTCGCATCTTCACTCACATCTAGCCAGATCATCGCCGCTATCGTTACCTTTGGTTTACTCGCCCTTCACTTCTTCTTAGGCTTTGTTCCTCTCATCATGGAAGACAACTTCATCGGAGATGGATTCTTCTATTACGTTAGTATGGGAGATCATATCAATACGTTCGGTCAAGGACTCATCGACTCACGTCCATTTGTCTACTACCTGAGTATGACCTTTTTCACTCTACTACTCACTCACCACGTTGTGGATTACCGCCGCTGGAAAAACTAATTTCTTTTATTACCGCTATGTCGTCACCAAAACCAGACAGCCAGACCGGCTCAGATCCTGAAGCACACTCAGACACTCTCACTAAGAAGAAAAACCGCCCAGCTAGGAAGCTCGCTCGGATTAACCGCTTCAGTATGGGCTCAGTGATCGCACTTCAGATCATTCTAGCCTTCGTCTGCGTCTGCTTATTTAACTACCTCACTGCCAGTAAGCATATCAGAAAAGACCTGACAGCCGGGTCTCAATACACACTTTCTGGACTCTCACTAGACTTCCTAAAAGGTAAACAACTTGAAGAGCATGACGGCACTATAAAGATCTTCGTCATCTCGAAACCAAACCCACTCACCACACAGAGACTGCGCAGTCTGCTAGAAGAATACGCACGTCACTCAGCGGCTGATATGGAGATAGAGTTCATCGACCGTGTCAAAGACGCGAACCGTCTCAACGAAATCTCTGCCATCTACAGGAAGTCACTCTTCGAAGATAGTATCCTCATCGATGCCCGCACTGAAGTAGAAAAGACAGCACTCGACACACCAGAAGGCGCTACTCCTCTCGCCAGCAATACTCAAGCAGCTTCTGTTCAACTCAAACGTATACGCCAGCTTCCTATCAAAGATCTTTTCCAGATCTCTGAGGATGGCTCACACATCGTGGCTTGGCAGGATGAAAAGGTCATCACTTCATATCTCCTCAGTGCTATAGAAGGTAAGCCGCGTAAGTTCTACTTCATCGTGGATAAAAGTGAAATCGACGACCAAGGTGACGGCTCACCAGCTTGGAAGACATTTAACTACCTACTAGATAGTCAGAACATCACACTCCAACCATATCAGATTTCCTCTGGTGAAGCTATCCCAGCAGACGCTGAAGGCCTAGCTATCATTGGACTCGACGTTGACTTCGATGACAACGAGATTGAGATTTTAAATGAATACTGGGCACGTAACAATGCCTCTATTTTCATCACAGTGAAACCTGAGGCTAAATTAGTAAAGATCCGTAGATTTCTCGCTAGTTACGGTGTAAAGGTAGAAAATGATCAAGTCACTATGATGAAGAATGGCCGCAAACTCACCACAGCTCGTGGTACTTTCGTACGTGGAAATGAGATCACCAAAGGCTTCGGTGATCAGGCTACCCAGCTCGATGGCGTGTCCCGCTCACTTACCATGGTCAATCTCGATCAACTCGGCAGCAGAAACATCAACGTGTACTCCATCCTCAATTCAGCTCCAGGCTGGTGGGGAGAAGTCAGCTACCAGAACGACAACGTAAAGTACGACCCCGGTAAAGATAACGGAGCTGACCCTGCTAGTCCAGTCAGCCGCCCAGTATCTATCGCATGCGCTGTAGTTCGAGGTAAACAGAACCAAGATACAACCAAACACCTCACCTCAAAAATGATAGTGATAGGAAACACTCATTTCCTGAAGCCTAACAACATGCGCGAAGAACTCACTCACTTCACCGTCTCATCTATCAACTGGCTCGCAGGAAGAGAAGACCTAGTAGGAAGCATCGGCCAGAAGCCAGCAGAGAACCAAAAAATCACAATTCCTGAAGAGCAGAAATCCAAGATAAACATCTCTGTCCTCGCTGTACTTCCCAGCATCTCAGCATTCATTGGCCTCATCATCTGGTTCAACAGACGCTCATAGCCACTAAGCATCTATCAAGCAAATCTAGTCTCTAACAACCTGTGAAATTATTCACCACATTATTTCTAACACTCTGCACCGCTAGCCTCACTTACTGGCTGGTGTTAGACTTGCTAGACAGTAACAAGCAGCCATCACTTGACGCTAGTGGAGCTGTCATTCCAGGTAACAGACTCTTTGATAACCCTAATCTACTAGATAGAGATACAATCACTATTTCTAAAAAGGGACTTCCCGAGCATAGCTTCAAGCTGAACCGAAACCAAATCTGGGAGTACACTGCACCATTCAAAGACCGCGCATCAGGCATCACTTATGTAGACCCTCTACTCACCTTCACCACCAATGCAGAAGTCATAGAAGCCATCCCTCTCGATGATGATATAAATCTAGATGACTACGGATTTAAAGAAAACTGGATCAAAGTCAGCGTGACAGACATCCATAACGAAATAGCCGCTAGCTATAAGATAGGCATGGATTCAGCCTGGAAACACCGTGTCTACTCTATCGATGAAAACGGCAAAGAAGTCTCTCTAGACTTCCCCTGTACGTATATCATCAAAGAGGACGAACATGCTGATAACATGCTCTACCTAGTAGCTGACCCGACCCTAAATATCCGCTCACTTTTCGATAATGACTTCAGTGGCTTTCGCGACCATCGTCCATTCGCACTCAACCGTAAATTCATGGAGGAGATCAGCATAAAGCAGTCTAACAAAGAGATCGTCATTGAACACTCAAACTCTCAATCACCATGGCGCATCTCTAAGCCGCTAGATCTAGAGATGGACAACAAAGCTCTAACCAAGCTCATGGTCGGAATTTCAAACCTACGTGCGGTGAAACTCCACCCAATAGGATCTATTACACTTCCTCAAGAGACTGACAACCTCACTCAAGTTTCTATAAAAAACTTTAGCTCCGACGAGAGAATAACTCTTAAGATTTACCCTCCTGCTAATGAAAATGCGAACACTACCTATGCCACCATCACTGATCGCGATGTTATTTTCGAACTACCTACTCGCCCTATAGAAGGATTTAAAAGCTCGGTCGCAACGCTACCCTCTAGTGTTAATGAGCTGCGTGCCCGTCATATGCTAAACCTTAATCGGGCAAACGTTCGCGGATTTATTATCAGACAAAACAATAAACCACCCATCATCATCGCCCGCCCAGCAGCAGGATCTAACTACGAGCTTCTCACGCTGGATAATCAACGAGTCGCTCCAAATGATGCCGCCATTGCCAACCTCATTGCCGTCATTTCTAAAGAGCCAGTTAAGGAATTCGTCTCTGATGCTGCTACGGATCTCAGCATCTATGATTTCCATAACCCTATACTCACTATTGACATTCGCCCGCTAGCTGGCCGCCCTCAGAAACTCTTATTCTCAAGACAGGGAGACACTATTTATGCTCATTTACAAGGCACCACGGTAGTCTGGGAAATCAGCCAAGATTCATTCACCCGCATCGCTAGAAACGAAGCTGAATGGAAAAGCAACCAGGTCTGGAATCTCGTAAAAAATGACATTATCCAGTTTTCTATCCATCAGCGAGGCAGGCAAAAAGTCACCGTTAATTACGACTACCTAACAGACTCTGCAGACGCTAAAGTCGGCACCAAAGACTCTTCAGATCAACTGAACCCACTCCAAGCTAAGCTCTTCATCAACAATAATTGCCAACTCAACGCTAGGCGCAGACTCGGACCTGACAATGAACAAGCCATCAATGCTCTGAGTAACCCAGTCTGCCGAGTCACTATTACTAGCCAGTTATTCGATGACTTCGCGATGCCTTCTGAACAAATCACGAATACGCTACTCATCGCTAAAGCTAGCGAGCGAGCTAACCGAGTAGCGTTCTACTACGCGAAGAGTAGTAACGACCCTGACTACTTCACTATCTCACCAGCTACATACTACCAACTCACCACCGATGTATTCGCTGAAGAGTAATACAGTCTCTAAACCCATTAGACTACCACACAAACACACCACATGCCTCTAGACGAACAAGCCATCCAAAACATCCGCGCACAGTTCCCTATCCTTAAGCAAGAAGTCAATGGCACCCCCATCACTTATCTCGATAACGCAGCGACCACTCATAACCCACAAGCTGTGATCGACGCTTCCACTAAATATTACACAGAGACTAACTCTAACATCCATCGCGGAGCGCACTACCTCTCACGTCAAGCCACTGCAGCTCATGAGGCAGCACGTGACACCATCGCCAAGCACTTCAATGCAGCGCACAGTCATGAGATCATCTTCACATCAGGAACCACAGACAGTATCAATCTCGTCTCCACTAGTATTTCACTCTCAGGTGACATTAAGTCCGGCGACCGTGTACTAATCTCAGGGCTAGAGCATCACTCTAACATCGTACCATGGCAGATGCTCTGCGAGCAAACTGGTGCGGAACTAGACGTCATCCCTATCACCGATAACGGCGAATGGAATCTCACAAATCTAGACACACTACTCACCGAGCGCACTAAAGTAGTAGCGATCAGCCATATTTCTAACGCACTAGGAACGATTAACCCGATTGAGAAAATCATCCCTAAGGCCAAGGCAATAGGCGCACTCGTTCTTGTAGATGGAGCGCAGTCATCAGCTCACATGCAGGTAGACGTGCAGAAGCTAGGCTGTGATTTCTACGTTTTCTCTGGGCATAAATGTTACGCACCTACTGGAATAGGTGTGCTATGGGGACGCGAGGATGTGCTCAACCACCTCCCACCATACAAAGGAGGCGGAGAGATGATCAAGCTCGTTAGTTTTGAGAAAACTACTTATAATGAACTCCCATTCAAGTACGAAGCAGGCACACCAAACATCGAAGGAGCCATCGCTCTCGCCGCTGCATTCGACTGGATCAACGAGATCGGCCTAGATGACATGGCTGCTCACGAGGATCATCTATTGGAAATAGCAACAGCTGCCATCAAAGAAATACCGGGAATAAAAATTTACGGAACGGCAGATAAGAAATCTGCTGTACTATCTTTTAACATCGAAGGCATCCACCACTACGATCTCGGCACATTGATCGACCAAATGGGAGTTGCTGTCCGAACTGGCCACCATTGCTGTCAGCCACTAATGGCAAGATTCTCTATTCAGGGAACAGTCCGCGCTTCATTTGCTATTTACAATAACGAACAAGACGTACACACCTTTATCAGCGCACTAAAAAAAGCTAGTATGATGCTCGCTTAAATCGTTTAATTAATTAATAATATTTCTTATCCAGCCATGATCCACCCTACTGCTATCATTTCAGAATCAGCCACTATTGGCGAAAACGTCAGTATTGGACCATACTCTATCATTGGCGAAAACGTCAGTATTGGAAAAAATTCCACACTGAAATCTCACGTCGTGATCGATGGGCACACCACCATCGGTGAGGATAACCTCTTCTTCCCATTTGCCGCGATAGGACAACTCACGCAAGACCTTAAATACAAAGAAGAACCTACCTATCTAATTATCGGTGATAGGAACACCTTCCGGGAAAACTGCACGATCCACCGCTCTACATCACCGAACACACCAACCACCATTGGTCACGATAACCTTTTCCTATGCTACGCACACGTTGCTCACGACTGCGTCATCGGCAACCACTGTATTTTCTCTAACAATGGATCTATTGCCGGTCACGTCACGGTAGAAGATCACGTGATTATCTCTGGGCTCTCAGGCGTCCACCAATTCTGCCGCATAGGTACACACGCTATCACTGGTGGCTTTACTAAAGTAGTAAAAGACATCCCACCTTATACCATTGTAGATGGAAATCCAGCCACTGTGCGAGCTATCAATCAAGTCGGACTTGAGCGAAGAGGCTTTACCAGCGATGATATATCTAATCTACGCCGAGCCTATAAATTCCTCTTTTTAAAGAAAGAAAAGAACCTAAAAGAAGCAATCAAAGAAACCAAACTAGCTGAATGCTTCAAGAACGAGCATGTTCAGAAGCTAGTTGCATTCCTTGAAAACAGTGAACGCGGAGCGACCCGCTAGAAGCTCTTAACCTCTTCTTCGGTAAGCTCTCGGAATCCAGCTTTTGCCAGATCACCTAGACTCACTCCACCCACTGACTCACGGTGCAGCTTAGTGACTCTATTTCCCATCGCACCAAACATACGCTTCACTTGATGGTACTTCCCCTCTGTCAAAGTTAGCCGGGCTGTATTCTCACCTGTAATCTCTAATTTCGCAGGCTTAGTCGGCTTCACTTCATCACGTAATAGAATACCATTGGTAAACTCCGTGACGTAGGTTTCCTGGATCGGTAAAATAGTTTCTAACAAGTAGATTTTCTCACACTTGTAATTGGGCGAGGTCACACGGTGCGACCACTGACCATCACTAGTAATAAGAACTAGACCGGTAGTATCCTTATCTAAGCGACCTGCGATGTGCAGCTCTCTATGTGTATAACCATCGAGAAAATCTAGCACAGTATCCTGCTCTTCATCTTGCGTAGCACAGATAATCCCAGCCTGCTTATTCATCACCAGATACACTTCACTAGACTCTGCCAGCTCGCGACCATTGACCCAGACTTTATCTTCTGCCTTGAGCTTACGACCTTGATCTTTGACCACCTCACCGTTCACCTCTACACGGCCAGATTTTATCGCCATCTTTGCCAGTGTACGAGAAGCATCAGAATGCGTAGCTAGGTATTTGTCTAATCTCATCTCGGCTAGTTCTAACGCCAGAAGTCATTTACACAACAAGAAAACACTAGACATTGAGCTTATAACCATGTTTTTATTGTCGCTTCCATTACTGGAAATATCAATCAACCGATCAAACACATGAACCACCTACTCTCCATAGAAGAACTCAACGCAGAACTTCTCAATAACCTCGTGGACTCAGCTGTAACTATCAAAGCTGAACGTAGTAAGCCTAGCTCTCAACCACTCGCTGGTCAGACATGGGCGATGATCTTCACTAAGTCATCCACACGCACGCGTGTATCCTTCGAAGTAGGTGTCCGCGAACTTGGTGGTTCTATCATGTTCCTCTCATCTAACGATATTCAACTCGGACGTGGTGAGCCGATCAAGGACACTGCAAGAGTACTCGGCAGAATGGTTCACGGCTGCATCATCAGAACCTTTGACCAGCAAGACGTAGTGGATTTTTCAAAGTTTGGCAATATTCCCACAATCAACGCCCTCACTGACGACGAACACCCATGTCAGATCCTAGCAGACCTACTCACTATAAAAGAAAAGCTCGGCACTTGGGATAACAAGAAAGTCGTATTCATCGGTGATGGAGATAACAACATGTCTCGCTCATGGATCTGGGCTGCGAAACATCTAGGCTTTGAGCTCGTCATCGCCGCACCAAAAAGCTGCCTACCTCCGACTAACTTTATGGAACAAGTAGGCGCGTCTAACATCACTCTTACTGACGACCCGATAGCCGCCTGTAAAGATGCTGACATCATAAACACTGATGTTTGGCTATCTATGGGGCAAGAAGGACAAGCTGAGAAAGAAGCCCTTTTCGGAGCTTACCAGGTGAACAAAGAACTACTCGAACATGCGAATGACGATCACATCGTTCTTCACTGCTTACCTGCCTACCGAGGTAAGGAAATCACAGAGGAAATACTCGAGCTTCATGCTGACACCATTTTCCAGCAAGCCGAGAACAGACTACATGCTCAAAAAGCAGTACTCACAAAAATAGCGCAATAAAATAATCACGCTATAGATTTAAAGAATACCTAGCACTTAGCATAGGTACACTGTCTTAAAATCAGATCCAAAAGAACCTCTAGCAACTTAATGATGTTGATGCAGAGCTTACTTAAGCTGCAATCTCGTAATGCTTTGCAATGTCATCAAAGATCTTATCTCTACGATGTCTTGCCTGATCCACGTCTCTTGTCTTAAGAGAAAACCTAAGGCGTTCAGCTGTAGCATCAGCTTTATGTACAGTAAGGTGGCACCACCAGACTCCCCTATTATTCCATAGGTGGTGATTTGGATTGTTTCCGTTTACTCTGAGAGCCAATGTTGTTTTCTTTTTAGCCATAAGTTAATGTTGATTACTCGTTAAACATAGTAAAAAAATACTGTTTAGCAACAAAAAACCAATATAATCACATAAATAAATCACAACTTACTTATAACAAATCAGTTGAATACATTACATTTTTAGTTTTAATTTTACTTTGTCAACTAGTTCGCCTATCTGCTGAGTTCTATCATACCCTCCGAAACGAGATTCCTCATGTAGCGAAACCAGCTCTTTTAGCTTCGCAAACAACTGCTTATCCAACTTACCTTCTCCGCTATGAACCCACTGCTGGTATGTTCTAGAAACTGGCCGTGCCCCGATCACCTCTGTAAGCCCTCCTTCCAGCATCACTAACTCAGCAGAGATCTCATAGCCATAGTAATCAGGTAGCTTACCGTCCGAAACTACATCCAGCTCTTTGGCTTTAAATAAGCGATACGCCACCCACCCGAGCAATATCGCGCCTAAGCCCCAAAATATCATACCTACAAAAGACTTATTCTCTTCATCTGTTCTCCACATAAGGAAGTCTTGCTTAATGTTATGAAACCAATCGCGCATTCCTTGTGACCAGTCTGCCCCCTGATGGTCATTCTCAGCACTTAGCCAATCTGGAGGAGTCAAATCCACAGTCTCCCATACTCCATCAATCCATACGCTACACCAAGCATGTGCATGTGTGCCACGCATGATCCAAGTATCACCATCCCTTTCCCGAGCAACATACCCTACACAATAACGAGCAGGTACTCCCTGTTCTCTAAGCAGCAAAGCAGCGGTAGTAGCGAAATACTCACAATGACCTTTCCTCACTCCATGCATAAAACGCTGGAGATCATTCCCCCTCACATCCACCTCTGGCATATCCATATACAGCGAGTACGTGAAATTACTGAAAAAGAACTGGCGTATCGCTTCCACTTTTTCATCCGCAGATGAATAACTACTTAGCCCTATCTCTCGGCTGAGCTTCATCACATCGTCCGCATTTATAGTACTAACTTGAAGATCCATGGCGTCAGGAGCCCTATCAAGAAGGTTCACATCAGCACCCCAGAGACGGTAATCAATGACCGCTTTTCTGTTAGACAACTGCAACACTCCTAGTGGATGCACCGCTGGTATCACATCAGAACCCGCCATATCACTGACCGCAAATAGCCCTCCTATAGAAGGAACCACACTCTGCTCACTAACAGTTCCTCTACTCCTAAGAGAATCCCCCATACCTCTAAGCCTCACTATCGCTTTCTCATTGTCACTAGAATCAAGTAACTCCTGATGCTCATTTCTGAAGACATAGACTCCCTCACCATTCGCCCCCACATCGATACCAGCACCACTATCAAAGGCAGCATTCATAGTTTCAAAACCTTCTTTTTCAGCTTTAAATTCATAACTCCAACCAACCCCATAACACTTGTTGAAGTTACTCATACGCAGATACTCCGGCACCTTATCACCCCACATCCGCCATTGAATATCCGCACTCTGCTTCACATCACCAAGCTGCCCCAGATCAGAATAGAACGCAGACGAACCACGACCAACTTTACCTAAGCCCCCGTCACCTCTTCCCATATATGATTTATAAATATTAGCTAACTCAAGTTGCAAGTATGCGATAGACCCCATCATTATGGGAGCCACCCAGATCAAGCGCTTCCAGCTTAATCCACGCCTCACTCCTGCCGTCATAAAGATCACCGCCACTAAGACAAGCATCGCTATATGAATAAACACATCCATACGTTCACTACAGCTAGCCACCACAATAGTAAGTAATATATAAGGGTATCCAGTATTGAGAACCTCATACTCCACTGGCCGTCCCTCTTTCATATCCTGCTTCATTCGCCTCCTAGCGAAGTAAAAAAAAGTATTAAGCTTCATCGACCTACTTCGTCCATACCGCTGCGCTAGCTCCACAGGCAGCAGGCACACAGGAAACCATTTATTCACATTATACAGACTATCCTGATCCACCTCACCCATCCAGACTAAGAATAACACAAAGCCCACTAACCCAAGTGATACATGAAAAGCCTTTAAATAAGCAGAATCATCAAAATCCCAATTCCACTTCACCCAGTTCTTCCCCTCTAAAATAACTGCCATGATAAGCGCCACAACCAGCTCTCCTGTCATCGCCCCCCAGTATAATAAAGTAACCCCTGCTAATAACCTAGGCGGCTCCATCACATAGGACTTCGCTTTATTAACAGTATTTGTAGAGGTTTTACTCATAGTCGAATTTCAAGAGTTATAACCTAAGCAAATTTCCCAGATAGAGCAAGTGACCACTCAGCCTTTCGTCATAAATTTTGACACAAAAAAATACCAGCTTGTCAAACTGTGCTAAGCACGTTTAATAATCTGGTACCTTTTTGAAACTATCCGCTAAATACAGTAGTTCTCTATCGTGCAAATACCTGAGTGGCGTAAACTGTACCATCACGGGAATCTACGGTAATCGCAACTCCAGTATGCGTATAATCACCGGTTAGATTATCAAAGTGTCCCTCAGAGCCTATCCATCCCTCTAAAAGGTTATCGGCAATCTCATCATTAGTAAATCCTCTATTAGCTCCAACATTTTCCCCATAGTTAGTATATCCACGGACAAATGACGCATCCGCTCTCAATAAAGCTCCGTTATGACTAATTGTAATATCACCTCCTACTGTAGCTAAATTGATCATACTCTCATTATGGGTTTCTGCCAATGCGCTCAATTCAGTATCAATGATGAGATCAGCAAGTCCATTTCGAGCTCTCTCTGCATTAATCCCTGCAAACACAGCTGCAACGTATTCCTCTTCAGCCGCATCATTCACAGTCTCAGAATCAAAATCAGCAGGACCAAAATCAACTGCTGCAGCTAAATCATCTGGAAGTTGAACGTCTAATCCCGATGCTTCACTAATAACGTCTCCACCACCACTGTCACAACTCACCAAACCAAGAATACAAACAAACCCTATCATCTTAACTCCTCTCATAGTATTATATAATGTATATTTCATAATATCTAACACACTACTATAAATATAATCCACGTCAATGTATTTTAGAACCTCATTAGTCAACACCCAAAGAAAAACCACTCAAAAAAAGCTCTATCCACTAGCTATTTAGCTAGTTACAACCCATATCACAGTATATAAATTTTTATGGATTCCAGCTTCGCAAGTATTACAAATTTCCGTTTTACATCCGCAAAACTTCACCTATTCTATGAATAACAACAACATTACTTAACTATGCAAGATTACACAAACCAAAATAACTCTAGCGAAAACCCATACGCATCGCCATACTCTGTAGCATCCCAATCAGTGGACATCAGAGCCCAGTTCATCCGCAAAACCTACACCCACCTAGCAGGCGCTATCGCAGCCGTCATCGCTCTTGAGTACCTCTTCCTTCAGAGTGACATGATGGTAAACCTCGCTCTCAAGATGACTGGAGTTTGGTGGATGGTCTTAATAGCCTACATGGGAGTATCTCATATCGCCAATAAGTGGGCAATGAGTAACACATCCGTCCAAAAACAATATGCAGGTTTAGGTATCTATGTAGTAGCTCAAGCTATCTTACTACTACCAATGATCTACATCGCTACTGCCTACCTTGGTGACCATAGCATCGTTATGAAAGCAGGCGGACTCACTGCTGCAATGTTAGCTGGCATTACACTCGTTGCCTTCACTACGAAAAAGGACTTCTCTTTCCTAGGCGGCATCCTTAAAGTTGGTGGATTCATAGCCATGGGACTCATCGCTCTCTCATTCATTCCTGGAATAAACCTCGACTTAGGTATGTGGTTCTCTGCAGCCATGGTATTATTTGCTTCAGGAAGCGTACTCCACTCTACGAGCAACATCATTCACCACTACAACACAAACCAGCACGTAGCAGCGTCACTCAGTCTATTCGCCTCAGTAGCACTTCTCTTCTGGTACGTCCTCAGAATCCTCATGTCACTTGCTAGTAGCGACTAAACATTAGATTCTAAATAATACACACTCTTAAAGCACCACAGCACACTGATCGTGGTGCTTTTTTATGTAGTAGATTCAACAAACACCTTAAAAAGCCGAATTTACTCACACTTTCTAGTTGCCAAAACTGAGATTCCCCACTATCAAAACCACTCAGAACAATCCAATTTCAATATGTCAAAGCATTCAAGTCTCAAAGCACAAGGTAGCGCTCAAGGTAAGCGATCAGTTATGAAGCGATTCGAGCGCGTAAAAGCACTCAAAGAGCAAGGTAAATGGGCAGAAGGTCAGTCACCGACTGGTCTCCCTAAAACTAAGGTTACTGACTAGTTATACGTCACAGCTAATTTATTAGCTCACGTACACACTATTCAATCCCTAGCTTTATCTATTTAGATCCGACCGATCAAAATTTTCATTAGCCCGCTGAGCGATCCATTCGCCCTGCGGGCTTTATTTTCTATATGATCTAGCACAGAGCCACACTAAGAGAGAGCCACATTACAATAAGCACACCATGCCCACACCAGAAGACCAACCACAGCCTGAGAAATTAGAAATTCAACCACAAGTACATGAGCAAGATGACATGGAGCTTGAGGAATTTCGCCTAAACCGTTACCTCGCAGCTTGCGGTATCGACTCACGTAGAAAGTGTGATGACCTCATCCAGAAAGGGCTCGTCTATGTCAATGGTTACGTCTGTAAAGACCTCTCACAGAAAGTCACTACAGATGACTTCGTCAAGATCGACAACAAGCGTGTACTTCCAAAGCAGCTCAAGACCATCATCTTTAACAAGCCTAGAGGCTGCGTCTGCACAAAGAACGACGAACTAAAACGAGAAACTATTTATGAATACCTACCTCCTACACTCAAACACCTGAACCATGTAGGCAGACTAGATCAAGACTCAGAAGGACTCCTCGTCCTCACTAATGATGGAGAGCTAGCGCAACGTCTCGCTCACCCATCTCAAAAGCTAGAGAAAGAATACCTCGTTACTACCAACCAAGCATACGACAACGAAGTATTAGACACATTCCTACGTGGAGTATTCATCGGTAAAGGCATGCCCCGCGCTAAAGCCAAGTCAGTGAAACGTCTATCACCTAGAAGAATGCTCATCACCCTAGAGACTGGCATGAAACGCCAGATTCGCCTCATGTGCAAAGCACTTCACCTCAACGTCACCCGCCTCGTCAGAGTGCGCATCGGTATGATTATCGATACAGGACTCGAGCCTGGCCGATGGGCTGAACTCAGTGAAGAAGATCTAGAGATGCTCCAGACCAATCCTAAAGAACTACTCAATGGATACCACAGCACCCCGACCAAGTCTAAAAAACAAACACAGCGTGGTCTAAGTGGAAACGGTAAGCCGAAACGAAGCTCTAATTCCTCGCACTCTACATCTAAGAACAAGTCATACAAACGTAGGAAGTAATTCACTTCTCCACGCCTTTACCTCCCATAAGCTCTACCTCTGGAGAGCCCTAAGCCTCTCCGGATAATCTTCGGTAAATCCCCAGAACACACCGTCTGCGCTTTTAACTAGCCCTCTTTCGGCAGCATTGACGACACTTCCTCCTAATAAAATATCTGAGCTCACCCACGGATCTCTATGGAAATAACCGTGACCTAACAGACTGCCATACTTACTCTGCGGCACCGTCACATCCACTATCTGTAGATTAGTAGACAACTTCAGCGCCGCCTTCTCCCAGTCGGTCAGCTTGCCCATCGCACTACCCACCCGGTTCGCACCGAATAATTTACCAGATACAGCTAGCGCCTTATCCTTCGGGTACGCATACACCGTCACATTTGCCGCCATTTCAAAGAAGCGATCAAACACCGCATTCATAAAGCGCATCGAGTCCATATCTGGCGCAGCTAACACCAACTGACTGATCTTATACTTCTCTAGTAGCTGCTCAGCACTCAGCCCTTTATTCATCAGCCTCAGTTCCTTAAGTGCATTCACGACAATAGGATTACCCGCACTGTGCGCAATGATACGCACACTCTCAGCACCCGTCATCTGCCCTACCCTACTCACAAAGCTCCTGAACAATCTCGTACTGTGCTCCGCATTACCTTTATCCTTAAAATACCCTAACAGCTTACCAGCCGACGGCCACTCGTAGTTTACCACAGCCCCCTGTCTACCAGCGTAATGATACATCTCGCCCAATAGCTCAGTATTCTCCACCAAACTCGTATTATAACCATGCACAAACACAGTTAACTCCTTAAGCTTACTTCGCTTCATCTCAGCACCCAAGCGCTTCAACCAAGCATTATTTCCAAACTCACGCTTCTTATCCTCACGTGATGAAAACGGCGTTAGCTTTGGGCTTTCAAACATCGTGATAGACTCCATCTCCACCTTCGTTTTCTTACGCTTCACCACATTCCTTGACTCTACGAGCACCACATCTGGCGTCGTATTTTTACCAATAGAAACCTCAGCCATTGCCAAGTAAGGAACCAGTTCAGCGCTACGTTTATTTCCAAATGGATCAACCCTATCGCCATGCGGATCTAGGTTTCTACTACTACAGATAAATACCGGTACAAACTTACGCAGTTCATCCTCATCTAGATCCCCGTTCTGTAAATACTTACCATAAACGATCGCCAGCGGAGTAGGCGCAAGCACCGTCTTACCAGGCGTCGCAAACGGTGAAGAACAGCTAGTAACAAACAACACCACCAATACTAGTGTAAAAAAAGCACTACAAAATCTCATCATTAGACTCATAAACTAAAGACCACACTCTCCCACGACAACACAAAAGCATACCTCCAGAGAAAACCTTATCTTCAGAGACCAAAAAAATACTACAAACTATACTCCGCCCAAGAACTCGTAGTCTCCCAGATCCTTACAGTCTTCAGTCTCACCTCCGCGCGCACCGGATACTCATCATCAGGATTATCCACATGATGCGCTAACTCCTTCGCCGTGTGATCAAAAATAGTCCGCGCCATCACCTCAGTCGTAGGATCTTCATTCTCAAACCCAATAATACGGTCACCATAAGCATCCTTGAAAAACTCAAACTTAGGATCAGAAGTATTCATACATAATGCATGATCATAAGTATCAATAAACTCTTCCACCATATGCTTCACCAGCTTAAAATCAAACACCATCTCATGATCATCTAGCGTATCCGCCTCAAACATCAACTCAACTTTGCGTGTATGCCCATGTGGAAAACGGCATTTATCTGGGTGCTTGGAGAGCAGGTGACCATTCTCCACTTCGATCATTTTACAAATTCTGTAAGGCATAGTTCTTAAGGTGTGTTGTTGACATTCATTAAGCCGACAAACACAGAAATTGAAAGTGTATTCTTCCGCCAGCCCCGTTTCTTTGTTAAACTGACAACCATGATAAACCCCTACTCATGCTAGCGACTCTATCCACCAGCATACGCTACGCTACTCCAGTTAAGAAACCCTCAGCAGACCTAACACATCTCATCTTTCAGATTCCCAAACCCAACAAATAATCTTCATCTCAACACTAACGCAATTTTCTTGTATTAAGCATTTTTATAACCGACACTTCCGCCCATCTTGGAAGTTTAATCACAGGCTTCTTTAGAGAAAAATTTTCTATGAAAGGATCACCCATTTTAGCCACTGCGCTTGCCTGTTTCATCATGCTCAGCATGTATGTCGGGATGCGTTTGGTCTTTTCTCAAGACGGTGATAAAGCTACTGATGCATCATCGGAGGACAACACCTCTAAGCAGCCAGCACTCGACACTGTCACAGCATACGCCGACCTCTACTTTTCTGCTAAACCACAAAGCCTCGTCATCAGTCACCCAGCTACTGACACTCCCCTACTTGCACTAAATAATCCAGACGCATTCGAGTGGAACGGCGAAATCCAGCTCCCTAATAACCTCACTGAAGAACTCGAAATCCTCTGTAAAGTAAAATGGGATAACCCACAAGATGGCTACCAGTTCATCCAGATCACACTCTCACCAGACGGACTCGATGACCAAAGCCAGACTCTCCGCGCAGAAGGTGACATCACTGACATCATGAATTTTCAATGGAAGGAGACCCCCAGTGAATAAACCAAAATCAACCTCAAATCCAGACACACACGAGGACCACTCATGCTGCGCGCACCACGATCACCATCATGACATCGTAGTCGAAAACCTCACCGTCAAATACCGCGGTCTAACAGCTCTAGAAGATATCAGTTTCAATACATCTTGCGGTAACAGGCTCGCCCTTATCGGCCCTAATGGAGCAGGTAAATCAACTTTACTAAAAGCCATCGCTGGACTCGTTAAGAAATCCTCAGGTAACATCCAATGGCGCGGCACTGCTGTCCGTAAATGGTCCAGCGAGTTCGCCTATTTGCCTCAGCGCGAAGAAGTCGACTGGAACTTCCCCATCACCGTCCGCGGACTAGTAGAGATGGGCCGCTACCCACAACTAGGTATGTGGAATAAATTTTCTAATAAAGATCGAGAAGCCGTAGATAACGCACTCGAATCGCTCGCTCTAACAGATCTACAAAACCGTCAAATCAAGCAGCTCTCTGGCGGCCAACAACAAAGAGCCTTCATAGCCCGCGCCATCGCACAGGAAGCACACGTTCTCCTGCTCGACGAGCCATTTACAGGTCTCGATAGAACCACAGCCCAGACTCTGAGCGATCTCATGCACAAGCTCGCCGGTGAAGGAAGACTCATCATCGCCTCCCATCACGACATGCACTCAGCCAAGGAGCTCTTCAATCAAGTCCTGCTCATCAACCGTGAAAACATCGCCTTCGGTGATAGCCAAGAGCTAATCACTGACAAGCTGTTAGAGACCACGTTTAACTCAAGTATATCACACTAACTATGGACATCCTAGCTAACATAGACCTACTGGCTGCGCCCTTCGTCGGCGCTACCGTGATTGGCTTTGCCAATGGATTCTTCAGTGGTTTCGTTAACCTTCGCCGCAGTGCGCTATCCGTCTCTGCACTTGCGCACACCATGCTACCAGGTATCGCACTTGCCGTCCTCATCACCCAGCAGCTCACTCAAGCCAATGCCTTTCTGGGCGCATTACTCGCTTGTATCCTCGTCGGTCTTGGCTCCGTTCTCGTAAGCAGAAATTCTCGCATCCCTGAGAGTACAGCACTAGCGGTCCTCTATACTGCCGCCTTCTCTGCTGGCATCGCCATCCTGCCACACTTACCAGTAGTCGCATCTCTCGAAAGCTGGCTTTTTGGTGATCTAAGCCTCATGTCACCCCGTGACTTAAACTTCATCTTCATCATCAGTACCCTAAGCCTAGCATTGTGTAATCTCTTCATGCGCCCACTTTTACTCACCATGTTTGAGCCAAACGTAGCGTCCGCCCAAGGAGTACCTGTTAGAGCCATGCAGTATCTCATTTTCACCCTTCTCATCCTAATGCTCGTCGCATCTCTTCAGGCAGTCGGTAGTGTGCTTTCCGTTTCTCTTCTCGTAGCGCCATCAGCCATCATGCTGCTATTTACAGATAACACCAAGAGCTTGTTCTGGGGTGGAGCCATCGTCGGAGCTGTCTCTGGTGCAGGTGGTGTGGCGCTCAGCCATCTCGTCAACATCCATGCAGGGCAAGCTATAGTAATCCTCCTAGGTATTATATTCTTGCTCGCCTTCACCTTCAGCCCTCGCTACGGTATCCTAAAAAAATAAATTCTCTCCCTTATTTTCATCTCTACATCATATGCAAAACGTACTCCTCATTTTCATCGGTAGTGGACTCGGCGCCACAGCTCGTTACCTCCTCTCACTCCAGCTCCAAGGCTCTACCCCAGGCAATAAAATGCCATGGGGAATCCTGACTTGTAATCTATTAGGTTGCCTACTCATAGGGATTCTTTTTGGGCTACTGAAGGCTCATCATCCTAACTGGATCTCACCACTCGCCATGACCGGATTCCTTGGCGGCTTCACCACCTTTTCCACTTTTGCTCTAGATACTCAAAAAATCATCCAGTCAGGTAATCTCGGCTTAGCTCTCAGCTACATCCTACTCTCCGTCATCGGCGGTCTAGTGCTCTGCTACCTCGGCTACTTCCTCACTAGTAAGTAAGCATTCACTCGCTTACTCGTCTCCAGGAAATGGATTCGCACTAAGTCGCAGATCCACATCCTTCTCGAACAATGGAATAATCATTTCATCGGCTATTCCTTTCTTCTGAATCCCCTTACTCATATCAGGACGCACCAGATTGATCGCTAAGGCGACACTCGCTGACACACCAAGCACTAGCATTACAAGCATCGTATTTACACGGCTCACCCCTGAACGTTTTTCTAGTAAATTCGTCACACGGTTCTTCAAGCTCGCCTGATTCGCCATCGCTAAGACTGCAGAGAAGCCAAGCACAGATCCTGTATTCTTCAGCTTATCGTCATGACAAGATTCCGCCACATCACACAATGCATTGATATAGCTTTTACGGTGAGCACCAGACGAGATCACATGCGCATCGCACGCGTATTCGCACTCGTGAGTCAGTCGCTTTCTAAGCATCCATACTAACGGATTATACCAATGTAGAGCACAAGCAACCTGCCCTACTAAGCTAGTCCATAAATCTCTACGCTGCACATGTCCAAGCTCATGCAACATTACCATTTTCAATGTCTCCTCACTCCAGCTGATAGCATTCACAGGTAAAAGCAGAACCGGCTTCATCACCCCAGTAATCACAGGAGAATCCACATTCTCAGAAATCCTAAGCTCAGGTAATTTCTTTAACTTCAGCTGATCTGCACAGTCATTTAATAAAACAAAGGTGGCTGCATCATCACACATCAACGCTTCCATACACCAGCGTCGTATTACCGTATAATGGCTGCACAGGCGCATCAACAAGAACATGCCTATCACAAAATACACAGACAAACTAAAAACCATAAAACTAATCCCACTACCCAAAGCTGTTACTTCTAGTACAGCAGCGGTTTCTGAAGTTCTTGCTATTAACGGCAACCAACTAAAATCTACATTGAGATGAATCTTAGGCATCCATAACAACAACGGAGTCAGCATCAGTAACACTAACATCCCAGCAGTGAGTCCAGAGGAGTACACAGGATTTTTCCTACCCGTCCACATACTCAATACCAGCGCTAACGCTGAAATAATGATGCTCGTAATTACCATAATTCTTCTATAATTAGATTCAATAATCTACTTCACCATTTTACGAATTTCATCGATCTCTTCTTTCGATAAATCTTGATCCTTCTCATCTAACAATGCTGCTACTAGATTTTGAGGTTTCCCTTCGAAGAACGTAGAAATCAAATTAGTTAATGCTGACTTACGCGCCTTCTTTTCTGCCACTGCTGGCTTATAAATATAGCGTCGAGATTCTTTTTCATGCTTCACCATTTCCTTTTTCTCCAGCGTTACTAATAGTGCGCGTACTGCTGAATATGACGGAGGATCTGGTAAGTTCTTTTCCACATCTTTTGCGGAAGCCTTACCCAGACGGTAAATAATATCCATAATCTGCCGTTCCCTACGGGACATTTGACCGTTTTCTAATCTGCTCATATAGATCACTATACAGAGTGCTAAAAATACTGCAATTTAAAAATGCAGTATTTTTAGCACAAAACAATTGACTAATTTATTAAATGCTGTTTTTCTAGCCTTATTATGAAATTCACCACTAAAAGCCTGTGTCGAAATAAAGTAAAACTAACTTCCTTATCTAGCATAGCGGCCATTGGACTAGGGATCAGCATTCTCAATATCACAAGCTGTGCTGTAGCCCCACCTGGAGTCCCTAACATTCCATCAGTATCTGAAGCTCCTCAAACAGATAGTCTAGCGAAAAGTAAATCTGTAAGCGCTTACTCACCTCCTCTCGAGCGCCCAGGTCTCGGCACAGGTTGGGGAAAAGACATTTCTTCAGAAGTAGGCTTTATTAATTTCAAACGCTCTAGCAACAAACCAAGTGGAGTCGCCTCTATCTACTACAATGACAAAGAAGGCATCAAAGCAATGACCAACTCCTGGAGCTACAGTGGTTCTGGTATGCAAAAAGCAGCTGATGGGCTAGTAGAATGGGGCGTCAAAGGATCATGGGGCTACCTCAAAAACAAACATTCCAAAGGTAAGCGATTCGTCACTGGTAATAAAGATAAGAACTACGCACTCGTCGTGAAAAACCTCTCTCGCACCAGACTTGAAATTGTATTTAGTGTAGATGGTCTTGATGTCATGGACGGCAAGCCAGCTTCTATCAAACGCCGCGGCTACATTATCCCAGCTGGGGAGACGCTCACCGTCAAAGGCTTTAGAAAAAGTGCCGATGCGGTGGCTGCATTCAAGTTCGCAAGTGTTAACAGTTCATACACTCAACTCAGCGGAACAGGCACCAGAAACATAGGTGTCATAGGCATGGCAGTCTTCACAGAAGCAGGTCGCGACCCATGGAAATATGGCAAAACAGAACTCAACAACCGACACAACGCCAGAGCATTCGCAGAAGCACCACAGTTAAGAGCAAGGTAAACTGACTAGATGATGTAACTAGTTAATTTACAGATCTTAAAATCAACTTACACGCGTACGGTCAATCACTCACAAAATTGATACTAACAATTATTTCTTCGATGGCCCGAACATCACACATTTAGCTCCTTCTAACTCGAAGATCACCTCATGGGAAAACTCTTTTAATAGGGATTGAAATTCCTTTAGATTCTCATTCATAAGGATAAACTGAGCATGACTGCCTGCCATGAATACTCGCATCGAAGCTAAAGTCTCACGATTGTACACTAGAAAACTAGCCACTACAATATCGACAGCAGGCAGTTCTAACTCTTGATAACGCCCTAACAGTGCCTCGTGATTCACCAATCCATTGTAGTTCATTTGCTCAGAACACAGATCCAAGGCCGTAGGTGAAAGATCATTAATATAAGTTCTCTCAGCCAATCTGCCGAGCACCAAAGTTTCAGCACCAACTCCTGCTCCTAGAATGAGAACTCGCTTACCCTTATAAAAGTCATTATGATCTTCAAGCCAAACTGTTAGAGAGTCTGTCACCTCCCATCGTCTATCATAATAAACATCCACCCCCGCATCCATATCCTGGATGATCCTCTTCTCCACCGCCTTCTGATCTAGATCTAACAACTGGTACTCAACATCTCCAATTATCGTTTTTTTATAAATCATTATTTTTTATACTCGGTAGAATTTGAGCAGTCTTGCTCCTATTATCATAATTACTGTAACGGTAACTATACTGGGAAACGCCAAACAGAATATGATTATCTATCAGCTGTTTAGGAAGTCTCGAAATTCTACTGGTCGATTTGTTTCTTAAGCTCTCTCACCTCTTTGAGGAGTTGCGGGAGCTTGGCAAGTGCCGCTTGTTTTTTACCATCTTCACGCATCGGCCTAGCTGGGAATCCAGCATAAACCACTCCTCCTGGAAGAGATTTAGTAACTCCTGATCTAGCTGCCAAAGTCGCTTTATCACCCACTTCTAAATGCCCTGAAAGCCCCGCCTGAGCAGCCATAGTGACGTAATCCCCTAACTTTGAACTCCCTGCTATTCCTGATTGAGAAATGACTAAACAATGTTTTCCAATACGCACATTATGGGCGACCTGCACGAGGTTATCAATCTTCGACCCTTCGCCGATGAAGGTTTTACCAAATCTCGCACGGTCAATAGTAGTATTAGCTCCGATTTCCACATCATTCTCTAATACCACTACCCCCACCTGATCTACCTTGGTGTGCTTACCGTCTACTAGCTCGTAGCCATAACCGCATGAACCGATGACACAGCCAGGCTGGAGTATCACACGATCACCAATCTGTGCGTGCTCACGGACATTCACATTTGAGTGAAATAAGCAATTTTCGCCCACTTTAGATCCTTCACAAATGACTGATCCTGCACCGATCTCGGTTCCGTCACCGATCTCGCAACCCGCTTCAATAACCACATTAGGCTTGATACAAACCTTATCTTTATTGATCACAACATCATCAGCGATCACAGCACTTGGATGAACACCAAGCCTTGTTGTACGTTGTTTAGTAGCTAGTACCTTCACTACTTCACCGAAGGCGTATGATGGATTCTCAACCTCTAACAAAACTGCTGCTCTTGGCTGATCAGGTAGTCCGGCTGGTACGAATACGGCAGCTGCTTTCGTACCAAGAAAGTCTTGATAATACTTCTCGTTACCCAGGAAAGAAACTTCAGTATCACCAGCTTCAGCGAGAGAAGCCACACCAGAGATCGTCAGCTCGCTAACACCCTGCACGAGCTTAGCACCAGTTAAGTTTATTATTTCTTGTATCGTAAGTTGCACACAATAGATGTGACGTATTTTTACGCGCTTGTCACCTCAGTATCTGTGATTTTTTCAACTCCAGAATAAATATTCATTTTCTCATCACGCATGAATCCCACTAAGGTAAGGTTTCCCCGCTCAGCGAACTCTACACCCAGCGAAGTCGGCGCTGAAATAGCTGAGACCAAGGGAATACCAACCATTAGAGATTTCTGGATCACCTCAAAGGATACTCTACCAGATAACTGCATGGCTACCGTCTTTAAATCCACCCCATTTTTTAGAGCTGCTCCAATGACTTTATCAATAGCGTTATGCCTGCCCACATCTTCACGAATCACTAGTAGATCACCATTACTATTAAATAATCCAGCAGCATGTAGACCACCGGTCTGCTCGAATACATCCTGTGAAGACTTGAGCTTATCTGGCGCTGCTCTGAGAACTTCATGACTTATCCTAAACTTACTTTTCACCCCTTGCAGTTCGCTCTGGTTATCAGGATGGATCTGCAGGAAAATCTCATCCATACTGGCTTTACCGCAGATACCACAGCTACTAGCACTATAGAGATTCCGCTGTAACCTAGCTAAATCCACTTCTACATCATCGTATAGAAACACCAATGCATGATTCTGCTTCTGCTCCAGATCAATCCGGCTCACAGCAGATACACTAGAAATAATCCCCTCGGTGATTAAAAACCCCATCACGAGATCAACGTCATCACCTACTGTACGCATTACTACTGCGATTGGCACACCATCTACTGTGATCTGCAGCGGCTCTTCCACCGCTACAAAATCGACCATTTGCTGAGCTCTATCACCTCTTAACTTGGTAATTTCTACTGACTTCGCCTTATTCATCTCTCAGAGGTATATCACCTAACACTTTTAATTCATAGCTACCTGGAGCAAGCTTACCACTATTCAAAATTCTAGCTCTGAGTCCCCCCATACCTTTAAGAAATCCATACGTTCCATCAGCACAGGCTTCATCCATCCAGAAGCAAGGCTTGCATTCACAGGAACCAGTGAACTCTAGTCCATTGAGTGAAAATTTCTTACCGATCAGCGAATTCAGATCCACTCCTTCAAGAATGACATTACGACGGAACTTGGTAGGACAGAGTTCACCTTTGACAACTTCGTCTCTAACACGCTCAAAGACAGACCAGTCGAAAAATGTGATTTGTCCCTTATAATCTTCCTCATAATCAAAGAAACGATCACCCATAATCCCCTTCCCTTTGATTATTTCTATCTCAGAGAACTCCTTAATCTCGTGCTTAAGTGAGGCCATCCCGTAGCGCCCAAAATAGTTATGTCCGCTCGAAATAAAGAGATGCTTGATATTGATCTGCATACAAAAAAGAATAATGGAATATTTCCAGAATACAACCCGAATGCACCACAGTCTGACCTAAGATGACCCAGAAAACATCTGCCTCTCCTATCTAAAAGCTTGAAAGAAAATCGCTCACCACTGACTATCAGGCAACAGCTATGCCAGACCACATTAAGAAAATCTTCATCCCTTTCATTCTGCTCCTTATCGGTGTGGGAGTGGCCGCATTTCTCATCCCTTATGAGCAGGCTGTGGTGGCTGAGCAGTTCTGCGGCTACCCAGACTCGCATAAGCAATCACACCAGCTAAGAGTCTGGCTATTAGGCGGGCTATGCTTGATGCCCTTCCTTTGCAGCATTGGTTACTACTGCATGGACCGTCTCGATCGCTACACCTTGAGAACTTTTGCTAATTCGTTCCTCATCTGTTTTGGTGCGCTATTCATGATCATGTTCCTAGAGGATTTTCAGGACAATGTTTCTGACTTCCAAAAATCCGACCAAACTGGCTCGCTGATGGCGCAGCATTATCTGAATAAAATGCCAGCACTGACCGTCTTCATTCTACCTTACTCACTGATGCTTTCACTACTTTGGGCACTCGGTAAAATGTCAAAAAACCAAGAGTTGGTATCCATCATCCAGACTGGTAGAAGTGTGATACGACTGACGCGTCCACTCGCTCTAGTAGGAGTGGTATGCACCATTATCTGTATGATTTTCAACTATCACTGGGCACCGCATGCTGAGAGTCTAGAAGATGCTATACTCGCAGAAGCCACAGGCACCACCTTGAACGCAGCTGAATCTGTGGCATTTCAAAACGGCAGTGACACACGACACTGGCTAGTAGGGTCATTTCCATACAATCACACGAAAGGTGCACCACTGAAAGCTGTTGAAATTTTAGTGATGGATGAAAATCATAAGGCAACACAGAAAATCATAGCTGATGAGGCCACTTGGTCATCAGAAAGCCGCCAATGGACGCTCTCAAAACCAATTATTTTCAACCTTAATCAAAACCCTACTGATGAGAGTAAGGTCTTCTCTAACCAGCCTCCCACAATTTCTACAGAAGACATGGTGACCGACTGGCCAGAGACACCATGGCAGATCATCCACCCAGGACTCAAGGCTCCCTATCTCGGTATACCAGGACTAAAAAGCTGGCTACAGAACTACACAGATAACCCGCTCTCAGACAAACGCTCTTACCAGACTCACCTATACTACCGAATCGCTCAACCATTTATCTGCCTGATCATTATCCTATTAGCTGCACCGCTAGGTATCGTACTTAACAAGCGTGGTGTTGGTGGCGGCATTGCAGTCGCCATTTTCCTCTGTGCGGGTATGATCTTCTGCTCTACAGTATTTCCTACGCTTGGTGAGTCTGGTCACTTACCACCACTCATTGCGGCATGGGCGACTAACATCCTCTTTGGTTTCGTGGCACTCATCCTGTTCTATCGGCGGATTACTGGCCAGCCTATCTACCAGAGTATCAAGAAAATCATCCCGTTTGGAAATTAACCAACCATCTCTAACAAAACTTCATAACCACTATGGCATTACCCGAATCCTGGTCCATCAAAGCTCGCGCCCATAAATGCGCCATCACGGAAGTAAAATTCAACGATCAAGAAGAGTTCTACACCGCTATTTTCCCAGACCTTGAAGAAGGTGGCTACCTCCGCATGGACTTCTCTGAAGATGCATGGCAAAACCGTGAAACTAAATACCAGAAGCCATTCTCATTCTGGAAAAGCACTTATGAAGTATTACTCAGTGAAGAGAAGAAAGAAGTAGTCACTAAGGAGTCTGCTGAAGACCTACTCAGTAGACTCATAGAAGAAGACAAGGAACATACTGAGAACGCGCGTTACATTCTCGCTGTCATGTTAGAACGTAAAAAGCTCTTAAAAGAGACCGATAAACAGGAGACTCCCAATGGCATCTTACGTATTTATGAACAGCGTAAATCTGGTGAAGTCTTCATCGTTTTAGATCCTAATATCCCGTTAAATCAGATCGAAAAGGTACAGAAAGAAATTTCCGAGCTATTGGATGGAGATAAGCAGCAAACTGAAGAAGAAGCTGAAGTAACGAGTGAGAGTGAAGAGGCTGCTATAGAGGAGTCAGACAAAAATGAAACCACTGAAGAGACGGAAGAAGAGTAAAACAATCTCTCCTTCACTAATACTTCATCCAGAGCCTTCGACTGAAGAGAACGATAACAGCGATGAACTCAAGTCTACCGAGTATCATCAGTATAGAAAGTAATCCAAGAGTCTCGTCTGAGATGAATGAATAGTTCTGTGTTGGTCCCAAGTCTCCAAAAGCTGGGCCAATATTACAGATCGCTGAAAGCACCGCTGATGAACAGGTAATAATATCTAGATGTGGCTCTAATAGCGAGATTAGCATAGTCCCTGCGAGAAAAATAAGAACCGCTACAGAAGTCACCACATAGACAGAACGTGCGACTTCATCACCTACTGCCTTGCCATTCATTTTGAGCTTAAGAACTACATTCGGACGGAAGCCATGAATGATTTCATTTTTCATCGAACGTATCCACAACAGCACTCGACTTACTTTTAAACCACCGGAAGTAGAACCAGAGCAACCACCCACTATCATGAGCAGCATGATAATCTGCTTACTAAGCATCGGCCAGGAGTCGTAATCCCCAGAGACAAATCCAGCTGTAGTAATAATGGTGACCACATTGAAAATCACATCTACTGTACAGGATATACTGTCAGATAAGGTATTGGTCACTCCGATAATAATCGTAGCAGCTACAGTGATGAAGATATACCAGCGAGTCTCCTCGTGGCGCTTTAGGATACTAAAGTCACGCCTCTTGAGTAAAGCAATGTAGAGAGGAAAACTAATACCACTCATCAGCATAATGAATGACAACCAGAGCTTCACTCCATTAGAGAAACTAGTGACGCTATCATCCTCGGTTCCAAACCCTCCAGTAGCAGCAGAGGTCATACCGTGGTTGATCGCCTGAAAGATGCTCATATCCATACTCCAGAGTCCTAGAATACTAATCACTGTTAGGCCTATATAAATACGCCATAGATTACGCATCGCTGAGCGCAGATCAGTACTAGATAAGTCAGCACCATGAATCGAAGACTCAAAGCTAAGCAAGGTTTTACCACGGGACTCACCCGAAAAGATAAGTAGAAAAGCTCCCAAAATCCCCATGCCACCTAACCATTGGGTCATAGATCTCCATAGGAGCGAAGTCTCAGAGAGAGCCTCTACCGAAGTGAATACAGTGGAACCAGTGGTGGTAAATCCAGAACAGGCCTCAAACACCGCCTGTAAACAGGATCTGTCAGGAATACATAAATAGTGCGGCAGCGCTGCAAATACCGAACAAAGTATCCAGCCTAGTCCCACTACCGCAATAGCCTCACGGCGATATACTTTCTTATCCTTTGCTCCACGCAAACGAAGTTTCCCAAAGCCATAAGCAAGTAAACCAGTAACCACGGTGATCGCCACTGACAGCCACCAGCCATCATAGTCCACCATCATGCCGCTGCGCTGGGCTGGAACTATCCAACCCAAGAACATACAACTCAGCATACTCAACCCGACAAGCGTGATCAGTGAGCCTAATGACTTAATTATAATATTAAAGTTCATCGTAAATACCCCAAGGCCAGTAGAAGCTGAACATCAGGATGAGCAATACAATTAACAAGTTTTTCAAAATTTACAACCACCAACTAAGCAATCCAGACTTGAGAATGCATCCAATATTCCACTAATAATATGGGTTTGGTGTTACGGCTTTAAATGCTACCTCCAGTAGAAAAAATGCCATACAGCATGATTCTGTATGGCATTGAAATTTAATCTGATTAATCAGAGATTAATCTTCGTCATTAGACTGGAAATCAGGGTAAGCATTTGAGGAGTGCTCCGCAAAGTCTAGACCCATGTCCTGTGCTTCATCAGTAGCACGTAAACCGATAGTCTTATCAATAATCACAAACAGTATCCATGAAAGAACGAAAGCCGACAATGTAACAATAATCACGCCCAGAGCCTGAATGGCGAAGTTCGAGAATACTCCATTAATATTAAAGATACTCACAGAGAGAGAACCAAATACACCACAGAATAGATGCACAGGAACCGCTCCTACTGCGTCATCCAGCTTTGCTGAAAGAAGTAACTTTCCACCTACTACAGTGATCAAACCAGAGACGCAACCGATAACGATAGCAGATACTGGTGATACCACGTTACAACATGCTGTGATACTTACAAGACCACCAAGTGCTCCGTTGATCGCAGCTTCTGGATCTGCCCATCCTCGAATCATCCATTGAAAAACGAGAGCACATACAAGAGCTGAACAACCAGCTAGTAATGTGTTTACTGCAATGAGACCGACCACAGCGTCAGCGTAAAGATTTGATCCACAGTTGAATCCGAACCAACCGAAGAAGAGGATCAACATACCGAGTGCTCCGAATGGAACACTATGGCCTGGGAAGATTCTCTCAGAACCATCAGCAAGGAATCTGCCCTTACGAGGCCCGATTACGATGATCCCCGCTAGAGCAAACGTTCCACCTACACAGTGAACTACAGAGGAACCAGCAAAGTCTATGTACCCTATAGCAGCAAGCCAACCTGCACCGCTACCAAAGCCAAATCCTTCAGCAGCACCACCCCACACCCAGTGACCTATGATAGGATAAATGACAGCACAAGCAACTGCCGCGTAGATTAGATAACCCGGGAAATAGGTTCTCTCAGCCATCGCTCCAGAGGAGATTGTTACCGTTGTAGCTGCGAATACTGACTGGAAAAGAAAGTAAATCCAGACCGGAGACGTGTAAGCAATATCAGAAAATGCTAAACTACCAGTTCCAATAAAACCTCCCTGAGATGCTCCGAACATGAGCCCGAAACCAATCAGAAAAAAGCACAACACACCTACAGACATGTCACAGACGTTCTTCATCACGATGTTGATCGCGTTCTTAGCACGTGCAAAGCCCATCTCAATCAAACAGAATCCTGCTTGCATGAAAAATACCAGAGCTGTAGAAATCATAAGAAATACTCTGTCGGCTTTGTCAAAATCTTGAAGAGGTGCTGTCTCTGCAGCAGATGCTGTAGAAAGAAGTAGTAGATAGGCTATGATACCTTTAATGATTAATATTTTCATTCGTTTATTATATTTTTATGAGTCAGTAGAAAATTTACCGGAGTCTATCCACCGTTTAGTTATTATTCAGCAAAGACTTATATTCATTCTCAATGATTTTACGTCTTGCTTTATTAGGGATTTTCGCGATCACATTATAACCTAGCTCAGTAGCAGTCGGCTTTGCTAGCGCTAACGTACTTGGTTCGATATCCATGTCTTTCATTGCCGAACTGATCATTCCTTCAGCCACCTTACCAGGAGCTATTGCTTTTAAGAGCTTACTTAGTCTGAGCTTAAAATCAACGAAGTCAACACCATCTGCAACACTAGGAAGAGCCGCTGTATTGAGATGTTGAACCTGTTGTTCTGGCTGAAAAGCTACTGGAATAGAGGGCTGAACCTTCTTAGCAGGAGCATCTTGCCCACTACCTATCAGAGAACGTAGCTTCTTATCAACACTATTGATTGAAGCGCCGCTGCTGAGCTCTAACACAATAAGCATATTGGGAAATATGGCAACATGCAGTAATATCTTATCTGATTTAATAAGAAAACCTAGCATTTCGCGCCTAGCTTTCATGAGTGAGTGTCTCAAATCAAGTAATGTTTCAGCAATGGTCATTACCTTATTTAAGGTAATACTAAGCTGATTCTCGACCAGCTGGTTATTAGCATCGAAAATAGCAGCACCTTCCACATCTTCATTTTGGTAAATTAAGTCAATTAGCTCTGAGTCCATAATAATTGGTAAAGGTTTAAGAATTTAACGAGCTTAAAAGTTCGTCATAGCTGCAGACTCCACCTTCAACGATAATTCCTTTACCTGAAGAAATACGTCCCAGTTCAGCTTTTTCTACTGCAGAGGCAAAGGACCAGCTTTTTTCATAACTAATGAAAATGATCTGACCTTCATCTTCTAACGCAGTACGTATAGGCTTGAGTATGGTGTGGAAATATTGTGAATTTTCTTCAATGAACTGATGAGTCTCAGGAAGACAGTCACTCACTACAGCACCTTGAGTGATTTCGTATTTAATTTGGTTAGACATATGGGTATGGGTATAAGTACTCTAGGGTTCTGCTTATATGATAATAAATTCAACCAAAAAAGAGATCCGTTAAAAAGCTTCTATGAGGCGGTTTGCTAGTTTTTCAGGAAGACCCGCATTTAGTATCTCCTGAGCTACAGACTCTACATCATAAGCTACTCTTCTGAAAGTCAACGTACGCTCCAGCCTATCAAAGACAACATAGCACGCTAAAGGATCTCCGTCTCGTGGCTGGCCTACAGAACCCACGTTTATCAAATATTTATTAGCTGGGTCTATAGTGACCACTTCATCATGGCGCACATGCACTTTCCCACCGATCATTTCGAAAACAACAGGTACATGAGTGTGCCCGCTAAAGCACATTTGGGTAGTCTGGTACTTGATTGCAATCGACGCATCAAAGCTATTTCTAACGTATTCCCATGCTGAAGGGTTTTCCATGCTTGCATGCACTAGCATTTGGCGCCCCAATCTACGAGTATAAGGCAGAGAAGCTAGCCATTCCTTCTGAGGCGAACTTAACTGGCTCTTTGTCCAGATCAGAGCTTCTCTAGCAAGATTATTGAAATTATTTAGCTCATCATCATAGGAAATATATTCATCATGATTTCCCTTGATGCAGATACATTCCATATCTTGGATCTTAGTTACACATTCTGCAGGACGAGGTCCATAGCCAACTACATCACCCAGGCATGCATATCTTTCTACTCCCTGAGTACTGGCGTCTGCTAGCACTGCATCTAGAGCCGCTAGATTGGCATGAACATCGGAGAATATAGCTATTTTTGACATTAGGAAGTTAGTAAATGAAATGAGTGATTTGTAGAGCTAGAATAGGGACTTTATTATCTTGCAATAAGACCTTTGTAAAAGTGAGATAGAGAAAATAAAATATTGTAAGAAGGTGTTCTCTTAGGTTTAGCTTGTATTTGCACTAGGCTTTAAAGCTCTATTTTTCATTGAGCAAGTAAATATCTAGTCTTTTCAAAAAAACACAAGTAGCTTACAGCGATATAGATACTTCATTAACCAGATTTACCTTATCTTGGCAAGATGAACTACTAGTTAGTATCAACTATTTTCAAACATCCTTAAAAATTTCTAGCTCAATACTACTCCCCGTTGAAAACTATATATCTTTTAAGATTAATTAAGTTATATGTCATTTTATACTTTGGTTAGCTTATAAAGCTTTATATAGACTAAAATTAATGATGTATTTTCAAAACAAATATTGTACTTTCTTCCTCTAAGGATAACTCATCAGACTCATGTAGGTAATGAACAGTATTCATGAAATATTCACAGGTCATAAACATTGAGTGATTTTAGGTATAAAAGCATCCTAATTAGTTCATATTTCTTGTCTTGCATATCCCGTTCTCCAGATTATTAATTGATCATGGACAACGAACTAGCACTCATCATTATCATTTCACTATTTGCTTTATGGAAACTAGATTTCATCGCCACATTACTTAATCTTAAAGCATTAGAACCTAAACTCCCTGCTGAATTTACAGATGTCTATGATGCTGAGAAATACGAGAAGTCTCAGAACTACACCCGTGTGAATGAGAAATATGGTATTTTTGAAAGCATTTTCTCACTAATGCTGATGCTAGGCTTCTGGTTCTCCGGTGGATTTGGCTGGCTTGATAATCTCGTCAGAGGATTTGGCTACAGCGAAGTTGTGACCGGACTTATTTTCATGGGACTGCTTTTCACTGGTCAGATGCTAATCATGCTCCCCTTCCAGCTCTATGAGATATTCGTTATTGAAGAGAAATTTGGATTTAATAAAACCACCCTCAAGACCTTCATCACCGACCAAGTGAAAGGACTCGTGCTGCTAGTCATTATCGGAGCACCTATCCTAGCTCTCATCTTGTGGATCTTTGACGCAGTGCCACTCGCATGGCTCTGGGCATGGGCAGCATTCACTATCATTCAGCTCCTCCTAACCTATATAGCACCGTCTGTATTTTTACCGATGTTTAATAAATTCGAGCCAATGCCAGAAGGTGAACTCAAGGAAGCGATCAATGATATGGCGGAGAAGTGTGATTTCCCCCTCACTGAGCTATTTATTATGGATGGTTCAAAGCGCTCTACCAAGTCTAATGCATTCTTCACCGGCTTTGGGAAAAACAAGAAAATAGCCCTTTTCGACACACTCGTAGAAAATCACACCACTGAAGGACTCGTAGGCATACTAGCGCATGAGATCGGTCACTTTAAATGCAAGCACATCGTTAAGCGTATGGTGATCGGCATTATCCAGTCCGCGGTTGTCTTCTATTTATTAGGCCTAGTTACAGATAAGAACGGACCAGTAGCCGAGCACCTCTTTACCGCATTCAAGATGGACAACATCTCTGTCTATGCAGGGCTCATCTTCTTCGCTCTCCTCTTCGCTCCAGTGAAGAAGGTTCTAGGCATCTTTGGAAATCTCTCTAGCAGAAAAGATGAGTTTGAGGCTGATGCATACGCTTGTAATGCACAAGACACACCTGACCACCTCATCCAGTCACTCAAGAAGCTCTCAGCAGATAACCTCGTAAACCTCACACCACATCCATTACCAGTATTTCTAGACTACTCTCACCCACCAATGCTAGTGAGACTAGAGGCCCTAAAAAAGCTAAGAAAGTAGATCACCCACGGCTATCCTCCCACCCGCAGCAAACTGCTCAGCAGTCATTCTAGCACTACCTTCTGGCTGAATGTTTGTGCAGCGAATGGCAGCTTCACCACAAGCTATCACCAGCCCGCTCTTGTTCAGCTCTATCACCTCACCGGGCTTTCCGCTGAGCTCAGATTCTACTGACGTCTGCGGGAATATCTTTAATCGCTTCACCTTACCTTGCGCCTTTCCCTTAGCCTCCACGAAGCTCGTGCTCGTCCCTGGCCATGGATCGTAAGCTCGGATTCGCCGCTCTATTCCACCAGCAGACATATTCCAGTCTATCTGACCATGCTCACGCATCAGCTTAGGCACGTAGCTAGAAAAACCCTCGTCTTGGACTACTCGATCCGCTGACCCGTCTATCAACATTGGCAATGCTTCGACAAGTGCCGCCGCCGCTACATCAGCTAAGAGATCATGCACCACTCCAGCTGTGTACGTTGGGGAAATTTCTAACTTACGCTGAAGAATCACATCTCCTTCATCAAGAGCCGGTGCGACATGCATGACAGAGATCCCAGTCTCAGCATCTCCCGCATCAATGGCACCCTGAATGCAGGAAGCGCCACGGTATTTCGGTAATAAAGAAGCATGCAGATTAATACATGCTACCCCTGGGGCATCGATCACACATTCCGGTAAGATCTGCCCATACGCCATCACCACGATAAGGTCTGCTAACAGTCCATTGATCACGTCCTGCTCCTCTGAACCACGCAGCTTCGCGGGCTGCCAGACTGGCACACCATGCTCCTCGGCCACGACCTTGATCACTGGCGGAGTCATCACCTGCTTTCTCCCTACCGGCTTATCCGGCTGGGTAAAGAGACCGATGACCTCATAATCTTGATCATTATCTAACAGGGCCTTGAATGACGGTAGAGCGATGTCCCCCGTCCCCATGAAAAGTATGCGTTGCTTACTCAAAATATCAGTTAAATTAAAGAACCACCTTCTTCATCTCTTCATAAATGGGAAGAGTAAGAATCTTCTGGATGATGTCTGACATCACCTTCACAGGCTCCTGAGTCGCGTCAATATCAGTAATAATAGAGTCGTCATAAAATTCAATAATCGGCTTCGTCTCAGCTTCGTATGTCTGGATTCTATCTTGAATCACATCTTCATTAGCATCATCTATTCTATTAGAACGTAATGCACGCTTCCGCATCCTTCGAGCTAGCTCATTTCTATCCGGACAAGAGAGATGGAACACATGATGGACATCGATGTGATCTGAAAGGATCTTTGCTTGCTCCACATTTCTAGGAATACCATCAAGAATAAGAATATCTGCATCTGGAAAATAAACGTGACTGTCCTTCCAGTTATCAATCTGCGCTTTCCAAAGCTCAATCGTAAACTCATCTGGTACGAGCTGACCTTTACTAGAGTATTCTACAAATTTCTGTCCTAGCTCAGTGCGAGTGTCGAGTGAGCGAAAAACATCGCCGCAAGCGCAGTGAAAAAATTTAGGTAACTTACCAAGAGCCACGCCTTGTGTTCCCTTCCCTGATCCTGGTGCCCCTAAAATTAGGATTGCTGGTTTCTTTGACATGTCGCCAAGATATTTATCCAAACACTAATGACAAGTGATAATTCAGCTAAAAACTCATATTTTCACCCTCCTAAAGGTGAGTCTAAAGGTAAGGTTTACCATAGACGAAAGGTTTTACTCTCAGTATATCCTTGAGAAAAGGATTGCAAAACAGCTTAAGAGACAGTAGCCCGCTTATCATCAACTCTCTGCTACACCACTATGTTTAAGTTATTCACTAAAAAAAATGGCAACTACAAAGACGATATTCTCTCGGGAATGACCGTTGCCTTACTTCTTGTTCCTGAGGCAATTGCCTTCTCATTCATCGCTGGGGTAAACCCAATGGTGGGCCTCTGGTCTGGAGTCTTCGTAGGACTCATCACCGCTATCTTCGGTGGCCGCCCAGGTATGATCTGTGGAGCTACTGGTGCGATCGCCCTCGTAGCAGCAGGTGCTTTTAAATATGGAAAAGAACAAGGCGCTGAAGGCATCGCTGATGGTTTATTCTCAGGTTACACAGCTTATGACATAGGCATGCAGTACTTAGTAGCAGCTCTCCTCTTTGCTGGTCTATTCCAGATCTTATTCGGGGTCTTTAAGCTAGGCAGACTCGTGCGTCTCATTCCGCATCCTGTCATGATGGGGTTTGTCAATGGTCTAGCCATCATGATAGCCCTCGGTCAGGGACTATTCTTCAAGCAGAAAACGGGGCTAGATAACACTGGCGACGTAGCCCTTAGCTGGCTAGGCAGCAGTCAAGTCGGCCTCATGGTCGGTCTCATTATTTTAACAATGGCAATCATCCATTTCTTACCAAAATTCACCAAAGCTGTACCTGCTACACTCGTGGCTATTGTCACAGTATTCGCAATTGGGTTTATCATCCCTGGAATTCGTGACATCAGTGACATCCTCCGCATGCTCAGCCCTGAAGACACAGTGAATATCAGCAGCAGCTTCCCTCCATTCAGTGACCTTTCACAGGTTCCATGGATGCAGCAAGAATTCTACATGGTCATCATCCCTATCTCGCTCACCATCGCACTCGTTGGCCTGCTCGAATCGCTCCTCACACTTCAGCTCATTGATGACATCACCGAGACTCGTGGTAAAGGAAACCGTGAATGCATCGCCCAAGGTGCTGCAAACATCACTTCTGGAATGTTCGGAGGCATGGGAGGCTGTGCTACCATCGGTCAGTCACTCATCAACATGAAGAACGGCGGACGTGGCAGAACCTCTGGCATAGTAGGAGCTCTCACCCTACTAGCTCTTATCATGCTCGGAGCAGAAGTCCTTATGGGGATTCCTGTAGCCGCTCTCGTTGGTGTCATGTTCATGATCGTCATCAGTACATTCGAGTGGTCTACCTTGAAGTCTATCGGGCGTATTCCACATTCAGAACTTCTCGTCGTACTTCTTGTCACAGCTGTCACGGTCGCTACGCACAACCTCGCGATTGGTGTTGGTGTCGGAGTCTTGCTCTCCGCGCTCATTTTCGCAGCTAAGAGCTCTACTCACATCCACCTCAAGACCGTGCAGGACTCAGAAGCTGACGACAGCAGGATCTACGCACCAGAAGGTCTCCTTTACTTCGGTTCAGTGGCTGACTTTAATGAGAGATTCACAGCCACATCTGATCGTAAAAATATCATCATCGACTGCGAGAAAATGCGTGTCGCTGACCTCTCAGGCATCGAAGCTCTCAACAGCATGGCTGAGAAGTACGAAAAAGCAGGCAAGAACCTCAAGCTTCGTCACCTCTCCGCTGAGTGCAGAGCAATGCTCACTAAAGCTGGATCATTCGTCACAGTAGAAGTTCTACCTGATGACCCAGCCTACTCAGTAGCCAACCTCAGAGCAGAAATCTAGTTTCCCCTCTAGTCCCTCCCGGACTTAAATCCCCATTGCGCTAATTATTTTACCTGCCGCCATTCTTTCCTCTTGTAGGAAGTGAGTTCTGACTGCTAATACTAGCTTTAGCTATACTAACCTAGCTAGTCAGAATTCATTATGGAAAATAATCAACCAAGTCACGAAGACAACGAAACCTCCGGCGGATACAGAAAATCCAGTCTCCGCATTCTCTTCTCACTACTGAGCGTCTGGTTCATAGTCAGTTTTGGTTGTGGCATTCTTTTCAGAGAAACTCTTGATCAGTTCACGATAGGAACTGCCCCCCTCGGATTCTGGATGGCTCAGCAAGGTTCCATCATCTGCTTCGTCCTCATTCTCATCGCCTACGCTATTCTTATGGGCAGGCTCGATAAGAAATACGGTTACGATGAAGCACCTGCGAACGGAGAGGAGACCAAGTAAATGAACCAAAATATCTGGAACTACATCTTTATTGGCATCAGTTTTGCCATCTACATCGTCATCGCACTCAGATCTCGCGCAGGCTCTACTAAGGAATACTACACCGCTGGCGGTGGCGTTTCCCCACTCGCAAATGGCATGGCAACAGCAGCCGACTGGATGTCAGCGGCTACTTTTATTTCCATGGCAGGCCTCATCGCAAGTAAAGGCTACGATGGTGCTCAGTACCTCATGGGCTGGACCGGTGGATTCGTCCTCCTCACCATCCTTATGGTTCCTTACCTAAGAAAATTTGGTAAAGCAACCGTACCTGACTTTGTCGGAGATCGCTATTATTCTAAGACAGCCCGTGGCGTCGCAGTAATCTGTGCCATCTTCATCTGCATGACCTACATCATGGGCCAGATGCGCGGTGTTGGTGTCGTTTTCTCTCAGCTTTTTGAAATTTCTATCACCAGTGGTGTCCTCATCGGTTCTGCGATCGTATTCTTCTACGCTGGCCTCGGAGGAATGAAAGGCATCACCTACACTCAAGTCGCTCAGTACTGCGTGATGGCACTCGCCTACACCATTCCAGCTATCTTCATCGCCATCGTGATGACTGACAGCTTCCTCCCTCAGCTCGGACTCATAGGCACAGTCAAAGACGGAGTCCCCTTCCTAGACAAAATCAACAACATCAACCAAGAGTTAGGCTTCCAGGAATATACGGCTAGTAAGATCAGTACGCTAAATATGTTCTGCATCACCGCAGCACTCATGTGTGGTACAGCTGGGCTTCCTCACGTCATTGTTAGATTCTTCACAGTTAAGAACGTTAAGGCGGTACGTAAGTCCGCATGCTGGACCCTCGGTTTCATCGCAGTCATTTACCTTACAGCTCCAGCTATCGGCGCATTCTCACGTGTCAATCTCATCGAAAAGCTCCACACCACTAGCTATGAAGAAACTCCAGCTTGGTTCAAAGACTTTGAAAAAACTGAGCAAATGTCATGGGTCGATAAAAATGGAGATGGCAAAATCCAATACTTCGGCAAGGGAAAATCTGATCAAAATACAGACTCTGTATTCAAAGGTAAGAAGCCAAGCCTCGCAGCTGAAGATCAATTAGGCGCACACGGTCAGCGACTCATCACAAATGAGATCGATAACACAAACCCGAACGAACTCTGGTTTGGAGCCGACATCATGGTAATGGCAAACCCACACATGGCAGGACTGCCTAAATGGGTAATCGCTCTCCTCATGGCGGGTTGTATCGCTGCCGCGCTCTCCACAGCTGCAGGACTACTCCTCGTTCTATCCACAGCTATCTCTCATGACTTGATGAAGAATATCGTCAACCCAAACATCAGCGATAAGCAAGAAGTGAAGTACGCCCGCATAGCATCCTTCGTTGCCCTATCAGTAGCAGCCTACTTTGGGATCAATCCTCCAGCAGACTTGATAGCTAAAACAGTAGCGTTTGCCTTCGGTCTCGCAGCTTCATCCTTCTTCCCTACGCTCCTCATGGGGATTTTCTCTAAGCGAGTGAACAAGCAAGGCGGCATCGCAGGTATGATCGCTGGTATCACCTTCACTTCAACCTACATTATCTACTTCGTGGGCTGGGGAACTACTGATCAACTATGGTGGGGAATCTCACCAGAAGGAATCGGCGTTATTGGTATGTTGCTCAACTTCGCAGTTGCCTTTATTGTCTCTGCTGTCACACCAGCACCACCAGAGAGCGTTCAGAAAATGGTAGATAGAATCCATAATCCAAAAGGCGCTGGCGAATCCAGCCACTAAAATCAACCATGCCCTTGTCACCTGAAGAAAACAACCGATATGCCAGACACTTCACCCTCCCAGAAGTAGGTAGACCAGGACAAGAAAAACTCAAGAACTCCTCGGTGCTCTGTATCGGCACCGGTGGATTAGGCTCTCCAATCGCACTCTATCTAGCAGCCGCTGGCGTTGGAACCATCGGCCTAGTTGATGACGACCAGGTCGAAGCCTCTAACCTACAACGCCAGATTATCCACGGTGAATCATGGATCGGCAAGCCGAAGCTAGACTCAGCTAAAGCCAGACTATTAGAGACGAATCCTTACATAAAGGTAGTCACCTACAACACACGCTTCACCGCTAAGAACGCAGTCGAGATCATTCAAGACCAAGACTACGATGTCATCATTGACGGAACGGATAATTTCCCCACTCGCTACCTCTCTAACGACGTCGCATACCTCTTAAAAAAGCCAAACATCTACGGCTCTATTTTCAGATTCGAAGGCCAGATAAGCGTCTTCGCCCCACATCTTGGCGGTCCATGCTATCGCTGCATGCTCCCTGAGCCACCAGATCCTGGCACCGTTCCCAGCTGTGCAGAAGCTGGCGTCCTCGGAGTACTCCCAGGCATCATCGGTTCATTACAGGCAATGGAAACCATCAAAATCTTATTAGACGCCGGCTCTCCTCCACTAGGTAAGCTAGTCCACTACGATGCGCTGAATACCCATTTCAAACATTTTAATTTAAGAAAAGACCCGCAATGCCCACTCTGCGGTGAGAATCCAACCATCAAGGAACTCATCGACTACGAGGAATTTTGCGGAGTCAAACCACCAGCAACCATGACAGAAATCACCGTCACAGAACTCAGAGATAAACTCGCAGCTGGCCTAGACGGCAAGCTCATCGATGTCCGCATGCCAGATGAAAACGCAGAATGCGCTATCGATGGCAGCACACTCATCCCCTTACCTGAAGTTCCAAACAGACACACCGAGCTACCTAAAGACGAAACACTCTACATCCACTGCAAAGGTGGTATAAGAAGCGCTAAAGCCTGTGCCTATTTAGCCACTCAAGGATTCACCAAACTCGTTAACATCAAGGGAGGAATGGACGCCTGGATCGAATTAGCCTAGAATGAAACAAGCACCAGATGACACACCGATGACGAACCTCTACCTCTCATTACTAGATAGAATGCAGGTCTCAGCGAAGCGAATAGGTCACTCTACAGGCAAGCTAGACCTCATTTAAGCATAGCCAATCATTGATTTGTTATTATAATTCATCTTTCCTCTTTCATATTTTAACTTTCAGTATATACTGAAACTATGAACGATCCAATACATGTGCTTCAAACCGAGCAAGAGCTACCTATTACCATGGAGGAAGCATGGGACTTCTTCTCTACACCTCGTAATCTAGAAAAACTCACACCTAGTAACCTACAGTTCAAGATCATCACCTGTTCACATGATTCCATGGTTCCTGGGCAGATCATCAGTTATAAAATTAGACTCTTCCCATTCGTCTGGATGAACTGGGTCACTGAAATCACTCAGGTATCTGAGAATGATCACTTCGTAGACAACCAGCGCTCAGGCCCTTATAAAATCTGGCACCACCGCCACACATTTACAGAAACCGATAATGGAGTACTCATGAAAGATGAAGTACACTATCTACTCCCCTTCGGCTTTATTGGAAAAATCGTCCACGCTCTAGTCGTAAAGTCACAGCTCAAAGGCATCTTCGAATACCGCTATAAAACGCTAGAAGAATTGTTCGCTAAGAAAAAGTAACTCCAGAATAGATCTCACAGCTTATACTAAGTCTGTGAGACTCTCAATGACATCATCAGCTGTACTGAAGTCTAGACAGCTAGTGAGTCTACTAGGAACAGCTACAGTGACACAGCCAGCTGCGTTACCAGCCTTCACTCCATTGAGTGAGTCTTCTATCACCAAGCATTGTTCAGGCGGAAGCATGAACCTCCTAGCACCTTCTTCATAGAGATCTGGCGCAGGTTTAATGCGTGGTGCATCACCTCTACATACCACATGCTCCAGATACTGCATAAGGTCTAACTTCTCAACCCAAGCATCCACCCATCTGTGCGATGAGCTAGAAACAATCGCCACCTTTACTCCGTCAGCATTCAGCTTTTGTAGTAGCTCCACGACTCCAGGAAGTGGCTTCACACCTTCAAGATCTGACTCGAGCTCAACTTGACGCTGTGCATTGATCTTCTTCCAGTCGTAGCTTTTCCCAGTAAGCTCTTCGAGATACTTCTCCGGCGACCATGTGTCAAAGTCTGAGCCAATACACTGCACGTAAGTTTCTTGAGCTAAGGTCTGCCCTTCTCCCTCGAAAACACGCATCCATGACTCATAAATAGGCCACTCAGAATCAATAATAATCCCATCAAAGTCAAACAACACCGCCTTGATCTGCGGACTAGCAAGTAATTCAGAAGCCTTCATATCCAGAAACTAAAAGATCCCTGCAGATAACTGCAAGGATCTTATGAAAGTATTTTGTATCTCAGTCTAGAAACTATGCTCTGCGACGACGCGCAAGAAGAGCAAGTCCACCAAGCCCAAGAAGAGCTGTTGATGATGGCTCTGGGATAACTGTAAAGTTAGCAAGAGCTGAATCACCTGTCACCTCTACATCGAAACTATCAACACCATCAATTAGAATGAATTCCGTACCGTTTACAGATGTGCTATTAGCATCAGTACCATCATATCTAGCTATACCATAGTTATCTCCAGCAGTAAACGCGGTATCAGTCAACTCAAGATCAGGAAACCAATAGAAAGCAAATTCAGTACCTAGAGTAAATGGTCCAGTGGGAGTATCTGTACCAGTTCTAATCTCATTGTTAGATATAAAACTAAGACGAGTAGTTGTATCAAATCCACCGCCTACAGCAAATTCACCAATAGCAATAATTCGATCATCTGAACCATCTATGAAATAGGTGTCTGTATCCAATGTTGACTTTGAATAAGTACCTCCTACCACATCTCCAAAACCGTCACCAGCAGTATCAACTACCAGAAAACCTAGAGTTCCAGCACCAACGTTTGCATTAGTGAAAGTTGCCGGATTAAGTGAAACAACGGCACTAGAAATAGCAACTGTCGAACTGTAAATTAATATATTTAATAATGTTTTCTTTATATTCATAATTTCGTTTAAGTTATTCTGCAAGAGGATCGTAAGGCATAGCTGTCTGGAGCGTATCTTCTCTCTCTGAATCTTCGGCTTTTCTGACAACATAAACGCTACCAGCCTTGATTAGTTTTTCATCACCAAGCTCTGCTCCCGGAGCAATACTGCCCACTAGATACCATCCGTCATTCGCAGTACCTGTAGTATCAAAATATACATACAATCTAGTAGGGTTACTGTTAAGACCTACAGGGCTATCATCATAAAGTAGCACAGTGTCACCTTCAGGAAACGTTGCATTAGTTGATTTAACAAAACCAACATCATCGATCGATGTAAACATCTCATTAAGACTTACATCAATTGGAAATACTGAAGGTTTATAGTTATCTTGTTCAATAAAGTCAGAAAGTATCGCAATTTCATTACTACCATCTGTAGTTGGCACGTCACCTACTACGTTTACCTCATTAATATCACTTGATTCATTTCGCATAACAAACGCTTCATTTGTTCTTAAAACCGTATCATCAACCTTAGTTGTATACTCATTAAGAGCATACCAGCCTCTGAAGCTTGCATTGTCTGCATGACTTGCATCATTAAAGTATACATAAGTTCTACTTGGATTGTTATTAATTCCAATCACTTCATTATCATGAACTTGTAGCAAACCAAGAGGATTAACTAAATTAGCTAGAGTGAGAGGAACAACACCCTCTCCGTCAACAAACATTGTAGCTAAAGTCCAATGTGGCCTAATCTCGAAAGTATCAGATGCTACAGCACCCAAAGATGCTACAGTATCACTAGTATTATCGTCTGTATAATCAGGGTTAACTGTAACTGAACCAGCAGCATTTACTGTCACGTCAAATTTTCTACCTTCAAGAGCGCCTGTCTTGAAAATTACATAGTATTTCTCAGTCTGATTTGTTTCATCATAAACAAACTCATTCTGTGTAAAGTCGGTATTTGCAATACTTATCACGTTACCAGAAATCGCTGAAGCTTGACCACTGTATACCATTGGTCTGTTCATTGGTAGTGAGAATGGAGTATCAGACTCGGCATTAAAAGTTAGCTTCACATAGCCTACTGGAGGAGTAACCGCTGCGCTAGCTAGATGCGGGACTGCTAGAGTCGCACAGAGTGCTGCTGCACCGATGAGAGATTTAAGGTTGTTTGTTTTCATGATTATTATTTTTGGGGATAAGTAATTGGAGGATCATTAAAATATATACTGCTGAATGAGCAAACATTTAATTTGATTGTTAGATTTTTTTAACAATCCAAATGTTTATTAGTTGTAATATACATAAAAATTGTTTAAAGTAAAGGATTTACCCGTTTTTCTACAATTAACTTAAAACAGCTGTTAAAGCTCGTCTTCTAGGTATTCTTGGAGTTGACCTGGTAATTCCTGAAGCATTGGGACTAATTCTTCCTCGATATCCTCAAGGTGATTACGCTCCACTCCTGTCAGCTCTTGATCTGGTGACTTAGTACTGCACCACTGACTAGACTGGAAAAGATCAAGTAAGGCATGGGCCCCAACCACATCGAATGATTTCAGAGCCGCCTCATGATCGATCGCGCTCATCCAGAAGCCGTGTAAGCCTTCTTCTTCTATGAGAGCAGCAACCTCAATGGCATTCATGATATGCTGCTCACCTTCGGTGAGTTCCTTTTCTGGATCTGCCTCTACGTCCTCAATGAGCTCTTCTATCGCTTCGCTGTAATCTAATTTCATAACTGCGCTACTCCTCATAATTTGATTGAAATTTGTCAACAGAATTTGAACCTGTTTTCTACTTGTTTATTAGAAACAACTGATACGCGTATTTCATAAAAACACTTAATCCTCTCTGATAGATAATCATAGCTCTTTAGGAGGCGTCCGGTGCTCGCCAAAATATTTTTCACTTCTGTACCTAAGCCAGACTCTGAGCGTCTGTGGGATTTTCTCGCGCTGATCCTTAGTCAAGGTTTCATAGAGTTCCATCGCCCGCTGTCTATCTCTGCGGCATGCTTTATTATTATGCGCGTCCCAATGTGACCTCGCCAGACGGATAAGGCGATTCACTTCCTTGATAAGCGTCTCCCCGACCAGAGGTTTGTTGAGTTTCTTGCGGATGTTCTTCTTGGCTGGCACATTAGAAAGATGGGTGAGATCCCCTCGCTTGTACAGCCTTCGGAGATAAAACAAAATACGATTGTTATTTCCGCTTGCATATCGGCTGTTTTCGTCAAGTATTTGCCCATCATGGCAAGAATCAATGACAACTTCTTAAAACTAAAAGCAGGATACCTATTTCCTGAAATCGGCAGACGTGTAGCAGCATTCACTGATGCAAATCCAGACGAAGCAGCTAAACTCATCAAGTGTGGTATCGGCGACGTTACTGAGCCGCTTCCTGAAGCAGTGCGCGAGGCAATGCACGCAGCAGTAGACGAGCTAGGAAACCGCGATACATTCCGTGGATACGGACCTGAGCAAGGATATGATTTCCTCAGAAATGCTATCGCTGAGAATTGCTATTCAGAGCTAAACATCGGTGCTGACGACATTTTCATCTCTGATGGATCTAAGTGCGACACTGGTAATGTGCTCGACATCTTCGGACCAGGAAACAAGATCGCTATTACGGATCCAGTTTACCCAGTCTATGTGGACACTAACGTAATGATAGGCAACACAGGCGAAGCTGATGAAGATGGCCGCTACGAAGGTCTCGTTTATCTTCCATGTACCGCAGAAAATAATTTCGTACCTGCTATCCCCGCTGAGAAAGTAGACATCATTTACCTCTGCTATCCTAACAATCCAACTGGAGCTTCAGCTACTCGCGAGCAGCTGAAGGCATGGGTAGACTACGCTAAGGCAAATGATGCTATCATTCTTTATGATGCTGCATACGAGGCATTCATCCAGGACCCAGACGTTCCACGCTCTATCTATGAGATTGAGGGTGCACACGACTGCGCGCTCGAGTTCCGCTCATTTTCTAAGAATGGTGGTTTCACTGGCGTTCGTTGTGGTTACATCACTATTCCTGACACAGTAACTGGTGCTGCAGCTGACGGCGCACGCATTTCTATCAAGCAGCTCTGGTCACGCCGTACTTCTACGAAGTTCAATGGCGCATCCTACCCTGTTCAGCGTGGTGCTGAGGCAGTCTACTCAGATGCTGGTAAAAAGCAGATCGCTACACTAGTAGAGCACTACATGGGTAACGCTAAGCTCCTCCGCGAGGCCTGCACAGAGATCGGTCTTCAGGTATTCGGTGGCGAGAATGCACCCTATGTATGGGTAGCTTGTCCAGAAGGCCTTACTAGCTGGGACATGTTTGACAAGATGCTCACAGAAGCTAATGTAGTCATCACTCCTGGATCAGGATTCGGTGCTGCTGGTGAAGGCTACTTCCGTATCTCAGCGTTTAACTCACGCGAGAACGTCATCGAAGTCTGCAACAGACTCAAAGCTCACCTCTAGATAAAATTTCATCTCTAACTCATCCAGAGCGTAGAGATTGTTCTAACTATTCACGAACCACCCATTCACTATGCCCATTCTAGACGTTTCAAACTTATCTACTAGATTTCACACCCGAAACGGCGTTGTTCACGCTGTAGAAGACGTGTCCTTTCAGGTAGACAAGGGCGAGACTCTCGGCATCGTGGGTGAGTCAGGTTCTGGAAAGTCTGTCACCTGTTATTCCCTGCTCGGCCTTATTCCTACGCCTCCGGGGAAAATCCATTCAGGTAAAGCTATCTTCGATGGCATCGACCTACTTCAAGCCAAGGAGAAGCAGCTCCGCAAAATCCGAGGGAAACGTATATCCATGATCTTCCAAGATCCAATGACATCCCTTAATCCTTTTCTAAAAATCTCCGCCCAACTCACCGAGCCGCTTGAGATCCATCTCGGCATCAAGGGCAAGGCCGCACTCCACAAGGCAATCGACGCCCTAGCAGAGGTCGGCATCCCTGAGCCAGAGAAACGTATCCACTCATACCCGCATGAGTTCTCTGGTGGTATGCGCCAGCGCGTAATGATAGCCATGGCACTCATCACCCGCCCAGAGCTCCTCATCTGCGATGAGCCGACCACCGCGCTAGATGTCACCGTTCAGAAACAAGTACTAGATCTTATCAAAGATCGCCAAAACGAACTCGGCACAGCAGTCGTCCTCATCACTCACGACCTCGCAGTAGTGAAGCAAACTTGTGACCACGTCAACGTCATGTACTCTGGCCGCATCGTAGAAAATGCATCAGCTGACACACTCTTCAAGAATCCAATGCACGCTTATACACGTGCCCTCCTCCACTCTATTCCAGCGACCCATAAGAAAGGCGATAAACTTTTCACCATACCAGGCCTACCACCAGTTCTAACAGATCCACCAAAAGGCTGCGCATTCTCACCAAGAAACACCCTAGGTGACAACTCCCTCTGCATCCAAGATCACCACCCAGCCCTCACCGAAAAAGCACCTAAGCATTTCGTCCAAGACTGCCCAGGCTGCCTTAGCTAAGCCACCCAAAAGAAATTTACTTATCCACGCGAAAGCCTCGGGTACCTAGAGCGTCTTGATCGCCTTCTTCACGTTTTTTAAGAATAGCTTTAACGTAATTATCATGATGTCTTCGAAGCTTTGCCAGCTTCTTGACTTGCTCTTTTTTGACCCATTTTGCAATCGGTATGTACGCTGCGTATGAGTAACCATCAATCGCGTAAATCTGGCATTCTCCATCCACCTTCTCTTTGATCACCAGATTATCTGGCCTGCCTTGGACAAAAATCCAGTGACGGTCAAGCTGCTCCCAAAAGTCATTAATCGCTTTCTCACACTCCGGAGTTAATCCATTCTGCCAAAGATATTCTTTCAGAGTCAGCGAAATTTCACCACAGGCATTAGTGATCAAATCAACCTCTAACACATCACCAATATCTGACTCCACATAGCCATGAGCTTGAGCAATGAATTCCCATGCAGCATCTCCTACCTTGCGCCCTGTTTTTCGTGAAAATTCAAGTTCACCATCACTTTCATGGAAATAGCAATGTGGGCGGAAGATCTTACCAATAAGCTTAGCTCGCTTGTACCGTGGGCAGTCTTTCCAATGTTCAGTCATATGCTTTAGACAGCGATCCAGCTTATCAGGATGACGATAGACCTGTCGATGGTTTCCGTGGGCAAACGGCTTTTCCTCTCTTAAATTAATCACAAGTTAAAACTCTACAGATTTTCTATTGAGTCAAGCTAAGATGATACACATCGAGATACGCTCTTTCATTATTTAAATGAATCCGAAATCAACCTTCTGATCTATAGCTTCGGTTCAGTCAGTGGAAGAACAACTGTAATAGGATGATGATCAGAATAACGCTGCTTCACCGATACATTCATATGGCTCAGAGTCTCGCCAAAGTGCGGGGCTAGTCTATATGGCCCTTTCTTATCCTTAGAGTCCGTGAGAAATGACTTCACAAAAATCCAATCCAAACGCTCACACCCTAATGGACCAATTGTATTAGGTAGGCTGAAGGTCTGAGTGAAGCCTTTATATTTACTTCGCTGATTTGAGTTAGCCAGTAATCCACTCTTATTATTGATTGAACGTTTGCTATCTCCTCGGAAGTCGAAAGCCCCACCATCGGCAAAGCGGAAATTCTGAATACACTTGAAAAGAGATCTCGTGTTATTTGGTAAGACCCCAGGGATGCTCCATGATATTGGATCTTGGAAATTTTTATAACCATTGATCGCATTTCGAGCCTGGCTCAAACCTGTGGCATTTCCTAAGAATATAGCTGCAGAAACGAAATTAGAAGGCTTCTTAACCACTCCTGAACTAGCTTTCCAAAGGGAAGTAGAGCTGACATTACGAGCAGCGCTATTAAAGTCGCCAGCCATGATCACCGGGTTCTTCACATCCGCCACGTAACTCATGATCTCTCTAATCTGTTCCTCACGCGTCTTAGGTCCCACCTTGATCTCTAGATGAATATTGATCACCGTAACCGTCTCATGAGGAACACCAGGAACGTGAAGATCTACACGAGTAAAACCTCGTCCACCCGTCTTAACTTCACGTGACGGCTGTATATCAAATAGTCTTTTAGCTCCAGCGCGTCTCCCCTTTTCTAGAAAATCTGGCCTTTCTATTTCTCCAGAATACCAATCATAAGCTACAGTCTTGAGTGGAAAAACCTGCACCCGTTTGATCGGATAACGAGACATAACTGTGACTCCAAATACTCCCTTATAGCCAGAAAGATCCTTACAGGTATCAGTAGGCGCATCTGTATTGGCAAACTTTACATCAGGCGTACCCAGATACGCAGGGTCTATCTCTAGCTGCTGTGGCGCGTAGACAAAGTTCATCCCCATCTTCTTCGCTAAATACTGCGCTGCAAAAAGATAATCACTACGGCAATGGCCTATATCCATTTCCTGACATAACAAAATATCTGAACTAGCTATATCAGCCCGCTGTCTGAGTGCCTCACTATACTTCTCTGGATCAGAAATAACAGTATCTAGCAAGTTCGCCACATAGGCTTTTTCAGAGGTCAATGCGTCTGTAGCATCTTTTAAATGAATGGATTTTTCAATATTCCAAGTCGAAAGCCTCAGTGATGGTCCGAGAACTGGGTGCTGGTTCGTCAAAGGAAGTCCATTCCTACGGTAAGCAGAATTATCTACAAAAGGAGAAGAAAAGAGAGCATCTGCCTTTCTCGCAGCAGCTGTATCTTCCCCATGCTTTCTGAGGAGCACTTTAAGCTCATCAAGGTCTAACAACTCAGGATTTCTACTCTCCAGAACCTTACTAGATTGCGGATCCTTAGATACTGACGTCAGAGGACTATTTTGCCCCTCCAGGTTAACAGTCTGACATGAATTTAATAATATAAATCCACAAGCCGTAAACAGCCCACCACCTTTAGTTATTTTTCTTACCATGCCAATCATTGATGCGCGCACCCTATAATAGAGCCACCTGCTGTCAATTATTTAAAGGAGCACAACGTGTCATCAAACAAGCTGTATAGCCCGCCCTTACTAGCGTGATTCTATTTATCCCTCTTATGGATCAGATAGGTCACGAGTGAGGTCCAGCCTGTTTGGTGTGATGCGCCAAGACCTTCGCCTGTCTCTGCGTTGAAGTACTCGTAGTAAAGAATGAGATTCCTCCAGTCGTCTTTATCTTTATAGAGATCTAGCTCACCATTACACGGTCGGTTACCATCTTCACCTTCGGTAAATAGATTCACTAGCCTAGCACAGATATCTTTCGCGACGTCACTTAAGTTTGTCTGCTGACCTGAATCTGTAGGGTACTCCACTGTGAATGACTCACCGTAATAGAAATGATAGCGCTCCAAAGCCTCAATCAGGAGATAGTTCGTAGGGAACCAGATAGGTCCACGCCAGTTCGAGTTACCGCCGAACATACTGGTCTCTGACTCACCAGGGGTATAGCGCACTTCGTTAGTCTTACCCCCATGTTTAAAGACAAATGGTTTCTCCTCGTGCACCTTACTTAGTGAGCGGATACCGAAACTAGAAAGGAACTCATCAGTATCTAACATTTTCTCCAAAGTTCGGCGAAGCTGCACCTCAGATGCCACAGAAAGAAGTGTGAGATACCCTTCTTTTCTTTGCTTTGACCTACGAGTACTGATGTATTTATTCAACTCCGGCCTACTATCAAGGAACCACTCTAAACGAGCTCTGAACTCAGGTAACTTATCTAGTGTTTCTTCTGTTAACGTCATCGTCGCGAACAACGGAAGAAGCCCCACAAGAGAACGTGTCTTGAGGTGCATCGGCTTATTGTCATCGATAATCAGCTGGTCATAATAAAATCCGTCTTCCTCATTCCAGAGTCCCCCACCGCCAATGCTATTAATCGCATCAGTGATATTCACGAAGTGCTCAAAGAACTTAGACGCTATGTCTTCATACGCTGGATTATCCGGAGCCAACTCAAGAGCCATAGATAGCATAGTAAGGCAGAAACTCGCCATCCACGCAGTGCCGTCTGCTTGATTCAGTGTCGACCCATCTGGCAGCGCATGAGAGCGGTCAAACACCCCAATGTTATCCAGACCAAGGAAGCCACCACCGAATACATGACGACCTTCGCTGTCCTTTCTGTTCACCCACCAAGTGAAGTTAATAAGCAGTTTCTGGAAGGCTTTTTCAAGGAATAGCTTGTCACGATGCCCTCGCTCACCCGTGATCTTATAGACACGCCAGACTGCCCATGCATGTACTGGTGGATTCACATCTGAGAAATTCCATTCATAAGCAGGTAGCTGACCATTCGCATGCATGTACCACTCTCTGGTGAGAAGCAGCAGCTGATCTTTGGCGAAGTCAGGATCTATCGCGGCAAAGGTAATCATGTGGAACGCAGAGTCCCAAGCTGCAAACCATGGGTACTCCCACTTATCAGGCATGGATAAAACATCCTGTGCATAGATGTGCTCCCAGTCGTGATTTCTCCCCTCTAATCTACGCTCAGGTAATGGTGACCCATCTGGACTATAATGCAGCCAGTCCTTCACCACAAAGTGATAAAACTGCTTCGTCCAGAGTAGACCAGCATAAGACTGCCGGCTAATCATTTTCTCCTCATCAGATAAATGATCAGGGATCTTCTCTTCGTAGAACTCATCTGCCTCAGCAATACGAATCGCGACAGTTTTATCAAATTCATCCAAGCCGCTCACCCCGTTATCCTCACCCTCGGCATGTAGTCGACAGCGGATGCTTACGGTCTCGCCAGCAGGAACGATAAGACTATAGTGAGGAGATGTCTTAGTCCCTGTATGATCAGGATTCACCGCCCCCTCTTCGTTGTGAATGAGATAGCGATGGAAGGCCTCTTTTGTATAAGGTGACTTACTTGGCTTACCAGAAATGACACTTTCATTCGTCTCATTCTCAGTGAACAGCCAGTTCTGTAAAATACAGTCATCACTACTTTCAGCATGGAATAGAAAGTTACCTAATGTCTCATGCTGTAGCTTCAATACTCCATCTTCGAGTACCATACTCGGCTTCACCTCAGGCTTCTCGCTCTGGTTTCCACCTTCCCAGATATTTCTGAACCATATCGTAGGTAACACATGGATCGGCGCATCCTCTGGTCCTCTGTTAGTGACAGAAATTTTCCACAATACGTCCTCAGCACTACGCTTCGCTACTTCCTGAACTACGTCGAAATAACGGCCTCCATCAAAGACTCCCAGATCTGTAAGCTCCACTTCTCTATCCTTACGCGTCAGCTTACTATTCTCTGATAAGAGTTCTGCATATGGATACTGAGCCTGCGGATATTTATAGAGCACCTTCGTGTAAGAATGACTTGGAGTAGAGTCCAGATAGTAATAACATTCCTTACAGTCTTCACCGTGATTCCCCTCATGCCCTCCGAAGCCATAGAGACGCTCTTTTAAAATAGTATCATTCCCGTTCCATAAGGCAGGCGCAAAGCACACTCTACCTCGCCTATCTGACCATCCATTCAGCCCGTCTTCACTCCAACGGTAACTTCTACTACGTGCATGATCATGCGGAAATGCTGTCCAGCTATGGCCGTGCTCAGAATAGTCCTCGCGCACAGTTCCCCACTGCCTCTCACTGAGGTATGGCCCCCAACGCAACCAATTTTGTTTGCGCTCACGGTTATCTCTTAAACGTAATTTTTCTGGAGTCATAGTAACATGTCTAATATGGTACATCAAAGGCTCAAGCCAGTGATAATCTCTGCTTTAAAATAGGAACAATCATCTATCAAGACGATCATGAAAATCAAAAAAAGCACCCCCTGAATCCAGAGAATGCTTTGAAAATATAATAAGGTAATCTCAGCAAGTAATACTTAGAGCATTCCTACGAGAGTCTTACCCATGTCTGATGGTGTCTCAGAAACTGCAATACCGCACTCAGCAAGAATCTTCTTCTTAGCTTCAGCTGTATCTTCTTCCCCCCCCACGATAGCACCTGCGTGGCCCATGCGGCGTCCCGGAGGCGCTGTAGCACCTGCGATGAATCCAGCGATTGGCTTCTTGCAATGTTCTGCAGCCCAACGTGCTGCCTCAGCCTCAGCATTACCACCTATCTCACCGATCATGATGATTGCTTCAGTCTCAGGATCATCATTGAACATCTTGAGCACATCAAGGTGTGAGGTTCCATTGATCGGATCACCACCGATACCTACACATGTTGACTGGCCGTAACCTAGCTCGGTGAGCTGGTAAACTGCCTCGTATGTGAGAGTACCTGAACGTGACACTACACCTACGTTTCCACGCTTATGGATGTAGCCAGGAGCGATGCCGATACGGCAACCACCATGTGAATCTTTACCAGTACCAGGAGTAACGATGCCCGGGCAGTTAGGCCCGATAAGACGTGTCTTACTTCCCTGCATTGCCGCTTTCACTCTCATCATATCAGCCACTGGGATACCCTCAGTGATCGCGATAACGAGATCCATACCCGCGTCCACAGCTTCCAAGATCGCGTCAGCCGCGAATGGAGGTGGCACGAAGATAGCGGAAACACTAGCGCCTTGTTCTTTAGCTGCCTCTGCTACTGTATCATAAATGGGAGTACTGCTACCGAATGTCTGACCACCTTTACCAGGAGTCACACCAGCTACGATCTGAGTGCCGTAGTCCAGTGAAAGTTGAGCGTGCTTACCACCAAATCCACCTGTGATCCCCTGTACGAGAACCTTAGTGTTTTCATCTACTAGAATTGCCATAATATATTATTCTATTTAAAGTTATGAGTTTACTGCTGCTACGATTTTCTTCGCTGCATCGTTAAGATTATCTGCTGGGATCACAGCGAGGTCTGAGTCAGCAATAAGCTTACGACCTTCTGCTACGTTCGTACCTTCTAAGCGAACGACAAGAGGGATAGTCATCTCAAGCTCAGCTGCTGCTGCAAGAATACCTTCTGCAATGATGTCACACTGCATGATACCACCAAAGATATTTACCAAGATACCTTCCACCTTAGGGTCAGAAAGGATGATCTTAAATGCTGCCGCTACTTGTTCCTTAGTAGCACCACCTCCTACATCAAGGAAGTTAGCAGGATCACCACCGCAATGCTTGATAATGTCCATCGTCGCCATTGCAAGACCAGCTCCGTTAACAAGACAAGCGATGTTTCCATCGAGGCCAATGTAGTTGAGGTCAAACTTAGAAGCTTCCACTTCACGTGGATCTTCCTCAGTTGTGTCACGCATCGCTACGATGTCTGGGTGACGGTATAGTGCGTTATCATCGAAGCCAAACTTAGCATCCAGAGCGAGTACATCGCCAGTAGGAGTCACTACAAGGGGGTTGATCTCCACCATGTCACAATCGCATGAGATGAAGAGTTTATAGAGATTCTTGATCAGCTTAGAGAACTGCTTAGCCTGGTCACCGGAGAGTTCGAGAGCCTTAGCAAGCTTACGCACCTCAAACGGCTGGAGACCAGCGAGTGGGTGGACAAACTGGCGGACAATCTTATCTGGAGTTTCATCAGCAACAGCCTCGATGTCCATTCCACCTTCCGTAGAAACAACAATTACTGGTTGTGAAGATTCGCGGTCAAGAAGGATAGCTAGATAGAGCTCACGAGAGATGTCAGCAGCTTCAGCCACCATCACCTTAGACACGAGACGTCCTGCTTCACCAGTCTGGTGAGTAACAAGAGTCTGACCTATCATCTGACCAGCAAGTTCACCTGCTTCAGCCGGAGTCTTAGGGAAATGTACACCACCCTTAAAGCCGTTTTTAAATGTCCCTTTACCGCGTCCACCTGCATGAACCTGTGCCTTTATAACTAGGTCCTTGCCGCCAATCGCTTTGGCTGCAGCTTCCGCCTCTTCAGCAGTGCCTGCTACTTGCCCTTGTGGACTTGGCACTCCAAACTTCTCAAATAGCTCTTTAGCTTGATATTCGTGAATATTCATGTGTGTGATCACTTACAATAGTGATGCCTATGGTTCAAGAGACTAATCACCTACTAGTCAAGGTGAAATGACATCGCTCACACATAATTCATAATCATCACTTCGATTAAATTTACTCATAGAAAAAATTTATAGGCATCTAGGCTTTCTATGTATACACTCTTAATAAACCTTAGCTGTTATGGAACTCGACCTTATAGACACCCTCATAGATCTTCAGAAATACAAACCTCGCGAATTAGAAGAGGTTATGGAAGACCCATTCACCGTTAGAATGCTACCAGACCATGACCGTACAGACGGCGAGCCACGCTACTACATGATCGGCAGGACCATAGCTGATCGTTACCTATTCCTCTGTCTCAAAGCGGATGGTAAAAAAGCCCGCATCATCTCTGTAAGAGATATGACAGATAGCGAGACTCGCTTCTATGACAGACGCTACGCAGCATTTAAATAAACTTTCTAAAATCAGTACTCATGAAAACAATCAAGAATTGGACAGAACTACCAGAATTTGACTCAGAAGCAGCAGAGAATGAATTCTGGCAGAATCATGATATCGATGGAGACCTCATGCATGGCTCCATTCACGAGCCAGACTCACGTGAGTCTACTACTATCACCCTAAGGTTCGACCCTAGAATCCTCTCTAGCATCAAGCGCATGGCACGTAGCCGCTACTTGAACTACCAGTCCATGATGAAACAATGGCTCTCCGAGCGACTAGAAGAAGAAGCAGCTAAGTCCCGCAGGGCTGAATCTGACTTGGACTCTAACAAGGAGATTTAAATCTCTACTTCATGTTTAAATTCCCAGATTGGTGCTATCATCAGCTTCCTAAAAGCCGACTACTCTGGATCATTTTATGGGTGATCTGGTTTACCACCCTTTGGCACCTTTCTTCACGTAGCCCAAAGCCAGAAGATCCAGGTCTTGACATCCCTCACCTGGATAAAGTCATGCACTTCGGCTACTTTATGCTAGGCGGCTTCTTCATCTCTAACTTCGCCTACCTCACTAAACATCCACTCTGGAGCTGGAAGAACATCATCATCCTCACCATAATCATCGGTGCTACAGTCGGAGTCATTGACGAGCATCACCAAACTTACACCCCAGGGCGTACAGGTCACAGTATTGGTGACTGGATAGCAGATGCATCAGGCTCGACAGCTGGTGCGCTTTACTGCTTCTTCATGTGGCGCAGAATAAAAAAGCGACATGCCATATAGAGGTAACCTCCGCCAACCTAAATAAGATTATTTTCTTATTCTCCAGACCTCACAGAGCTGGTTCTCAGCATTGATAGATTTAGAAAACCTATTTGTCTGCCCGAGATATACCGCGCGCACTTCCTGCCCACTTCTCTTAAGTTGATTTACAATGGAAGCAACTGCAGTTGCACGACGCGCTGAAAGCTTCTGGTTAGAAACCGCGTCACCTGTCTTAGAAGCGTATCCTACTACGAGGAAATAGTCCCCAGGTGAAGTAGTCTCCACTTTATTCTTCACCATCGTTTGGTCAGTGAAGTTAAGCGCTGAAGAACCTGTTGAAAATCTAATCTGCTGAAGGTTCTGAGCATTGAGGTTCGTCGCTATCCTAGCATATGCTTGATCAAGAGCTGCTGACGAAGAGCCTTCTAAACCTTTAAGTTCAGAGTAGAGTGCCTGAGCATATTTTGGAAGCGAATCAGTCGAAGACACAAAGAGCTTAGCGAAGTCCGCATCAGTCTGAAGAGCCTGAAGCTGTCTTCTAAGTTCTTCGTTCTCCTCAGTGAGATCAGTAAGACGCTGGCTCTGGAGATTCAGCTCACTAGCATCCACCATATTGCGAAGTTTTGCTTCCAGCTCGTTCACCTTACGACTAAGTTCACCGTTAGTGACCTGCTCATTATTGAGTCTCTGCTGAAGCGCAGTAAGGCTCTCATTAGTAGGGCGGCCACGGAGACTATTGAGCTCTTGGGTAAGTCTCTCTGCCTGCTGCTGAAGCGACTGCGCATTAGAAGCAAGCGCTCTTAAGTTATCTAGCTCAGACTTAAGCGCAGCATTCTCACTTCCGATACGAGAGATCGTGTTCACATAACCCTGCTCTTTATTAGCTGCAGTCTGCAGATCTTGCATCGCCTTAGCGTACCCAGCCTGCATCATTTCGAACTCTGACTGAAGAGCGTGTGTGTTATCTAAAATATTAGTAATGCGTGTCTTAAGCGCTGCTGCATTTGCACGGCTATCAGTATCAGTTAGAGCGAGCTCTGAAGCGATTAAACTTCTCAATCGGTCTTTCTCTGACTGATCTGCATCTGTAGCTGTGAGCTGACCAGTATCTCCGCCTCCTCTATAGAGCACTGCGAAGCCTAAGCCGATGATCAGCATAAAGAGCAAAGCTATAGCCATCACCATGTTTGGATTAGGCTTATTGACTGGATCAGTGAAGACCGGAGAGCTCGCTTGAGCTGGGTCTACTGGATGATGTTGATTCGATGGTGTTTCGTTATTCTCCATAATAGATGGTAATTTATGAGCACTGTTTTGACAGATTTATCCCACTGTGCAAGCCACTATCTCCAATATAATGTAAATTGCTTCAAACAATTTTACAACCGGAGCTCATACTATTTCCTCAGCTTCATCGCATTGAGCTGCATATTCGGATTCACATCACTCTCTAAGTCAGAAAATTCCTCTCGCAAATACTTCTGTAACCCCACATAGCCAATCATTGCTGCATTATCTGTACTCAGATGCGGCGAACATACCAGCAACTCCACACCCTGCTTTACACAAGCATCCGCAAAGGCTGACTTCAGCGCATCATTACAAGAGACTCCTCCAGATAAACTCAGCTTATCAAAGCCGTATTCCTGTGCTGCGAGCATCGTTTTATAAACCAAGACATCTATCACCGCGCGCTGGAACGATGCGCAGAGATCAGGCAAGTCCTCTTCTCTAGGCTTACCCTCTAATGTATCCAGCTCACTCAACGTGTAGAGGACTGCAGTCTTCAGACCTGAAAAAGAAAAATCATAATGAGGCTTCTTCATCATCGACCTCGGGAATTTATAAGCAGTATCAGTACCGCCCACAGCACAACGCTCTATCTCAGGTCCACCAGGGTACGGCAGCTGAAGCATCTTCGCCACCTTATCGAAGGCCTCACCTGCTGCATCATCCAGCGTCCTCCCTATCAGACTGTATTCACCAAACCCCTTGTTAGAAATAATCATCGTGTGACCACCAGACACAACCAGAGCTAAGTTAGGCTCCACCCCTGCATCCCTGCTGATAAACGGTGAAAGCAAATGCCCTTCCATGTGATTTACTGAGATGAACGGCTTCTGCATCGCCACAGCCATCGCCTTAGCTGCCGTATGACCAATCAACAAAGAGGATGCTAAGCCTGGCCCCGCAGTAGCACAGAATGCACTAATCTCATCCATCGAAACCCCTCCATTCTCTAATGCAGTATGCACCAGTGGTAGTAAAGCCAATGAATGATTCCGCGATGCCAACTCCGGCACCACACCGCCATATTCACGGTGAATCTCTATCTGCGAGCTAATCTCAGAACTGAGCACTTCCACCCTATTTCCATCTCCAGCAGCATCTCGCAAGATAGCAACAGCTGTCTCATCGCAGCTAGACTCAATCGCCAGAATTATCACAGATTTTGTATCGCCTTCCATAGTAGAAAATTTTGCCATTTGGCGGAGTCAATATGCGCACAGCTTACCTCATTCACAAGAAATTGTTCATTTTCTGGCTACATTACGTATTATTTAACGTATTTAAATAAATTCGCTTTAAAAACGTCCGCACATTTCGCAAAATACCGCCTCACCGCAACTATGCCTACTAAGAAAACAGCCCGAAAGACCACACGTAAATCGACTACTAAGTCAGCGTCCTCTTCCGCAAGCGAAGCCACACGCCCTCCTAGAAGGCCTGGCACACAAAGAGCATATAACGCAAAGTCAAAAGCCAAGAGTAGCACGAAGACAAAAACAAAAAACAAGACACAGACTAAAAAGAAAGCATCTAACTCTTCGAGTAAGAAAAAGGGCAAATCCCAAAATACCCCAGCCAAATCCAAAAACACCATCCTTCGGATCGTCTCCTTCTTCTGGCGTATATTCACTGCTCCATATAGATTTATTCACAAAAAGTCTAAGAACTGGTCCACCGTGAACAAGTTCTTAGCTCGCATCATATTCCCACCTGCTGTCCTCGGCCTTCTAGGACTCATCATTCTCTGGGCAGTCTACACCACCCGAGCTTCGTTTATTTACGATAAAGACCTAGTCACCAAAATGCCATCACGTAGTGTCATCTATGATCGCCACGGCCAAGAAATAGGCGTCATGCACGGCGAGAACCGTATGCTAGCGAGATACGACAACGTCTCAGACTACTTCATCCAAGCACTCATTGCCCGTGAAGATGCAAGATTTTATAAACACGGCGGAGTAGATCTACGAGGCCTAGCCAGAAGTGTCAAAGTACTGCTCACTACTGGCAGTCGCCAAGGAGGCTCCACACTTTCCATGCAGCTCGCTGATAATTCATTCAACTATGACGGCAAGAGTTTCGATGGAAAATTCCTAGAAATGGCCCTCGCTAGAAAAATCGAATCCGACTTCAAGAAAAAAGAAATCATAGAACTCTACATGAACCGCATCTTCTGGGGCGGATCTATCAGAGGTATCGAGTCCGCTTCTAGAACATATTTTGAAAAGTCAGCATCAGACCTTAATCTCAGTGAGTCCGCCATGCTGGCAGGCATCATCAGTGCACCAAACGCATTCACCCCATTCAGGCACCTAGACCGAGCTATCAGAAAACGTGATATTACCCTTCGTTCCATGGTTCAATATAAGCTCATCACCCAAGACGAAGCAGATGCCGCCATGACAGAAGTACCACACATCCGCCCACCAGAGAGACGGATGAGTAAAAAATCCTACGTAATGTCAACTCTCAAGCGCGAGCTAGACTTCATCTTAGAAAAGCACAAAATCAAGATGGGGGGACTCAAAATCAAAACCACGCTCGACTTTGATCTCCAGCAAGAGGCCGAGCGAGCGCTCCAAGATCACCTTCGCTCCATCGAGCTCAAGCCCGCCTATTTCCAACGACACCAAACTCACTCCCAATTCAATAGCAACCCCAGTAATAACCAAGGAGACCCAGGATATGTCCAGGGCGCACTCGTCTGTATTGAGAACCACACCGGTGCTATCGTCTCCATCGTAGGAGGTAGAAACCCTTACCACTCAGAGTACAACCGCGCCACTCAAGCTAAGCGCCCTATCGGCTCTATCTTCAAGCCATTCGTCTACCTAACAGCATTCGATAAAGGCATGAATCCTAATCAATACATCAGTGATGACAGACTCTACCGAGGAGAGATCAACGGAGCTGACCCAAACTGGAGTCCAAAAAACTCTGACAACACCTACCGAGGCAGCATCAAAATAGCCGACGCCCTCGCACAGTCTAGAAACACCCCAGCTATAAGAGTTGGAAACTTCGCAGGGCTAAACAACATCATCAGCACGGCCAAAAGCGCTGGATTTAAAGAACATATTCCAGAGCAGCCATCTATCTACTTGGGATCATTCAATGCCACACCATTAGAAGTAGCCACAGCATACACAGCATTCCCAAATGACTGCATCGTCTACCGTCCATTCATGATCAATGAAATCAGAAACTCCGAGAACGAACTAGTTTATAAAGGATCAGGCATCATGGGATGGAATAGTGAATCCTCAAAAGTATCCTCACGAGCCGTCTCTAACATTCTAGAACAAGTCACCACAACAGGCACCGCAAGAAAACTCAGATCCTCCCTAAGGTACAAAAAACCAGCAGCAGGAAAAACAGGAACCACAAATAACTCGAGGGACGGCTGGTTCGCCGGCTACACCACCAAGCTCACCTGTGCAGTCTGGGTCGGAATGGATGATAATTCTACAGTCTACCGCGGTGCAAGCGGTGCCTCACTAGCCCTACCAATCTGGGCAGACTACATGAAAAAAGCAGAAGCTAGATACCCTGCCAGCTCACTAAAAAATCGAGCCATCATCGTAGAGCCAAACTCTTCTGGTAACCAGAGCGAGCCACCACGAGCCACCATCGTAGATTAGTTTACATCTACTATTAGCAGCCTACGTCTCCATGAATAGCCAGAGCAGACAACGACAAAAAAAACTTCGCACACCAAGCTGGATTCCTAGCTGGGTGCGCTTTCTTTTTAATGTGGGATTCAGAGTCGCCGTCATTTGCACCATCATACTACTCCTCATATCATGCTACTACTTCTACCTCGCGAGCCAGTATGACTTAAAAAAAGTAGCACAAGGAGGCGAACCAAGCCTCATCTTAGCTCACGATGGTTCAGAACTATCTACTCTTGGGAAAGAAGTCGGCACAATAATCGAGTATGACCAGATTCCTCCCCATTTAGTGAACGCACTACTTGCTCGCGAAGACACCCGTTTTCATGACCACATCGGCATCGATGTCAAAGGCCTCGCCCGAGCCACGCTCAAGAACATAGGCACCATGTCCTACCAAGAAGGTGCATCCACCATCTCGATGCAGCTCACGAAGAATACCTACAACAACAAATCAAAATCCATCCATAGGAAATGTTTAGAAATAGCCATCACTCTCAGACTCGAAAGCGAATACACCAAAGATGAGATCCTCACCCACTACCTCAACCGCATCTACTTTGGTAGTGGCTCATACGGCATAGAAGATGCAGCTCAGACCTACTTCGGTGTTTCAACTCGTGATCTAACACTCGGCCAGTCTGCCCTCATCGTAGGCATCATTCGCGGTCCACACATATTCTCACCATTTAATGACCTAGAATCCGCAATCAGCCAGCGTGACCAAGTGCTATCTCGTATGCTAGAAATAGGGATGATCACCCAAGGTGAAATAACTGACGCCCTAGCTGCTCCTATCAAGCTTGCGGATAAAGACAACTATCAGCCAAATTCATCCTACGCAGCAGCCTCCATACGTAGACACCAACAACAAATTATCGCTGCAGAAAAAATCCAAGAAGGCGGACTCAACATCGCATCAACCATCAATAAATCACTCAACAACACAATCACCAAAGACATCAGGAAAATCACCTCCAAAACAAATCTTACCTCCAGTGACAAACAATCTCACCTCCAGATAGCAGCCGTTGTCATACATAACAAAACCGGTGCCATCCGCTCTATCGTCGGTGGCTCAGACTACCTCAAATACCCCTACAACCGTGCACTGGACAGCAAGCACCTCCTCGGATCATCCTTCTACCCCATCATCTACCTCGCCGCACTAGACCGAGGGAAAATCCCGATCAAGAACCAGCCCATCGTCAGCGCACGCCAAATCGGCAAAGATGAGCTACTTGGATACAGCTCCCGCTTCGGCATCACTAACAAGCCAGCAGAAGACTCAGAAGAACTCTACCGTGGCAGCATCTACGCCTCCCCTCTCCAGCTCGCTAATGCCTACGCCGTCATCCAAAACAAAGGAACATTTGCAGAGTCCTACTTCGTAGAAAACATCGCTGACCAGAAAGCCAACCATCTCTTCACTCAGCAACAATTTAAAAAAGCAATCATCTCCAAAGGAGCCACCCTCAACTGCCAAAAAATGCTGAATCAGAAAATCAACGGCAAGCAAATCATCCAGCTCACCGCCTCCCCAGAGCGCCACCTCTGGGTCATCACCTCGGATGCAAAACACACCATCGTCATCTGGGCCGGCCACGACACTCCAAAAGACATCCCCAATGAAGAACAACTCACCGAGGATCTAAAAACAAAATCCCTCCAGTGGCTTAAGCTCTAGCGCCAAATGCACCAAAACTCTATGCACCCGATTTTCTCAATAACAGCCTTTGAGGCACAGCAATCAAATTGGAAACTCATCTATTTTAAGGAGACAGACTCTACCAATAAACAGGCAAAACAAGCAGTCGACAATGCAACCGAAACTCAGTTAGAAACACTCTCTGGCTCCGTATTTCTTACAGATAAACAAAACCAGGGAAAAGGTCGTAGAAACAATCAATGGACCAGCTCTCCAGGAGAAGATCTTCTTTTCACAGTCGTACTAGATACAGGGCTTCCACTCACTCAAATCCAAAAAATCGCCACGACTACTGCACTAGCTCTAGCAATGGAAATCGAAAAGTATGAGATAAGACCAATGATCAAATTTCCCAATGATATTTATATAGACGATAAAAAAACTGCAGGCATTCTCATTGAGCAGATTAAACAGTTCACTCTCATAGGAGTCGGCATCAACGTGAACTCCACACCAACACTCACTAATTCCACCTCATTGATCCAACAACAAACTGAAGATGCTCTAATCTCCAGAGAAGAACTCCTCTCCTCATTCCTTAGCCAACTAGTAACTCAGCTGAACTTCTGCAAAGATTATTTTGCTCACATTCAGCAAAATTTAAGTAAGTATGATCTATTCTACGGAAAAAAAATCCAATTCACCCAAAACTCATCGGTTCATACTGGCACCGCTATGGGCATCAGCCCAAATGGCTACCTATTAGTCGCCATAGATAGAGACAATAAAATAGGCCTCCAAAATATACCGATAGAGATCTGTAGCGGCCACACGTTCAGGCTTGCATGAATCCCCCTCATAACTCTGCCAGTATTACGATCATAGCATAAAGTAATATTTGGCACGTAAGGTGCTTAGCAAGAAGTGTATTTTTAACAAATCAATGGAAATACTCTTAACCTCTATCTATTAACTACATGAAATTCCTTACTCATTTCAAAAAGACTATTACAGCTCTCACTTTCTTAGCCACAGCCACGCTAATCAATGCTAAACCACTCAAAATAGCCTACTCAGACTGGCCAGGTTGGGTTGCCTGGGAGATAGCTATTAAAAAAGGCTGGTTTAAAGAAGAAGGCGTTGAAGTCGAATTCTTATGGTTTGATTACGTCGCATCCATGGATGCCTATGCCGCTGGTAAAGTTGACGCCGTATGCATGACAAATGGTGACGCCTTAGTTACCGGAGCCACTGGTAAGCCCTCTGTTGGCATCATCATTAATGACTACTCTAACGGAAACGATATGATCGTCGCTGCACCTGGTATCAAATCCATGAAGGAACTCAAAGGCAAAAGCGTAGGAGTTGAAGAAGGCTTCGTTTGCCACCTTCTCTTACTCAAAGCACTCGAAGATAACGGAATGAAGGCAGATGATGTTAAAATTGTTAACACTCCTACCGACAAGACCGCTGAAGTACTTAAGTCTGGTGCAGTTCAGGCAATTGGCGCTTGGCAGCCAAATTCAGGTAATGCCCTCAAGGCTGTCGACGGATCCACAGCAGTTTACACTTCTGCAGATGCTCCTGGCATCATCTATGATCTCCTTTCTGTAGATGCTCAGAGTCTTGCTACTCGTAAAGCTGATTGGGCTAAGGTTGTTAAAGTTTGGTACAGAGTAGTCGATTACTTAGAAAATGAAGACAACATTGACGAAGCTCTGAAAATTCTAGCTGCTCGTGTCGATGTATCTCCTGAAGAATACGAGCCGTTCTTCAAAGGCACTAAAATCCTGACTTTAGACGAAGCTCTCATGAAGTGGAAAAAGACTGACGGTCTTGAGTCTGTTTATGGTTCCACTAAATTTGTAGATGGCTTCAATGTGAAGTTCGAAGTCTATGAAAAGCCACTAGCGATCAAGAACTACCTGGATCCATCACTCACTGAAGCACTGAAGAAGTAATTCACCTTTTATAAGTCTCCAGTTATTATTTAAAACTGGAGACTTTTTTTAGGTAATGAAGTATTACTAAATAATCAAAAATTAATACTGTGTCAGAAAACATAGAGAAAAGTAAAAAGCCAAAGGAACCTTGGTTTGTAATTGGCAAGAAGCTCAACAAACGTAGAAGTGCGCTCCTAACATGCTTCTCATTCTTACTTCCCTTTCTTCTCTGGTGTTTGGTAAGTTACACTCCTTTCATCTGGCATCCAGATGTTAAGTTAGATCTAGGCGGTGAATTTGGCTCCACTGTGTACACGGCAGGAGATCATGTCAGTAAAGACTATCTTCCTGATCTAGTCCAAGTGACCCAAGAAGAAAATTCTAAAATTCTCGAGGATAGAACTACTGGAAACATTTCTGGATCAAAACGAAGCAATCTGAAAAAGCTTCGTTTACTCTCACCCCTATTAGTAAAAAACAATATCCTCAGCGAAGATCAATATGATGACGATCAAGAAATCTACATGGCATGGGGCAAAGTAGCAAATGAACCATCTCTTCTGAAGATACGACCATTATCAGAAGGTAATCTAACTATCGTCCAAAATGGTTGGAACATACTCTCTAAATATTCTCCAACATATGATAAGGCAAACTTCCCTTCCCAACCTCTGCTCAAACTACTTCCTCAAGGAGTGAGAGCAAACCCCATATTTCTTCCCGCTCCTCATGAAGTTATACAAACAGGCATTCGAGACTGGAAGGCTGAACCACCAGAGGGTAAACCTAGCATGTCAAATCGCTTTACCACCTCTATCCTGACCGTATTATATGGATTTTTAGCGGCTGCCGCTATAGCCATTCCGCTTGGAATAATCGGTGGCACCTATGACTTCTTCGCCAAAATACTAGAACCCTTCTGGGACTTTTTCCGCTACATGCCTGCACCAGCTTTTGGAACTCTACTCGTTGCCATCCTAGGAGTCCACCAACAGCCAAAAGTTGCGCTAATCTTTATCGGAACTTTTCCTCACCTCTTATTGATGTTAACGAAAACTGTACGCATCGTAGATCTTCCTCTATTAGAGGCAGCTCAAACATTAGGAGCCAAAGGACCAACACTTCTTGGGAGAGTCGTAGTTCCAGCTAGTTTACCTAATATATATAACGATCTTCGTATCGCGCTTGGTTGGGCTTGGACCTGGTTAGTTATTTCTGAATTGATCGGTGTAAAAGCTGGTCTAACCGAAGTGATCGATACTCAAGGTGTACGCAGAAACTTCGATAGAGTTTACCCAGTCATCATCCTTATAGGTATCGTTGGTTTTCTAACAGACCAATTTCTCGCTTATCTAAAAACTAAACTTTTCCCATGGCAAACTCAGGAAAATTAACATTTGCTTAACCGTTAGAATATGACCATGAAATCCATAGAACTCCCAGATTACAAGCAACAGTCAGATGCCGTAAAAGAACGTTTCAATAAACTGAAACAACGCCCCGTAGAGCTTTCAACAGAAAACTTAGGTGTCACGTTTTCAGGAAAAAAAACTGTCGAAGCAATACGCGATGTTAATCTCTCAGTCTATAATCGTGAATTCTTATCTATCCTTGGAGCATCTGGTTGCGGAAAATCTACTCTCATACGCGTCCTCGCAGGATTTGAAACACCAACGAACGGTAGTGCTAAAATTCAAGGAAAAGAGATCCAAGGTCCAGGTCCAGATCGAGGTATGGTATTCCAATCTTACACGCTCTTTCCGTGGCTTACTGCTAAGAAAAATATCATGTTTGGACTAGAACTTCAACACGGCAGAAGCTCTATCGTTGAATCAGAAGCTATGCAGTGGTTAGATTTTGTGGGTCTTACTAAATTTGCAGATTCATACCCACATCAGCTTTCTGGCGGAATGAAACAACGCGTCGCAATAGCCCGCGCTCTAGCGAGCAAGCCACGCATCCTACTTATGGACGAGCCATTCGGAGCTCTAGACTCACAAACTAGAGCCCAGATGCAAAGCCACCTCATACAAATCTGGAAAAACATCGATATTACCATCATTTTCATTACGCATGATATTGATGAAGCAGTTTACCTCTCGGACCGGATCATAGTGCTCGAACCAAACCCTAGTCGAATTGCTGAAATCATTGAGAATCCTGTGGCAAGACCTCGCTCACCTCAACAATTTCTAACACCAGAATTTCTCGCTGTAAAAAAACGTGTAGAAGATCTAATCCATCCTCGTCACGATGATAAGGAAGAACAACTTCCTGTTTTCAAACTCACTCCAACTGGAAATGAAATAGAATAACCAATCTAACCATAAATACATGACCCCAACAACCGACGTTGAAACAAAAGTCAAACGAGTGAGTCTGTCGCTTTCTAACGAATCTTATGACACTCTCAATAGTTACATCAAAAAACGTGGATTCCAGAGCCGCTCACAAGCTATTTCTGAAATCATCCACCAGAGCAGCCTCGCTAGTCATGATCAATATGACAATGCAGTACTAGCTGGAACGATCACACTAGTTTACGATGAAGTTAAAACAGGGCTATTAGAAAAAATATTTAGAATTCAGCGTGAAAATGTGGACGAGGTCATCAGCTCACAGCACATCATGCTAGAAGATAATCATACGATGGAAGTCTTACTAGTTCAGGGACCAGCATCTAAACTACATAGCATCCGTGACCGATTATCTGCCTGTAAAGGCGTGCGCACTTGTAATCTAACACTCACTTCAATTTTACTGCTACCGATCCATCATCGAGCAGAATAATCCATTTATAAACACTCACTATCATGTCCACACAATCACTATTTAAAGTCACACTCCACCCTGCTGGCATGTGGTCTCAGCGTATCAAGCGAGGTAAGACACTTCGTATCACTGACCTAGAAGGCGGCGCTAATGTCAGCATGCTTCTATATAATGCAGACCAGCCGTTAGAACGCTATAACATGCCTGACACACTTAAAGGCCAACATATTTTTCACCTATCTCATCCGTTCTGTATTCACTCAGACATGGGACATCTTTTTGCTAGCATAACGAAAGATACTGTAGGCTGGCATGATACGGTTTGCGGGTGTACCTCAAAAGAGCTCATTACTGAAAAATATGGAGAAAGCAATTTCCAATTAGCAAGCAATGACTTCTATCGTAACGGTCGTGAAAACTTTCTCATCGAACTTAATAAATGGGGACTGGGACTTAAAGACATGGTTCCCAATATCAATTTCTTTAGTAAAGTAGTGACTGATGAAGTGGGCAATCTTGAATTTGTGAAAAACAACTCTAAAGCCGGCGACCTCATTGAACTTCGTTTCGAGATGGACACCATCGTAATTCTTAATACCTGTCCACACCCGCTCGACACTTCAGACACCTATAATCCTAAAAAAGTAACGCTCGAAGTCTTTGATGCTCCAATCGTTGCAAAGGATGATGCTTGCCGCACTTCTCGACCAGAGAACGAGCGTGCCTTCCAGCATACTGAAAATTATTACCTTCTTAATTCTTAATCTAACAAATTTACTCAATGACGGAATCTTCAAAAAACACCGCTTCAGCCAGCTATAACAAAGTTATCCTAGCCGGCGATCACTGGATGCATGAAATAAAGAAGGGACAAACCTTTCGCATTCTAGATCTAGAAGGTAATCAAGCAGCAGACACTCTCTTCTACTGTGCTAAGGACACTGCAGATCGCTACAGTGCTAGCGATACCATCCAGCAGCAAAGAAATATTTACATCACAACAGGCACAACGCTCTATAGTAATCAGGGCAATCCACTTCTTACTGTAACTGCTGACACCTGTGGTCGTCACGACACTCTTGGTGGTGCATGCTCACGCGAATCTAACATCATGCGCTACGCCTTTGAAAAGGAACATATGCATGCATGCCGTGATAGTTTCCTCTGTGGAGTCACCGAATGGGATAATGATATGGGTAAGCGAGACATTACCTGTAACATCAACTTCTTCATGAATGTCCCTGTAACTCCGGAAGGTAAGCTCACCTTTGAAGATGGCATTTCGGCTCCTGGAAGATACGTAGAAATGGTCGCAGAAAAAGACGTTATTGCTCTCATTTCAAACTGCCCGCAGCTCAATAATCCATGTAACGGATACAATCCTACTCCAGTCCAAGTCTTAATCTGGGATTAAGTCTACTCATCTAACAAAATCAATATGTTTACTAAAGTACTTATCGCAAACCGTGGCGCTATAAGCTGCAGAATCCAGCGCACACTAAATAAGCTAGGCATTTCTTCAGTAGCCATTTACTCAGATGCAGACAAGAACTCACCACATGCTCTAAAAGCTGATGAGGCCATCCACCTTCCAGGGAATGCGCCACAGAAAACGTACCTCGATGCAGAATACATCCTCCAAGAAGCGGTCAAACTTGGAGTCGAGGCCATCCACCCAGGATACGGATTCCTCAGTGAAAATGCTGGCTTTGCTCAACTCTGCGCAGACCACAAAATCACCTTTCTAGGCCCCACTCCAGATCAGCTGGAAACATGTGGCCTAAAACATCTTTGTAGAGAAATAGCTCGTGAAAATGGCGTCCCTCTTCTCGAGGGAAGTCCACTCCTAACATCTAGTGAACAAGCTCTAAAACTAGCCAAAGAAATCGGATTTCCTGTCATTATTAAATCATCTGCTGGAGGTGGCGGTATTGGCATGCAAGTAGCAAATAACGAAACGGAAGTAGCAGATAAATTTGATCAAGTTATTCGACTATCTCAGTCTAACTTCGCAGACTCTAGTGTCTTTTTAGAGAAATATATCGAGTGCGCTCGCCACATTGAAGTGCAAGTTTTCGGAGATGGTAAAGGTAACATCCTCAGCCTTGGTGAGCGTGACTGCTCTACTCAGAGACGTAACCAAAAAGTCATCGAGGAGACTCCAGCACCAGGGCTAACAGATGAGGAACGAGCTCAACTTAGTAAAGCGGCTCTAAACATAGCTAAGTCAGTCAACTACCAATCTGCAGGAACTGTCGAGTTCCTTTGGGATGATATTGATAGAAAATTTTACTTCCTAGAAGTCAATGCACGCCTCCAAGTAGAACACGGCGTCACTGAAGAGGTCTGGGGGATTGACCTCGTGGAATGGATGATAAGACTGGGAGCAGGCGAGCTACCAGATCTTACTACTTTGAATCCTCAACCCCAAGGACATGCTATGCAGGTCCGCGTCTATGCCGAAGATCCTAAAAAAGACTTTCAGCCAAGCACTGGATTCATTAATCATTTCAGCCCTCCTTCCTCCGAAATATGTCGCTGTGACACATGGCTCCAGTCTGGCTCTGAAGTCTCTTCATACTATGACCCGATGCTTGCAAAAATCATCGTTCATAAAGATGACCGAGAATCCGCTAGAATGTCTTTACTCTCTGCCGTCACAGAAACAGAGATCTACGGGATCGAATCAAACCTCCGATTTCTAGAGGCCACTTTACAATCTGAAAATTTCACATCAGGAACGGTTCACACCAGATTTCTCAATGATTTTGAATACGAAGACAAGCGTATTGAAATTATCAATCCTGGATTAGAAACCACTATCCAAGACTACCCTGGAAGACTAGGTATGTGGGATGTGGGAGTTCCACCCTCAGGTCCCTTTGATAACTTACACTTCAGACTAGCTAACCTATTGCTAGGAAACTCAGACACAGAAGCTGGGCTGGAATGCTCAGTAAAAGGAGCCACGCTTCGTTTCGGATGTGATACCAAAATCTCTATTGCAGGTGCCGACATGTCCCCTACTATCAATGATCATCCTGTGGCTAATCATTGCGTCATAGCCATAAAATCCGGAGACACACTAAAGCTAGGTCTCGCTAAATCTGCTGGCCAGCGATGCTACATCGCCTTCCAAGGCGGCTTAGATATAGCTAGTTATTTAGGTAGTAAATCCACCTTCAAGTTAGGCAAATTTGGTGGCCATGCAGGTCGTCCATTACAAGTTGGTGATATTTTACAAATCAATGAGCACAACAAGGAAAAAGGTACTAAAGAACTTAGTAAATTAAATGAAAACCTCATTCCTAAATTAAGTAATCAATGGAAAATCCATGTCCTTTACGGACCTCACGCTGCACCTGAGTTCTTTACTGAAAAAGACATTGAAACGTTCTTCTCCAGTAACTGGGAAATCCACTACAACTCAGATAGAACTGGCATCAGACTGATCGGGCCAAAGCCAGAATGGGCTCGCTCTGACGGCGGTGAAGCTGGACTACATCCATCAAACATTCATGACAATGCATACACTGTTGGCTCTATAGATTTCACTGGCGACATGCCCATCATTCTAGGACCTGATGGACCTAGCCTAGGTGGCTTCGTCTGTCCCGCAGTGGTCGCAAAAGCTGATCTCTGGAAATGTGGTCAACTCAAAGCAGGCGACACCATTCGTTTTGTAAACATTTCTAACAGCACTGCTGAGCAAATGCTCAAGGACCAAGAAAGCTTAATAAAAAAACTACCTAACACAGGTGAACTCTCCAAGACTATAGAAGCGGAACCATTAACAAATCCTATCATTAAAGAAGCTCAATCAGATACTGATCCTTCTACTCCAAAAACAACTTATAGGCAAAGCGGTGACGGTGTCATCCTTGTAGAATTTGGTGACATAGAGCTGGACCTTGATCTTCGTTTCCGCGCTCAAGCTCTCTACCAATCCTTAGTTGATAGACCATTTAAGGGACTGTTAGAATTAGTCCCTGGGATCAGGTCCTTACAAATCCAGTTCGACCCACTACTTATCAATCTTACAACTGTATTTGAAGAACTCTCCACCCGTGAAGATTCCTTACCTCCAATCGAGGAGATGGAATTCCCCAGCAGAATCATTCATCTTCCCCTTTCATGGGATGACCCAAGCACGCAGCTTGCGATTGAAAAATACATGCAAATCGTTCGTGCTGATGCACCGTGGTGCCCATCTAACATTGAATTTATCCGTAGGATCAATGGACTAGAATCTATTGAAAAAGTTAAGGAAATAGTCTTCGACGCTAGTTATTTTGTACTTGGACTTGGTGATGTATATTTAGGTGCTCCAGTGGCAACTCCACTCGACCCACGACACCGTCTAGTCACCACGAAGTATAATCCTGCCCGCACATGGACACCTGAAAATGCCGTTGGAATCGGTGGTGCATACATGTGCATCTACGGCATGGAAGGCCCTGGTGGATATCAGTTTGTTGGTAGAACTATTCCGATTTGGAATCGTTATAACAAAACCGAGCAATTCACCAAACCCTGGTTGCTAAGATTCTTTGATCAGATACGCTGGTTCCCTGTCTCCGAAGAAGAACTAATAGAAAATCGCGCGCAATTCCTCTCAGGGAAATATAAAATCAAAATCGAAGAGACTACTTTCAGAGTCAAAGACTACCACAAATTCTTGAAAAAAAATGATAAAAGCATCCAAGCATTTAAGTCCACTCAGCAACAAGCCTACGAAGAAGAACGAGCAGAATGGGAGCGCACAGGAGCCATGAACTTCTCTGCTATCGAGACCAGTGGATTAGAAGAAAAAGACAGTATCCTCATTCCTGAATCAGAAGAAGAAGTCCTAGCTCCAATAACAGGTAGTCTATGGAAAATTTTAGTAACGCCAGGTGAGAAAGTAGAGAAAGATCAAACACTCTTAATCATCGAAAGTATGAAAACTGAATTTCCAGTAACAGCTACATCAGTGGGAACCTGTATGAATATTTTCACGGAAGAAGGAGCCTCTGTCAAAGCAGGAGACATCCTCGCTTCCATACAACCAGAATCACTTACAAATTAGAGATATTTTCTCATGATAACACTTCCAGATTTATCCATCACCACACTCTCTGAAGCCTACGCCAGCGGCACGCTCACGCCATCTGAACTAGTAAGATCTCTACATGAGAAAATTTCTAACGTCGAAACTGAATCGGAAAATAATTCATCATCTATATGGATTCACCGCCTATCAGAAAAAGAACTTCTCGATCACGCTAAGAGACTAGATAGTCTCAATGCTAGCACTCTTCCACTCTACGGCATTCCTTTTGCAATCAAAGATAATATCGATCTAGAAAATTCTCCAACAACAGCAGCTTGCCCAGACTTCAAATACTTTGCCAACGAGTCTGCATACGTCGTGCAACAACTTATCAATGCTGGTGCTATCCCTATAGGGAAAACCAATATGGATCAATTTGCTACAGGGCTAGTCGGTGTCAGATCACCTTATGGCACTCCTGATAATGCATGCTCACCAAAATTTATACCAGGTGGTTCCAGCTCAGGATCAGCTTTAGCTGTAGCTAGAGACCTAGTAACATTCTCACTTGGGACAGACACCGCTGGCTCAGGAAGAGTCCCAGCTTCACTAAATAACATCGTAGGGATCAAACCAACAAAAGGGCTACTAAGTTGTACAGGTGTCGTCCCTGCATGCAAGTCTCTAGACTGCGTATCTATCTTCACCAAGTCAGCCAAAGATGCTGAATCCGTTCTACAGATAGCTGCCTCTTTTGACCCAGCTGACCCTTATGCAGTAGAAAATAAAGCACTCACTGAAGCATCTCCTCTCCGAAGCTATCTATCTTCAGAGAATGAGTCATTCTCCTTCGGTGTCCCTCATAAGTCACAACTAAACTTCTTTGGAAATCAAGAAGCTGAAACTTTATTTTCTCAATCGCTCCACAAACTAGAAGATATGGGGGGGAAAAGAGTCGAGATTGATTTTTCTCCCTTTCTCGCAGCTGCCAGTTTACTTTACGAAGGTCCATGGGTAGCTGAGCGCTTCGTTGCCACGGAAAACATCCTTAAGCAGAGCCCTGAATCTTTTCACCCTATTACTCAAAAAATAATTTCAGGTGGTGAACATCTAACAGCCGCTTCTGCCTTTAAAGCAGAGTATAAGCTAAAAGCACTTAAACGCTTATCTGACGACATTTTAAAGCAACTAGACTTCATCATAACACCCACAAATGGAACAATCTACACCAAAGAAGAAGTGGCGGAAAATCCTATCGAGCTAAACTCAAACCTTGGCTATTACACGAACTTTATGAACCTGCTAGACTTCTCGGCTGTCGCCTTCCCTGCTGGTTTCTATAAGAATAACATGCCCTTTGGCGTCACAGCCTTTGCACCCGCCTTCCACGACCATAAATTAATCGACCTCGCAGATCAGTTCCAAGCCTATTTACCCATCATCACAAAGAAACCCTTTCCCGAGATCACACCAGATAACATTCCAGACGGATGGAATCCCGTCGTAGTCTGTGGAGCTCATCTAGAAGGACTTGCCCTCAATTGGCAGCTAACTCAAAGAAATGCTAAACTTTGGAAAAAAACAGAGACCGCACCGCTCTACAACTTCTATGCACTTCCTCCTATTGGAGACAAGATCCCACCTCGACCAGGTGTACTCCGAGTCGCTGAAGATGACAGCAGTGCTATATCGATAAAAGTAGAAGTATGGCTCATCCCGACAGAGAACTTCGGCAGCTTCGTTTCTAACATCCCCGCACCTCTAGGTATCGGTAAAGTACTACTTAAAGATGGCAACAATTACCCAGGTTTCATTTGCGAACCCTATGCCCTAGATGATCCTACAGTGAAGAACATCTCACAGCTAGCAGACTGGAGAAAATTCATCTCAGAGAAATAGCACCACAAAATCTGACTGATGGGTATTGTTTAACTAATAGTGGTAAATTTTCTATTATTCGTTCTAACATAGGCTAACGCTCGCTTGCGGCTATAGCTCTAGCCTCTGTGTCAGGCACACAGCCATCTATAGAAGAGGCTTCACTTCATTGCTGACTATTTTTCTCTTCTAAAATGCCAGTCTTTGGATACTATTAATAATCGCTTACTACTAATAATCCTAATCTCTATTCAAACACCCTCATGAAAACCCTCTCCATCTCCCTAGCTCTCATCACCACACTCTCAGCCGACACGCAAATCAACTCATGGTACACTAAGGACTCTGCCAAGTACGCTCGTATTTATGAGACAGAAGCTGATGAGACGGCACTAAATTCCGTCACCACATGGAGTCGTGGCACGGGCATACAAAACCCTGCCACATACTCAGGTGTTCATGAAATATCATCCAATGACAACTGGGTATACATCCGCACTACAGGACTAGCATCACACCTCATGGGACCATGGTACCTCAATGCAAACAAAACCAATCTCTTTCCAAACTACCCATCGAACACCGCTACCATCTACCGCATTCCACGTGCTCCAGCCGAAGCGACAGTAAAAACTGCAACAGGCCTCGGAGCAGTCGGATACTATGTTAACGGAGTGGCAATGTTTAACTCAATCGATGCCTTTTCCTACTCGACCGCAAACTCTGCTGATGCCTCACCTAACTCATCCTACACTGGTGATGGTATATGGAACCGTGATGCCTATGTAAACGAGAACGTCACGTTCGATGCTGCCAATGCTCACCAGGCAGGAAACATCTACCACTACCATGCCAGCTCACCAGGACTACGTCACCAGCTCGGCGACAGCGTGGACTACGATGTTAGCAGAAATACCTATACCGAAAACCCGGCATCCATCACAGATCACTCACCTATCTTAGGCTGGGCAGCTGATGGCTATCCAGTCTACGGACCATACGGCTACTCGGTCCCTAACAACTCCTCAAGCACAGTCCGCCGCATGATCACTGGATACGCGGAGCGCACCATGACCGTCCGTACTACATTGCCACAATGGGCTGCAGACGTCACCGCTAGATCGACAGCTCTCGATGCAGACGAATACGGCCCAGCAGTAAGCACAGCTTTCCCTGTAGGTCACTACGCAGAAGACTATGAGTTCGTCGGTACTGGTGACCTAGATCTCTACAACGGCCGTACCTGTGTCACCCCAGAATACCCAGGTGGCACCTACGCATACTTCATCACTATTGAGGCAGACGGAACTCCCGTTTACCCATACTCACTCGCTACACAATACTACGGTGTAGCAACGGGATCTACCATGAATAGTGTCGCTGGAAACGTTACAGTTCACTTCCAAGGAGGAGCGGAATCTACAGATACCAATGGCCCTATTACTAATGACGATAGTAATGATAACGGCGACCTTATCATCACATGGAGCACTATTGAAGGCGGCACATACACAGTGCAGTCATCCACCACACTCGGGGATAATTCTTGGATTGATGAAGCTATAGATATTTCACCTAGTAGTAACACACTCACGTACACCACTCCTACTGACTTAGATAAAGAATTCTTCAGAATAAACCGCACCTCGATTGAAGAGTTTGATGACAATGGATTTGATTATGACGACACCATCATCGATGACACAGATCCTGATCCTCAGAGCAATATCCTTCTTCTCATCATTGATGACTGGGGCATCGATGCCAGCATCTTTGACAATGACTCTACAGACACCGATATCAGCTTCGCGCCGATGCCTAATCTGCAAGCACTGGTAGACCAAGGGCTAAGATTTACAAATGCCTACTCGAACCCTACATGCTCGGTCACAAGAGGAAGCATTATTACTGGTAGATATCCATTCCGCACTGGAATAGGTAATCCGACAACAGACAACACACTCGCAGCTAGTGAACTCGCACTCCCTGAGGTATTTACTGCTCAAGCATCTCCCTACGCACTAGGTTCCTTTGGAAAATGGCACCTAGGAGGCGGCACAAATGCACCTGCTACGAGAGGAGGATGGACAGAATTTAGAGGTATCCTAAGTGGTGGAGTAACTTCATACACTGACTGGAGTAAGACAATCAATGGTGTAACAGCGGCAACTAATGTCACTACATACACTACTACAGATCAAGTCAATGACACCGTTTCCTTCATCACATCACAAGGCTCTGCTCCCTGGTTCGCATGGGTTGGCTTTAACGCACCTCATTCTCCCTTCCATAATCCAGCAACCGGAGCTGATGGAAATCCACTAGAAAGCTATCCTGAATACCCTGAAACAAATGGTGAAGTCACAGGAGCTGATAGGAAAGCCGCATACCAAGCTGCACTCGAAGCCCTAGACACAGAGATCGGAAGATTACTTGCATCCGTAGATCTAAGCACCACTAACATCATCATCATCGGCGACAACGGCACCCCAGCACAAACAATACAGACTCCATACGACTCCACACACGCTAAAGGATCACTCTTCGAGGGAGGCACCCACGTCCCGCTCATCGTCGCAGGACCAAGCGTCACAGCAACAGGAACTACAGATTCGCTAGTCCACTGTACAGACTTGTACACGACCATTCTAGATCTTGCAGGTATTGATTCCGTGGCAGCAACCTCAGGTCTCACCATAGACTCACAGAGCATCGTTCCTATTCTAAATAACTCAGACACCGCGGACCGCTGCGTTGTTATAGAGCAGTTCGGTGATAATGTCAGTAATGGTAGAGCCATCATTTCTGACGACTACCCATCCTTCAAACTTATCATAGCAGGCAGCCCAACCGACGACACAGATACTCCACAGTTCTCTCTCTACAGAATCAGCTCTGATGAGAATGAACAGTCACCACTCGATCTGACAAACCTAACTACCAACCAACAAGCTGCATACGATCACTTGCTAGCTAAAGACGCAGCAATTGGTGGCGGATATAGCGATCCGGCTTCCAACTAAAAACTGAAGAAAACCACTAGGATCTATAGTCATCCTAGTTAACTTACTCAGATTTACCCATGATACCTTCACTGCTACTATTATTCACTCTAGCAGCAACGGCATTCTCCGCTGAACTCAGCTTATCGGTAAGCCACCACTACGCAGGCAAACCCGTCTTCCTAGACTCCTTCAGGTATCAGACAGCCCAGCAAGAAACCTATGCACTCACCCGTATTAGCTATCTCCTCTCAGGATTTCAGTTAGAGAAAACTGATGGTTCACGCCTCGAACTTCCAGATCAATACGCCTGGATAGATCACCAAGCCAACACCCACTTCCGCCTAAAAAACATCCCTGAAGCAGACTACAAGGCTATCCACTTTAACGTTGGATTAGATAAAAATAGTAACCATCTTGACCCTGCCAAGTACCCAGCTGACCACCCGCTCAGCAGCCTCAGAAATCTCCACTGGAACTGGGCAGAAGGATACATCTTCCTCGCTATCGAAGGTCATCAGCTAGAGGGCAAAAAAGGATTCGTCTACCACCTAGCCAATGACCATAACCTAACCCCAGTATCAATTAGCCAGTCTATAAAGATCACTAACAACACACATATTGATCTAAACCTTGATATTGAAAATCTCATCAACTCACCAAGCCCCATCCATTTTCTAACAGATGGAAACATTAGCCACTCAGCAAAAGACGACCCCATCGCAGCCAAGCTGAAACGTAATCTAACAAATAGCTTCTCTATCACCAAAATCTCATCTCTACAACAACCTGTAAAAGAAAAACTCAAAGCGCTCTATATGCCGGAAACCTTCACCCCGTATCCATTTTCTCTCCCCAGCCATATTCCTATCCCTGCACTCCCCACAGACAATCCACTCATCAGCGAGCGTGTCACACTCGGAAACGCACTCTTTCACGACAATCGCCTATCCAAGGATAACAGTATCTCCTGTGCATCCTGCCATCAGCAACAATTCGCATTCACTGACCCAAAGAAACAATCTACTGGGGTAAACCAAGCCACCAGCCTACGGAACTCCATGCCGCTACAAAACCTCGCTTGGAAAAAACAATTCTTCTGGGACGGCAGAGTCAGCAAGCTTCGCGATCAAGTCATTTTTCCTATCACCGATAAAGCAGAAATGCATCAAGACATAGACCTCCTCCCTGAAAAAATAAATTCGCTCTCACCTCTCTTCAAAAAAGCATTTGGTAATCAAGAAATCACCACTGAGAAAATTACCCTCGCACTCGAAGCCTACCTCCTCACCCTCACATCACTCGACTCAAAGTTCGACCAATCCATCAAAGGCAACACCACTCTAACAAAACAAGAGCAGCGCGGACTCAAACTATTTTTTACCGAGAATGACCCACGCAACCGTAAGCGAGGAGCTGATTGCTTCCACTGCCACAGCGGCCCATTCTTCTCAGATGACTCCTTCCACGACACTGGTCTCCCTAGTATTACTGACACAGGCTTAGAGCGTACTACAGGCAAAGCAACTGACCGCTTCAAGTTCATTACTCCAAGCCTGCGTAACATCGCTCTAACAGCCCCGTACATGCACGATGGCAGATTCGACACGCTAGAGAAAGTCATCGACCACTACGACCACGCTCACAAGACAACTCCAAATCTAGACCCAAACCTCTCCAAACACGGGACCCTAGGACTCCAGCTCAGTCAAGACGACAAAGCAGCCCTCGTTGCATTCTTAAAAACACTGACTGATCCTAAATTTAAGTAGCAAGACAAATAATCATTACCACCCGTTCACCTTCCACTCATCCACCAGTTCCGCGGGAAAATCATCAAGGAATCGAGATGGATTCTGGAAGACCTCACCACTATATGAGCGTGGATTCATCATCGGGTAGGATAAGTATAACTGATCCTTCGCTCTAGTTAACGCCACATAGAAAAGACGTCGCTCCTCCTCTAACATCTTGTTATCTTCTGACTCTAAAATTTTACCATTCGGAAACATGCCATCAGCTAGCCAGACGATAAAAACAACCTTCCACTCCAGCCCCTTGGCCTGGTGAATACTCGATAACGTCACCCCCTTTTGCTCTTCTTTCTTCTGCTTTTTCTGAGAAGGATCACCATCCACATTACTCATTAGAGAAAGCTGCGCTAGGAACTCCATCACATCTGTATACTGCGTAGCGTACGTCTGAAGCTGGCCTATGTCTTGCTTCCGGTTCTCATAGTTATCAAAGGCACTCTGCATGTAGTCTTCATACACACCCTCGATGATACTATAAATCATATCCGCTGGTGCAGCAAAGACGCCCTCGTCACCACCAGAGATCACGAGTTCATCTAGCGTATAGCACATCTGCTCCCAGTGTGACTTAGCCTTAGCTGGTACTTTCAGATCTAATAGAGTAGCCGAGAATGACTGCGGCACCTTATCGCTAGACCCTACATCACTCTTCAGCCAAGAACGCCATAGCTTATCAGCGCTAGCATCACCTACACCGGGCAACATAAGCGCCATTCGCTTAAAGCTAATCTCGTCACGGCCGTTCACAACAAACCGAATATAGCTACTCACATCCTTCACATGAGCCTGTTCGAAAAACCTTAATCCTGAAGTGATCTGAAATGGAATCAATCGTGAAGTAAACTCCATCTGGATCTCCATACTCTGATAGTGAGCACGATAAAGCACCGCTATCTCTTCCTCCTCTATCCCACCATCAACCAGCTCCTGTACACGCTGCGCTACAAAATCTGCCTGCGCTCTCGGATCAGCTAGAGCCAGCAACGCTGGCACCATCTCCCCTCCTTTACGTGAAGCCGTTAGTTTCTTTTCAATCTGTTCAGTATTAGCCGCGATAGCCGCATTCGACAGCTCAAGAATCTCTGGCTGACTCCGGTAATTAGTCTCGATCTTATACGTTTCAGCACTTGGGTAGCGCATATGGAAATGTAAAATATTCTCCATATCCGCACCACGCCAGCTATAGATAGACTGCGCATCATCACCCACCACCATCAGATTCTTACTCTTCCCTACAAGAAGGTCCACTATCTCACACTGCACCATGTTAGTATCCTGATACTCATCTACTAGCACGTATTTAAATTTCCGCTGATAAAGCTCCAAGATATCTTCATCCTTCTTCAGCAGCTCAAGAGTCAGCACTAATAGATCATCAAAATCCATCGAGTTCGTCTCCTTCTTTTTCCGTATATAGGTCTCGTAAATTTTCTTAATCTCGTGCTCCCACTCTTGCAGGTACTCATAGCGATAATGTAATACATCCTCGAGACTCTCCTGCGTATTTAACACCAAGCTAAAGATACTCAATAGTAAATCTGGCTTCGGAAAGCGCTTATTTTTCACATCCGCAGCAGCATTCTTTACGATCGGTTTCAGTAACGCCTTCTGATCATCTCTATCCAGAATGCTAAAACTTCTATTAAACCCCAGTTCATCCGCATGCCTACGTAAAATTCTATTTCCAATCGAGTGGAACGTCCCGCCCCAAAGATCACTAATATCCCCAGGAACAAGCTCCGTCACCCTCTCGATCATTTCCTTCGATGCCTTATTCGTAAACGTTAGTAACAAGATATTACGGGCCTCCACACCTTGGTCTAGTAAATAGGCTACTCGGTAAGTAAGAGCCCTCGTCTTACCAGAACCAGCTCCCGCTATCACCAGCGAAGCACCCGGATCAGAACTAACTGCAGCATATTGCTGCTCATTCAGTTCCGCCTTATAGTCAATCCCTGACCTAGACTCCCCCGGATCCGTAACTCGCTTCTTTATCTGGTACTCCCTTTCCATGCCGAAAGCATGCCTTCTCTCTCTAAGAGTAGCCAGTCCAAAGTTAAGAATCACAGGACACTCCTGCTAATTACCTAAGCCTCTATTTCTTCTTAACGAAAACAGATTTCATCTCACTCAATGCATAACCAGCATACTGTTTGCTGTATTCCTCTAGCTGTTGCTTCCATGTTGTTAGCCTAGCTTTTTTACGCCACTCATCGAGCCGTGACCTATTCTCAAACGGTAGAACATAGAACTTTTTATCCGAGGTTCTATAAAAATGAGAACCAAACTTCTGCACTCCTTTTTTAAACAACAGATTTCTGTCATAAAGAATCGCATAGAGTCCCTGAGCCTGATGCCCTGCTTTGAAATCGCGCCACAATCCTTCAGCTGCGAATTCTCTAAGCCGTATATCCAAACAATGTTGAGCAATAAGGAAGGCTGCAAAATTTGCTTGAGAACCAAATCGATCAATATCGATCCAACCTACTTCCAGAACTTTATCACGTAACCAAAGATGATCATCCCCCTGAGCTAACATATCTGCCGCTGTGTAGTTCGTTCTGCGAGCCTCCTGATCTCTATTCATCCGTTTGACCAGTTCATCAGAAATTTCTTTTACCTCCTGCTTAGTAATTTTTCGCTTAGGTATCACGACCAGTGGCTTTTTCTCTAACTCTGACGGTTTCTCTAAGAGCCTCTTGAAGGTGATAAAGCCAGGCTTAGAAACATTGTTAGCTTGTAGTAAATTACCTCCTGCCACCTTCAGCTCATCACCATCAACTTGGTAATTTATAGATCTACCTCGTGGCATAGCACCACCTAAAATAGGAATCCTGATCACATTATCAGTGTACCTTTCTACCGGAAATACTCTATACTCTCCACGTGCATTACTCTGCATCATAGACTTTTCATCAAAGCCTAAGTAATGTTCACCATCAGCAACATTTTGCCAATAGCCTAGAACACCTGTCTCCGCTGCTGAACTAACAATGATGAACAAGTATAAGAATAGCGATATGAGTATAGGTATTCTAGACATAAGGAATGAGGGGGCTTCTATAAAAATGATAAAATAGCTAATTTAAGAACAATCAGTTATTCCGCAAGCACTTCAACACTGTATAACTGCGGCTCATCGTTTTGTCCCGTTACAGTGATGTAGTAAGTACCTGGAGTAAGGTTCGTCGTGATCGTTTCTTCCACACCTTTTGGCTGCTCACTGATCGTGAGTTTAGCGTTGCCTCTCTTAGACAAAGTAAATTTAAGATCGTTCAGTTTCGCTGCATTGATCTTCTGTTTTTTCTGGCTTATTCTCTCCGCGATGTACATATACTCAGGACCTCTTGGAGTAAGCTTAACAGTCGCTGATGTCTTGTCTTTCACAGTGAACATATAGACATCTTTATCTGAGCTTCCATCAATGGAAACAAAGTCAACCTCATCAGATTTCACCAATAGACCTTTAGCATCCAGACCTAAGCCCAGCTTACCTCCAGCTTTTAACTCGCCTAGAACAGTAGCCTTCTGAAAAGTGTCATTCCCTCCATTTTTCTCATACTTATCGCCATAGCGCATATGTAGTGCTAATAAATCATCAAACTGTGGACCTTGTCCTAAGCCGAGGCCAAATCGATCTACCGCACTAAACTTAGGATGATTATTAACAAGCATATGCCCAATGCCCAAACTGTGCATATGTTCATGCGCCATGAGGTAATGTAGATTCTTCTTATTACTGAAGAGCGGGTGAGAAGTATTGAATGCAATGTTAGGCATATGTCCAGTAGTATTAGGGAAGCCACTGTAGGCACGTATACCTTGAGAATTGTCTAATTTGAGGCCTCCTATTCTCAGGTCAGCCTTGCTGTTTTTCGCTCCTAGACTACTTTGGTGATCAAATTTAGAGCCATCATCATAAGGAACATACTCATAGCTAATACCAGTTTTTGACTCAAACTCGCTAAGGGACTTCTGCATAACTTTAAACCAAGGGCGATTACTATAGTCAGTTCCTTTCGTATCACCTTTATACTTATACGCCTTGTCAATAGAGCTCACAAAATTACTCTTCAACTTAGTCCCTGGAGTAGTCGCATAGTCGGGCATCACCGTTCCATCTGGTATGATACCCCAAGTGATCGTCACAGGATCACCTTTCTTGCTCTTAGAGTCATACACAGTCTTCTTCACCCGCATATCTGAATCGTCATGTGCTGTGCTCAATGCTGGGATAGCAAGTACAGCGAGCGCGAAAGTGCGTTTTAGAACTACGGTAATAGTTGATTTATTCATGATATTTATTCTTAATTAAGATCTATGTTAAGTTGAATATAGAAATGGTTGCTTATTCACTCTCTTGTAAATCAACACACAATCCAACACATGTCAATATTTCACACATTAAGTGCCTAATTAGTCTTCTTTTCTCTTATGTAATTTCATCTCCAACTTCTATAGCTGAGAGACTACCTCATTAATAGCAGTGACTTTAATTCTTAGCTGGTTGCCGCCTAAGACTCTCTATCATAGCCTTTTTAAGCTCCATGAGTTCTTCGGTGCTAATATCTGGCTGCTTAGAATTCATAGCTCCATCACTTTTTTTAACTATATTGGCTTTAGAGATATGCTTCAATATTGCACGTTTTTGCTTTTCGGAAAGATCTATTGTTCTACCCGGATCATCTGCACCTGGATTCACTTCCGCCTCCACACTAAATTTCATGTCATTAATCACATACCTCGGCTTCATTGACGTCTTTTTTTCGACTTCAGCTGGCTTTTTTACAACCTCATTTATTGTTTTTTCTTTCTCACTCGCTTCTAACTGAAGCATTCCTAACCCTAGTATAGACGCTATCATTAAACAAGCTATTGGCATAAGACCGAGTAACCCTGGTGGACGAAAAGGAACTGTTTCATTCACTCTCTTAATACGTCCTGTCACACTAGGTATGCTAATAAATGTAGCAATACTGGACTGTTTAATGGGTAATATATTGAGAGCTATTTTAGCTAATGCCTTACGGTACTCCTGCACTCCTCCCACACGCGCTGCCTCAGCATCACAAGCTTCTTCACAAGCATGATGATGAGATAACGCCAAACACCAGACCAACGGGTGAAACCATAGTGAGCAAAGGATCAGGCGCATCAAAGGAATCCAGACATGATCCTTAGAGCGAAGATGTGCAGCTTCATGCCTCAGAGCATGTACCACAGGCTCTAGTTCCTCAGAGTCCATGCAGGCTGGCACTACAACTAGCGCTCTTCCCTTTGAAAAAGTAATAAACGGAGATTGCACCTGCTGCATTGTGCATAACTTTATAGGCTTAAGCCCGAACTCTAATAAAATCCTCTGCCAGCTCTTATGTAACTCTGCAGATACACTATCAGTTTCTAAACGAGATCCATGTAAAATAAATAAGCCTATCACCTCTCTAGATAGCATCACTATAGATCCTAAAACCCATATACTAAACAGTACAAGCCCCAGAGAAAAACTACTCTCAGGCAGAACATCCGCCACTAGGTTAGACGTGAGTAAACTATCTGATGAAATGATTTCCAAACTCTGCTCAGCTATTGGTAATTCAATGGAGGCCCAGTCATTACTAGGCGCATAAAAATGCACCCCTAACAAAACTGGCGTTACTAATAATGTAATACGAGAAAACTTAACAATCCATCTTGGATCATACTTGCGCAAAGTCACGCAAACCAAAATAGAAAAGAGCAAGGCAACAGTTAGCTTCAGCATCGCACCGCCGATACCACTCCATTGTATAGATTCTAAAAATTCGTTCATTTAAGTTTGCTCTTGTTATGACATTATTTGCCGTTTGCTATCTCATCTAGCTCTTTTCGGTCCTCCTCGGAAAGTGAAGAATCCTGCAATAGCTGCGCTAATAAACTAGCTTTAGATCCACTAGCAAAAATCTGAGCTAACCCTGAAAACCACGTAGAAAGAGCAGCTTGCTTTTTCTTAGCTGGAGAATAGAAATATGCCTTCCCCTTTTGCTCACGTGTTAATTCACCGCATTCCACTAAACCTCGCAATACAGAGCGCAAGGTAGCATTATCTATCTCCCAGTCGAATCCATCTTGAATCTCGGCGGGCTTCATTCCCTCATCTGCTGACCATAAGATCTGCATCACATGCAGCTGCGTACGATTAAAATCAGGGATTGGATGTTCTGTATCTTTATTCACTATATAGATTACTGACACATTAAAGTGCAGTTATCAAGTGAAAACATGTGAAAGCATAACACACGTGTTGCCTCATTGAAGCGGACACCGAAAAAAACTTAGTCTTGCCGAGAATAACTCCCGTTGCCTCATCCATGAGGAAACTCTATGCCCATCATGGCAATGAGTGAAACAAGCATAGAAGAATATAATGAAAAGATGGGTGAGTGATATGCTCGCATAACAGGACGAAAAGCTAAATCCAAGTTACTAGATGAATTTATTAATATCACTGGCTTGGAGCGCAAGCATGCCAATAAAGTGTTACTAGGTTTAAAAGAAAATAAGGGCTAAGAACTGGATGGAAAGCTTCCTAATCTATAACATTTTTAAGCTTGAGCACATCTACCTCTCTTTTGACGATCTTCTGCTGATGCTCAATGACTGGAAATAAATTACCTCCCTTGGTGTGCGTCCGATAATTCATGCCCACTTCTAATCTGTTAGAGATAAATAAAAAGTATTTAATTCAACTAATTTAGGTTGGCGGAGGTTACCTTTAAAGAAGAACTTAGCTTTTAGTTTTTGCTTCCTTTATGAGAGAATTTTCTTATGGTTCACAAATGTTTACCTCACAACTATTTCAACACTCACTTAAAAAATCCACTATCCTAGCTGGTCTCTCTGTGAGCATTCTCCTTTTCTGCTCCTGTGATGATGATGATAATGTCGTAGTGCCTATTGCAAGCCCAATCACTGTATCTACATCTCCTGACTTTGGTGGGGTTTTTGATGCCTTGATCAGAGATGATAATAGTACCTATAAGTTCACCATCGATGATGCTGGCAACGGCACTGCTCAGTTCACTTCAGCAACAGGCATATCAGCTAGCCAAGTCAGTACATACAACTACTCCAATGCTGAATTAGAAGTCACCCGTAGCGGTCTTACTGATGACGACGTGAAAAACACTCTCAATATCCTGATCAGAATAGGAGGAGAACTACAAGATGAGTACGCTACTCTTCGTGCTGATCAAGACGAAGCTAGCGCCCTCGCCCTCATTGATGGCATCCACGCTACTGAACCTGGCTTCATCATAGAACTCCGTGATGGTGAAAATGCCCTGCTCAATCTCGCTGTAGTGGATAGCTTCAACATCAATGCTGACTCAGTCAGTCTCAGCACAAAAAGAATCCAGTTCTTTGGTGAGTCCACCATCGAAAACGAAAACGCTGACAGCTTGTCTATTAACCCTGTCCTATCGCTAGAAAACGCTGCCGTAGACGTTTACGATGCTACCACGACCTACACAGCTCCGGCTAACTAGAACAAACATAGGCTTTTTTGCGGTATCGTTCCAATAAACCACACTATAGCCAATTTTCATCGAACTCATCTGAATAGCTCAGCATCACACGCTTTATCATCGCTCTTCCACAATGCTCTTCATCTAACAAAATATGGTCGATCTCTGCCTTTTCAAAGGCTTCCATATCTGCTTTAAATTTACACCGAGCGTAGAGAAGAAGTGCCTCATTCATCTCACGCGCAGTATGCAGAATAGCCAGTGAAGGAGTTTTATCTGGGAACGTCACAGCTAGTCCGCGTGCATGCTCGACCCTAGCGGCCATCAGACCTTCTCTATCTCGCGCATCACCAAACAAAGCAAAATGCCCCTCATTCAGTAGCTTCTTGATAGTATCAGGATTCATATCCAGTATCACCACAGGAATATGCATCGACTTCAGATTAGCATGTAAATTCTGTCCCACGGGGCCATAGCCGCAGATAATGACATGATCTTCCATGTGCTCCATCTGCCCGACCATTCCCATCATACTCTCCTGTTCATTTTCTTTCTTAGCCCCCCTTACAGTCGCTTCATTACATCGCTTACAGTAACGCGCCGCAACCTTCATCAGTGAAGGAACCAATGCCATACTCAGCGCAGCACTAGCTAGAATAAGCTGCTCTGTGCGGATAGTAAACACCTGAAGATCCATCGAGCGGTTCAGCACTACAATAGAAAATTCCCCCATACTACATAGCGCTGCTGCCACTACGAAGCTGCGGTTACTCTGAAGCCCAGATAATCTGGCGGCTAAATACACCACCCCACCTTTTAGTAAAATTAACACCACAGAGATAAGAAGAACCCATACCCATTCCTGCATCACTAGCTCTAGGTCGATTAACAGACCGACCGACACAAAGAAAATAGTCAAAAATAGATCCTTGAACGGTAAAATATCTGACAACACACGGTGGGAGTAGATAGACTCACTCACCACCACACCCGCAGCAAAGGCACCCAAGGCAGGACTCAGCCCCAACACTCCACTCAATAAAGCAACCGCTGCGCACAGACCAATCACCGTCACAGTAAATAGCTCTCTACTGCGTGATTTCGCCACAGCATCTAACATCTGAGGCAACCCGAACTTACTAATCACTACAAGAAACCCAGTGAAGCCCAGCCCTTTTAATAAGGCGAATAATAGATCACTACCCGAGTCACTAGACTCACTCACGATCACAGGCAGGAGCACCATAAATAAAATGGTCATCAAGTCCTGAAACAACGCCATACCCAGAGTCACCCTCGCTTGAGGAGTCTCCGGCATATTCATATCCTGAAATGTCTTCAAGCTCACTGCCGTCGATGACAAGCATACCATAAAACCTAATAGGAGCGATGACCTCCAATCAAAGTCCAGAGCCATCCCCGCTCCCATCGAGATCAAGATACACAAGCCAACCTGAACACCGCCGCCTAACAAAGCCGGTCTACGGAGCGCCTTCAGCTCCTTCACAGAAAACTCGATCCCTAAGGTAAACAAAAGTAATACAATCCCTATCTCAGACAAATCCTGCACCACCTTAATGTCCCCCACTCCTGCCCAGTCTAATAAGCCACTGTTAGATAAAATAAGACCGCAGACAAAATATCCTACTAACAATGACTGCTTCAAGCGTGCGCACAAAAGTGATACCACCACAACCGAACTCAGCACCAGTGTGAGCAGCACAAAGATAGGAGGAACCGCTCCACCTGCCGCTAATATTTTAAATGAACTTATTATATCTAACATCTAATCTATTATTAACCAATAGATGACTTTTCATCAAGCTTTTGATGGCATTTAGTCGCATTAGATAACTTGCTTCCAGCGAAAATGGGAATATATTTCCCTATATATAACTCTTATAGCTATCATGAAGAAACTAAAGATTTTCCTAACTAACATTTTTATCGCGACTACACTCACATCATGCCAAGCTGATGAGAACCCTATCAAGGTCCTAGAAACCGCACCTAAAGAGCCAACAGAAAAAATTATGAAATCTGAAGAAGAATGGAAAAAAATACTCACGCCTGAGCAATTCCGCGTAGCCAGAAAAGCCGGAACAGAACCTGCATTCAACGCAGTCTATAAGCAGTTCGCTAAGCAGGGTGATGGTGACTACCACTGCGTAGGATGCGGATCTAAGCTCTTTCACTCAAAGACAAAATTTGATTCCGGCTCCGGCTGGCCATCATTCTACGATGTCGCTAGTAATGAAAACGTAGTTACGAAAGTAGACAACTCACACGGCATGGAGCGCACAGAGATCCTCTGTGGAAAATGTGACGCCCACCTTGGCCACCTCTTCACTGGTGAAAACTACGGGAACCCAACAAAAAATCGCTACTGTGTAAATGGCATAGTGCTAGACTTCGTCCCCTCTGATAAAGAGAAGAAGACCGATGAAAAAACGGAGAAATAAGTCACCTTACCTCCAGAGAAAATCATCTCTCTGGAGGCTTTTTCTTACAGAACTTTACTCTTCTAAGAGCTGCATCAGCCTATCATAAGCTGCCTTAGCACCTCTGTGACTAGGCAGTCTCTGGATCGCTATCTTATAAGTCTCACGAGCTTTTTTAAGATCACCTTTTCTCTCGTAGTACTGTCCTAGCTTATACTCTAATGGATACAGAACACTTGGCGGGAAATATCTATTAGCCATTAATTGCTTATCAATCGCTTCTTGATAGAAACCATAAGCCACCTCATCACCAGCTACCTCGGCCAGCATCTCAGCGCGATACACCTTAAGTGACTGGATCAAAATCAAGAGATGACTATAATAAGGCTTACCTCTATGTTCAGCTTGTGACTCCATCAGCTCCACACCGAGCTTACCTAATAGCAGAGACATCTTGTTAGACTCCTCCATCTTTCCATTATAAAAATGATCTTTCGCTAGACCGAAGGCTTGATATGCCTTGATCACCTTATTGACGAGCGCCTTGGACTTATCTTGTGAATTAATTTTAGGTAACTGCTTTAACATCGTCTTGATCGCCGCTTTATCACCATCTGCCACTGCTGCCAGTGACATATTCACCTTCATCATATCGTAACGCCAATCGTGATACGCGTAGACTGCAGATGTTTTCCTGGCATCTTTAGCCAGATTCAGCTTAGCCATCACAGCATCTGCCATTTTCTGGTTACCCATCTGATAATGCACAATCGCCAAGAATGAATACGCCCTCACTAGCCCATCCGAGTCAGAGATGTGCGCTTTAGATTCCTTCTTCCATGCCTCATAGAGACTCACCGCCTTCAAATAGGAATCAAGAGCGAGCTCCATCTCTCCAGCTCTCCATGCAGCAAACCCACGAGCCATCTGCCAGCATGGGAAGTTCTCACCACCCTGCTCCACCAGCTTTTTTGCATAAGGTAGTACCTCCTCTTTTTGATCCACGGCATTATGCGGAGCTTCTACCAGCGTCATCATATAGAAGTTTATCACCATCGGATTTTTAGGATTCTTATCTAAGACCGCCTTGATCTCCTCCACTGCCTTCTCTTGCTTCATCGAAGCATTTCCAAATACATTATAACGACCACGATTCAGAAACGGAGCCAATAAAGATAACTGGATATCGTTCGGGTACTTCTCTTTTAGATTATTAAATGATTCAGCTCCGACATCCAGACCGCTCACCACTAAGCTCCCGATAGCCAGCGCATAGTCTCGCTCATTCGTAGGAAAAGTAAACACAGCATCACCTCCCTCACCCGTCTTATGCTCAGCGAGAGTCACCATTCTATTGATAGCTCTTGCGCGGTAGTCCTTCCACTCGTGATCAGGATGGATGAGACTGAGTACCACACCGCAGTAAGCCATCAGACAGTCTGGCTCACGTTCCAGCGCTGCCGCGAAATGTCGGTAAGCCTCGAGATCCCACTGGGCGTGGAGGAGCAAGAACCCCTGACGTACATGCTTCTGTACCAATTCATCATTGGTAGAAATAGGCACATTGATCTCGCCTATCCCGTCCCACATCTTCGGAGTAGTCATCGCTCGGACTGAAGGAGCTACTACTGACTCCACGTATTTATTACCCTGAGCCAAGAGCGAAGATGCTAGCGCGCTCATCAACAAAAGCATTTTAAATGATCCTAATTTCATACCCTCACTATCGTTATATAATCTGACCAAGCAACTAGTAATCTGGGAGAATTTCACCCCAGACAAACAAATTTATTTTCATTTGCTAAAATTCCCTATACATCCACTCATATGAGCTGCCGAATCGACGACACATTCAAACAACTGAAGAAAACTAACAACTCTGCATTTATCGCCTACGTAGCAGCTGGTGACCCGACCCTCGACCTCTCACTAGAGATCATCTGTGGACTCGCAGACGCAGGTGCTGATGTGATAGAGCTAGGCGTTCCATTCTCTGACCCACTCGCAGACGGTGAAGTAAACCAGCTCGCAGCCGCCCGCGCACTCAAAGCAGGCTGCACACTCCCTAAAGTACTCGACCTCGTGCGTGACTTCCGCACCACTCACCAGACACCGATCGTACTCTTCTCTTATCTCAACCCTATTTTCGCCTTCGGCTATGACACCTTTATCACTACTGCTAAGGAAGCAGGCGTAGACGGTCTCTTACTGCTAGACCTTCCTCCAGATGAGGCTGCACAGAGCAGAGAGTTCCAGCACGAGTCACCCCTCAAGAGCATCACACTCATCGCTCCTTCCTCACCAGAGCATAGAATAGCATCACTCGCGAAACAATCCGAAGGATTCATCTATGCACTATCCCGCACCGGAGTCACAGGTGCACAAGCTGCACCATCAAAAGGTATAGGTAAAATAGTAGCTGCCATCAAGGCTCACACTGACGTCCCCGTCTGTGTAGGCTTCGGCATCACTTCACCTGAGCAAGCAGCCATGGTAGCCAGCGTCTCAGACGGAGTCATTGTAGGATCAGCCATCGTAAACCAGATCGCTAAAAATGCTGATAACCCTAACTTAGCTCAAATAGTAAAGGACTTCGCGCAGCCACTTATCGATGCTTCACATAAGAAGTCATTTTAGAAACTCAGATCTATATCCCTGTTTTCTTAGCGCGGGACTCCTCGATCCTGCGCTCGATGTAGAGCTTGTCCTCTGTAGATAGTTTACTGACTTTAGTCTTAGACTTCTTACCATCTGGCTCACCTAACCAGATAGTTCCATCTTTATAGCGTAGTACTTTAGCGTACACCGTGCGCCCTCTTGCATCGTGCCACAGGCGATAGCCTTTTCGCTCCATGTCAGACTTCCAGCTTGCGTGGTCTTCTTGCGCTACGCGTTGGCTATTTTTCAATCTGCCAAAATAGAAATCAGGTTCACCAGGATCATAACCACGGTATTTACCAAATTCTGTACCACGAGGAGACAGCATGACCATCGCTGGTGTTCCACTGGCTGAATATCGTTTCTTAAGTGCTGCTATCTCGCGTTCCTTATCTCGGCGCTTACCCGTATCCCTCTCTTTGATATTTGAGTCTATTCTGAGGCGGATGACATTCTGCCCTGCCCATTCATCAAATTCTCGCGTGGCTAATAACTCTCTACTTAATACATTACACAACGGGCTATTCTTGGAGCGTGTGAACCACATCATCACTGGCTTACCTGTGATCCTAGCCTTTCTCATAGCCTCGTCATAGTCTTCATACCATGAGTCTACCGGCTCATCAGCCACTGCGATCCCCTCTAGCTCAACAATAGGTGCATCTGGATCCTCTGGTGCCCAGACTATATCTTCCTCACTGGTGGTCAGCTGTCCCACTCTAGCCACCACCTTACTACCTTCCATTAAGCTTGTGAGTCCACCTCTCTGAGGAGAGCTATCATCGAGCGCATATTGGTCAGAATCTAGTTCACCAGGCTTAGACAGCTTATCGGTGACCTTCTGTACATCTGACTTAATCGCTCGCGTGAGCTGAATACAGCTAGGCTGAGTCACACAGAATAGCCCAGCTACTATAGCGGTAAATTTCTTACTATAGATGCATTTATAAACTGAGCCGATGAGTCCATCAATCATAACGCATACTTTAGGCAGAAGAGAGCTAAGATCAAGCTAGCAATCTTGATTCTCACGAATTTGTAAAAAACTCATTGCCAAGCTTCACTTACACGCTATTTTTTGCCGCAATAAGCATAACAACATCATGAGAAAACTTACCATTATCTTTTCACTCATCGCATTGATTGCGACCTTCGCCATAGCACCCCAAGCACAGGCCGCATCTGCAGAACCAGCATACGAAAAAGGCCAACACGGTCTTACCAAAGACCAGCACGCTGTATTTCCTAAACCTCTTGCCGCTTATGAAGAGAAAGTAGACGAAACTGGTGAAATGGATCTCATGGAGACACTCAAATACCGCGCTACCGATAAGAATAACTTCAACATCGTAGCCACGCTCATCTTCATCTGTGCTATCGTCCACACATTCCTAGCCGGCTACTTCTTAGAAATGGCACATAAGCACGAACACCGTCAGAACAAGCTCAACGAAGAGCGCGGCAGAACAGCTTGCGCTAAGCCAGAAGACGATGCCAAGTGCGACGTCTCATTCCGCGCTCACCTCTTCCACTTTCTAGGCGAGGTCGAGGCCATCTTCGGCATTTGGGTTATCGCTCTCGTTGCTGCCATTGCTTACTTCTTTGGTTTCGGAGAAGTAGTGAACTACATTGGTCAGGACGTGAATTTCACTGAGCCACTCTTCGTAGTAATCATCATGGCTATCTCAGCTACTCGCCCAGTAATCCGCTTCGCTGAAATGATCGTAGGTAAAATAGCAGGTCTCATGGGCGGTGGACCAGCAGCATGGTGGCTATCAGTTCTTACCATCACACCTCTTCTAGGTTCATTCATCACTGAGCCCGCAGCCATGACTATCGCAGCCATGCTTCTCGCTAAGTGGTTCTTTGATAAGAACCCACCAGTAAAGTTTGCCTACGCAACCCTCGGTCTACTCTTCGTAAACATCTCTGTAGGTGGAACGCTCACTCACTTCGCAGCTCCACCAGTACTCATGATCGCTCAGAAATGGGACTTCGGCATGAGCTACATGTTTATGAACTTCGGATGGAAAGCCATCATCGGTATTTTTATCGCTAATGCGTGCTACTTCACCTACTTTCGTAGGTACTTCGCAGACCTTGAAAATGCAGAAACAAAAAATAGCAACGAACGGAGATGGGACGAGCGTGAAGACTCTATCCCTCTCTCAGTGACACTTTCTCACCTAGGTTTCCTCGCATTCACTGTTCTTACTGCTCACCACCCAGCACTATTCATCGGTGGATTCATGTTCTTCATCGGCTTCACTCAGGCTACTGGCCATCACCAAAATGACGTCTCCATGAAGTCTCCACTCCTAGTAGGATTTTTCCTCGCTGGCCTCGTGATTCACGGTGGTTGCCAAGGCTGGTGGATCGAGCCTCTCCTCGTAGCATTCCAAGAGCAGACTGGTATTCTCACTATTGGAGCTACAGTTCTAACAGCATTCAATGACAACGCAGCCATCACCTACCTCGCATCACAAGCTCCTAGCTTGAGCATCGGTGCCAAGTACGCAGTGCTCGCTGGTGCAGTTACTGGTGGCGGCCTTACCGTTATCGCCAATGCTCCAAACCCAGCTGGACAGTCAGTACTCGGTAAGTTCTTCAAAGGTGGCGTATCACCAGCTAAGCTTGCACTAGCTGCCATCATCCCGACAGTTATCATGGGGCTCTGCTTCACTTACCTTCCATCATCTGGAATGACAGTCGACCCTAAGGAATACAAATCTGATGTGAAACCAGAGATCGAAGAAACCACCATGATCCAACAAGATCAATAATCAAAATCACTACCACTCTAAGCACATGTTTACTGGACTCGTAGAAGCCACTGGCACCATCACCGAGATCACTGATCTCGGTGACCAATCTCGCTACCAAGTAGCGATCCCATTTGCCAATGAGCTAGGACTCGGTGACTCTGTTGCTACGAATGGCTGCTGCCTCACTGTTGCTGAGCTGGGAGAAGGCTCAGCATCTTTTGATCTACTCCACCAGACACTCAAGGTCACCTCACTCGGCTCACTCAAAATAGGCTCTATCGTGAACCTAGAACGCGCCCTCCTACCCACTCAGAGACTCGGCGGACACTTCGTCCAAGGACACGTGGACGACACCGGCACACTCGCTGACCTCTCCATCCACGGACAGGATCATAAATTAGTAATTTCCCTCCCTGCAAACATCGCTAAATACTGTATTGATAAGGGGAGCATCGCCATCGATGGCATTTCACTCACCATCGCAGAGCTGAAGCCTGCGACTGCTCAAGAACTAGCGACCGCTACATTCTGGATCACTCCACATACTTTTAAAGAAACCCACCTTCACGGACTCGAAGTAGGCTGCCCTATCAATCTTGAAGCCGACCTCCTAGCTAAGTACACCGAAAAGCTTCTCGCTGATCGTACTTAGATAGAAGTTACCAGTCCTTATAAGGATTCTCTGTTAGACAAACATTGAAATAGCGCGGATCATCAGATACACATTTCCCTACCCACTCTGGTAGAGAAAATTTCTCATCTTCTGAGCTAAGTTCTATCTCGGCTATCTCTAACCCTTCATTTTCTCCAGAGAAAATATCTACCTCCCACGTCATACCCTCGTATTCCACCAGGTATCGGAGCTTCTCTATAAGCGTCGTATCTGAGATCTCCTCCAACAATACCTCAGCATCAACGAGCGGTATCTCATACTCAAACTCCGATCGACTAATCCCAAGCTTACCTACGCCCTTCCCCTTCAGCGTGAGAAAACCCTTATCACCAGCGATCCTCACCCTAACAGCAGTCTTACTCACCGTCTTAATATAACCTTGTCGGTATAAAACCCCTTCACTAGCGGAAGACTTCCAGTCATCATTCTTAATCAGAAATTTATGTTCTATCTCTAGCATATGTTCGTATTTGTTTTTATTCGTCCTCTAAAAAAAGCGAGGCCCCCGGGGGAGAACCCAGAGACCTCTGTACAATCGCTAAAATAAGAATTGCTTCCTACTAGCGTCCTGCGGTTTGGCAGACCTGTCTTGTGATATATTCACTACCCAATGTCAACCGATCAATCTCAATGATGACCAATTACCCTTCCAAAAAACCTCTAGCAGCTAACTACCTCATCATATCCAAAGCTCCAAAAAACCACCCATTCATCTCCATCCATCCTTATGCTGTAAATTCAGCGTGAAAGGACAAGAGAAGGGTTGCAGTTCTAAGCATTTCCGTCTATCTATCCACCCATGTCTAGCATAATTGGTCAGAACTTTCGTATTTCCACCTGGGGTGAATCCCACGGTGTTGGCGTCGGCGTGAACATTGACGGCTGCCCACCACTCATCGAACTCTCAGAAGAAGACATCCAAAAGGAGCTAGATCGCCGCCGTCCAGGGCAAAGCGAGATAGTCACCCCTCGTAAAGAAGGTGACGTCTGCGAGATCCTTTCAGGAACATCAGAGGGCAAGACGCTCGGCACCCCGATCGGCATTCTCGTAAGAAACCAAGACCAGCGCCCATCATCCTACACAGAGATGAAGGATAAGTACCGCCCATCACATGCGGACTACACCTATGATGCCAAATACGGCTTCAGAGCCTGGCACGGTGGAGGCAGAGCATCTGCTCGTGAGACTATCGGCCGCGTGGCAGCTGCAGCAGTAGCGCAGAAGGTCATCAAGTCACTCTGCCCAGATCTAGAAGTTCTCGCTTGGGTAAAATCTATCCAGCACATCAATGCTGACGTGAATCCTGATACCGTGACTTCAGAAGACATCGAGTCTAACATCGTCCGCACCGGTGATGCATCGGTCATCGAGCCAATGATCGACCTCATCAAAGAGGTCCGTTCAGACGGAAATTCTATCGGCGGAGTAGTCGAGTGTGTGATCCGTAACTGCCCAGCAGGCCTAGGAGCACCAGTCTTCGACAAGCTCGATGCTGAACTTGCGAAAGCAATGCTCAGCATCCCTGCTACAAAAGGCTTCGAACTAGGTTCTGGCTTTGCCGGCACTCTACTCACAGGCCGTGAGCACAATGACCACTTCTACATGGATGGTGACAACGTCCGCACCAAGACCAACCGCTCCGGCGGTGTCCAAGGCGGAATTTCTAACGGAGAGAACATCATTTTCCGAGTCGCCTTTAAGCCAACCGCTACCATCATGAGCGAGCAGCCTACCGTCACCTCTGACCACGAAGAAACTGAACTCAAGGGCAGAGGCAGACATGATGCCTGCGTACTTCCTAGAGCTGTACCAATGGTAGAAGCCATGGCAAACATCATCATTTGTGACCACCTCTTAAGGCAGAGAGCACAAATGGGTAAAATTTAATCCATATTCATACATTTCTCGGTTGATTCCATCTCGTTCTCAGCCTAAAAACTCAACACTACAAACAACCACTTTCCTAACTAATACAATATCATGATCGAAAACATGCGCAAATACACCGGCCTTATGGTCGTCGTCCTCGTCCTCCTAGCTGCTGGACTCATCCTCACCATGGGTGATTTCAGACCTAACACAGGAAAGAGAGCTAAGGTTACAGAAGTCTACGGCACAGCCATTGACGCTCAAGAATACAGAAAAATAGGAAATAACTCTATCAACGCGATCAAACAAGCGAATGACCCACAGCTTTCCAGTTACGCACTAGACCTCATCCATAACCGCAGAATAAACCCATACGCTGCATACGGATTCTCACGTACTGGTAGCAGTAATGAGGAGATCAGGAACTTCGTAAACCGTCGCGTGGTAGTAGCTAAGACTGCTGCAGATTATGGGATTTACCCATCTACAGAACTCGCAACAAAGCACATCAGAGAGAGAATTTTTGCTAATGAAGGAGAATTCGATGCTCCTCGTTATCAAGAATTTCTGAAAAATCTCGGTTCATCAGGCATCCAGGAAGCGGACTTCGTTAAGCTAGTGGCTGAATCACTCGCATATGAGAAACTCAAGTCCCTCGTCTCAAGCGGACTTCAGTCACCAAACCAGCTCACTGACCGCGCGATCAAGTTTAACCAACAGACACTTAACTTCACGACCATTGACATCAGTATCGACCCATACAAAGCGGCTATCAATCCTACTGAAGAAGAGATTAACACATACTGGAAAGAGAACGACTTCAACTATCTCACTGAGCGTAAGATTAGCATCAGCTACATTGCAGAAAGCCCAGTTTACGAGACTCCTAAGCCAGTCGCACCAGTACGTACGCCAGAGACAAAGGAAGAAGACTTTAAGAAACTCAGCGAAGAGTACACTAAATTACTCGCTGCATGGGAGATCGATGTTCAGAAGAAAGCTACTACATTGGTAGACTCTAAAATTGATGATCTCTGTTATCTCATTGATGATTCTGAAGGCTTACGCTTTGAAGAAGAAATTCAGGCTGCTGGACTCAAGCTCACCAAGACTGAGCTATTCTCAAGCAAAGACATCCCAGCAGAACTTAAAGAACTAAAGACTAAGAATGGGCAGTCCATTGCTGACATCCTCTTCGAGATCAAGATTGCAGATTCACTCCAGTACCGCATCCCAGCTCCTATCAAGCTAGCGAGTAACGGTTGGTTCTACGTGAGATTCGATAAGGAAGCGAAGCCTCAGCCAATGACATATGAGCAAGCTAAAGAACTAGCTAAAGCCGACATCATCCAAGAGCAAGCACACGCTGCAATGCTCGCTGAGGTAGAAGCAGTGAAAGAAAAACTCACGCAAAGCATCGCAAGTGGATCCACTCCTACTGAAGCGGCTAAGGCCAACGAACTAACAGCTCTGAAGAGAACTGACGTAATCTACGGCCAGCTCGCTAAAGACGAGAGAGGCCAAGTGAGCATATCTGAGCACCAAGCCTTCGAGAACGCATCGATCACTGAAATGAATTCATTCGCTGAAAATAACGTAGAGAGCGATGATAAAGTCACTCTTGTTTTCCTAGAGAAAAGACACGTAGTGAACAGCTCAGAAGCTGTAGAAACAAGACTACGTGTACAAAAAGCACGCTCAGAAATGCTCCAAGACTCAGTCTTCCGCGCATGGATGGATGATGCTGTCACTAAGGCAAACATCCCACCGATCAGCTTTAACTAAGCCATCTAACAAACCAAAATTTCAAACCACCTTTGACACAATGAGCGAGGAGCTAAATGACATCTTTGATGACGCAAACGGCTCACTCGCTATCGGTGAGTTTGAAGAAGCCATCGTAGGCTATCGCAAATGCGTAGCCCTCGATGCTGACTTCTTTGATGGCTGGCAAGCCCTCGGCATGGCGCTCATGAAAGTAGGCGAGATCAAAGAAGCTATCGGCTGCGGGCTCTTAGCCGTCACTCTTCAGCCTAATGACCTTCTCGCATGGACTGCCCTCTCGCAGATGTACGTCCAGGATGAAAACATCCCTGAAGCGGAAGCAGCTAAGCAGAACGCGACTATTCTTGGCATCGGAGGCAAGGTCGATAAGACCAGATCATAGTAGCCCCTAACCCCCTTTTTTCTCTAACACTATAGCTCTATAGCTCTATCAATTCCCCACATAGACTATCACATCATATTTTCCACACCATCATGTCTGATACATTTTACACCACCACTGCGATCGACTACACTAATGGCAAGCCACACATCGGCCATGCCTATGAAAAAGTCCTCGCAGACGTCATCACCCGATACAAGAAACTCTCAGGAAACAAAACTTACTTTCTAACAGGAGTAGATCAACACGGTCAGAAAGTCCAGCAGACCGCTGAGAAAGAAGGCGTCCACCCTGCTACTTACGTCCGTAAAACTACCAAGAATTTCACGAATGCATGGAAAAGCCTTGAGCTAGAATTTGATGGCTGGGCAGAGACGATGGATGACAACCACAAAGCATGTGTGGCAGACATTCTCCAGAAACTTTACGACGAAGGGCAGATCTACAAGAAGCAGTACAAAGGCTTCTACTCTATCAAACAAGAGCAGTTCCTCACTGATAAAGAGCGCGATGAGGAAGGAAACTTTGGCCCAGAATGGGGCATCGTGGAAGAGCGTGATGAAGAGAACTACTACTTCAAGCTCAGCGACCACGTTGAGTGGCTACGCACCTTCGTAGAAAAAAGTGAAGACTTCATCATTCCATCTTTTAGAAAGGCAGATGTTGTCAACGCCATCGAACGTGCAGAAGACACAGACCTCTGTATCTCCAGACCTAAAGAGAGACTTCGCTGGGGCATCGAGCTCCCATTTGACTCCGAGTTCGTCACTTTCGTATGGTTTGATGCTCTCATCAACTACATTTCATTCGCTGGCTATAACAAGCCAGAAGGCTCAGACCTTCCTGGCTTCGACAAGCTCTGGCCAGCGAACCTGCACATCATAGGTAAAGACATCCTCATCCCATCACACTCTATCTACTGGCCGTGCATGCTTCATGCCATTGGCTTCAGTGATGAGCAGATGCCTTCACTCCTTGTGCACGGCTTCTGGAACATCAACAGCGGTAAGGTTTCAAAAAGTGAAATGACTCCTGAGCAGGCTGCCATGTTAGACCCAGTAAATCTCGTTGAGAAGTTCGGTGCTGACTGCGTACGCTACTACCTCGTCAGAGACATCCACACTGGTAAGGATTCTAACTTTGACCCTGAACGCCTCGTCATGCTCTTTAATACTGAGCTAGCGAATAACCTAGGTAACCTCTGTAACCGTGGTCTCAGCATGACGAAGAGATTTCTAAATGGAGCGAAAGCCGAGAGCGACTACGATGACGAGCTCAGCCAAGACCTCCGTGCACAGTCCATCACCACTATCGCTACCTATCAAGAAGCCATGGAGCGCTACGCTGTATCTGAAGCACTCGAAGCAGTGATCAAGTATATCACGCTTTGTAATCAGTACACAGACAAACAAGCTCCCTGGTCACTCGCTAAGGACGAAACCAAAATGGCAGAACTCACCACAGTTCTCGGCCACCTCACTGAGGTAGTCGCTATCGTTTCTGTACTTCTCAAGCCAGTCATCCCTGCAGCATGCGAGCGCATACAGAAACAGCTCAAGGCCGACTTCCTCGCCGGCATCAACATCGATGATCTCAAATGGGGACTCATCCCAGTGGGTCATGAGGTAGCTAAGCCAAAACCAGTGTTCCCTCGTATCTCCCTAGAAGAAGAATAAACAAGCTCACTATGAAACTACTCATTCTACCCTTACTCATCATCCCCGTCTTGCTGTTCAGTAACTGCGCGCAACTCTCATCAATAACGAGCGCACCGCATCGGACTGCAGTCACCGATACAGTCAGCGCCACAGTTGTTCATAGCCACCCTATTACCACTGCCAAGAATAGTGGTATTGGTAGCAAGCTAGGCAGTATTGGCGGCTCTATAGGAGGCTCTATTGGCGGATCACAGCTCGGGTCGGTAGGTACCCGCTTCGCAGGTAGCGTCCTTGGCGGAATCATTGGTGGAACAGCAGGGAGCTCTGCAGAAAAAAAAATCCGCACTAAGAATGCTCAAGAAGTCGTCCTCAACATCGATGGTAAATCTCACAGACTCATCACACCAAACAAACAAGTCTACAAGCAAGGAGACAAGGTATCCGTCACCACGAATGTCTACGGAACTCCACTCAACATCATTTCTAACTAACTCATCATGCGCCCACCATCACTGCAAACCAAATCCGTCTCCGATGCATTTAACCAGCAAGGCTGGGAACACGAAGTCATGGAAGGACGTGAGGTCATCTCTACCGTATTCGAAGCCCATCACACACGTGTGCAGCTCTTCGCCCAGACATTCACTCAGCTCAATGCTCTGAGCGTAGTAGGCGAGACATCCATGCCGATGGATGAGCTCAAGATCCCCTATTTATTAGAACTACTCCACCGAGCAAATAAGCAAATGAACCTAGGTGGACTGGAATATGACCTCGACAGACAACGCGTCGTCTTCCGTGTTACTAACATTTTCGAAAAAGAAAAATATGATGCTGATATCATCTCTACTATGGTCCACTGCACGATCGCCGAAGTAGATAGAATCACCCCGTATTGCGCTATCGTTCAGCAGACCGCTGACGACCTTATCGAGGACTTAAACATAGAAAGACTCCTGCTCAGAGAAGACCTCATCCCGCCAGTGCCAGGTGACGAAGACCAGCTTTAAACGTCCTAATCAGAGGCGCCAAACCAACATACAAATCTAAACTATATATAGCATGAAAATTTTATTTAAACTCACAGCATGCCTCGTCAGCATATCAGCACTGCAAGCTGAAGAAGCTAAAAAACCAAACATCCTCGTCTTCTTTGTAGATGATCTAGGTTATATGGATGTCTCCGTAAATAACCCAGATGGATTTTACGAGACCCCACACATTGAAGCGCTCGCTAAGTCAGGAATGCTCTTTACTGACGGCTATGCAACCTGCCCAGTATGCTCACCATCCCGAGTAAGTATGCTCACCGGTAAGTACCCTACTCGTGTAGGCACCACCCACCTATTTCCAGGTAAAAAAGGTAGCCCTGGTAAGAGTGGTAAATTTAACCCCGCTCCATTCGTTGGTGAACTACCGCTTGAGGAAGTCACCATCGCTGAAGCGCTAAAGTCAAAAGGCTACGCTACGTTCTTTGCTGGAAAATGGCACCTAGGATACGGCGAAGATTTCCGCCCACAGAAACAAGGATTTGATATCAACATCGGCGGTTATGACCGTGGTGGTCCATACTCAGGAAAGAGATACTTCGCTCCTTTCAAGAACCCTGAAATCAAGGAAGAAAGCCCAGATGGCGAACACCTCCCTCACAGACTTGCGAGAGAAACTGTCAAATTCATCAATGAATCTGGCGACCAACCATTCTTCGCCTACCTTTCATTTTACTCCGTCCACACACCGTTAATGGGCCGCAAGGACCTAATCGAAAAGTACAAGAAAAAGGCTATCGAAATTGGCAACACGGAGTCGGAAGACGACTTCGCTCCTTATATGCGCACTAACAAAAGACTTAACAAAATCCGTGTTAAGCAAACACACACAACCTACGCAGCCATGGTCGAGGCCATGGACCTTGCCGTTGGTCACGTGATCGAAGGACTCAAGAAGTCTGGTAAATATGATAACACAATCATCGTCTTCACAGCAGACAACGGCGGGCTTTCCACCTCTGAAGGATACCCTACAAGCAATAAGCCGCTCAACGGCGGCAAGGGCTGGGTCTTAGAAGGTGGTATTCGTGAGCCATGGATCATCCGTTTTCCAGGAGTCACAAAAGAAGGCAGTGTCTCTAAGACACCTATCTCAGGAATCGATTTCTTCCCCACTGTTGCCAAAGTTGCAGGTTATGAAGCAGATGATGAGATCGACGGTCTAGACCTTCGCCCTCTATTAGAAGGCAAGGAACTCGAGCGAGATGCTCTCTACTGGCATTACCCGCACTACAGTAATCAAGGCGGATTCCCCGGTGGCGTTATTCGTATGGGTGACTTCAAGCTGGTGGAGAACTATGAAGACGGATCAGCAGCTTTATTTAATCTAGTCGATGACATCGGGGAACTCAATGACATTGCCGAGAACCACCCGGAGAAAGTCACTCAGATGCGCACCAAGCTACACGCATTCTACCAGAAGCACGATGCTAAGTTCCTACAACCAAAGAACAATGGCGACAAGCCATGGAGACCAGCATACTTGGAAACAAAGTAAGCATCATTAATAAATCACCATCTAACCCTTCAGTTCAAGCTTACCTTGATACTGTAGTGTTCTTTCTTTGATAAAAAGCGACTATTTAACGATAAATAGTCGCTAACTATTACAATGATTCCAGAGAACTTGATAATTATTCATCAGCATCCAAATCACCCTCCACTGGGACGACTTCTAATTCCTCCACAGCTTCGATCGTAATCTCATCCTCTACGATAATAGCTCTTCCAATAGAAGAGCCATATTCAGCTACATTTGCATCCTCAGTCATCTGCATAATTTTATCCACACTATCATCAGTATTAGTATCGATCGGTCTATCTTGAAATTGATCCAGACCACCATTCAACGCAAATATAGCAACCCCCACTACCAGCAGCAGCGCTATCACTAATACGATACCAATACCACCTCCTCCTGAAGTAGTCTTTAGCTGGTTAACTCTAGTGATACTACTTACTCTATGAGAGCCAAGAGATCTTGTGGTCGAAGGAGAGACTAACATACGACTTGATATAGCAGCACCACTCGAAGGTATCACCTTAGGTGCTGGCTGCACTGGGGCTAATGCTCTCGCTGGACGAACACCTAAAAGGGTACTGATCTTATCTGGGTTATTCGTTACCAAAACCGGATTACCTGCAGATGCCAATACTACGGTCGACTTCCTCTTAGCACTAAGTCCACCTGGAGCATCATCAAACTTCTGCATCAGATCCTCTAGCGCTTCAGACATCTGTCCCGCTGTGTGGTATCTCTTATTTGGATCAGGATCAATTGCCTTAGCAATAATATGGTCAAACCTAACATCTGACTGAGACAACTCAGAAGCAGTCACGAAATGTTTATCAGGCAGCTTAGCTGTGAGCAGCTCGAAGAGCATCACCCCCATAGAGAAAATATCTGAACGCTGATCCACCCTGCCTGGGTCATGGAGAACTTCTGGAGCAGTATAGCCTGGTGTTCCAAAAACAACTCCCTCCGTCTGTTCCTCACCTAGTGGCCTCACAAGACCGAAATCTACAATATTTGGCTCCCCCTCATCATCGATAAGTACATTAGCGGGCTTTATATCTCTGTGAAGTAGTCCAGAACTATGCGCATGTGCGAGCCCGTGGCACATCTCATTAATAAGATTAGCTGCCTCTAACTGCTCCACTGCTTGACCTTTAGCCACACTGTACAATGATCGACCAGGAATGTATTCCATCACTATGAAAAGCATACCGTCCATATCACCAAAGTCATAAATACCGACAAGATTTGGGTGATTCAGCTTAGCCATTGCCTTAGCCTCAGTCTCAAATGAAATACGGTAATCTTTATCATCACCAAATTCCTTAGGTAAAATCTTAATAGCCACCTGTCTATCAAGTGACGTCTGGGTAGCTAAATATACTGCTCCCATACCGCCTTGCGCAATGAACCCATCAATGCGATGACCGGGGAATTTGTACTGTAGTTCTTCAATGCTTGGAGCCGTAAATTCACTCATGGTGTATTCTTATAAAAAGTATTAAATAATAATCATTATAGAACAACGAAACCAAATCCGTCGACGAAAAATCACCATTCACATAAAAAAGTGAATAATTTATGACACACGTATAACAGCAAAAAAATGCCAGGAAACTGCGGCAATACTGGACAAATTACCGTTGCTCCGATTAAGGCCTGGCGGGTTTCATCTGCCAATACTCCACAGTTCCTGACAGCAGAAGCATTATCCTTATAGGTAGATTTAGCAACCCAATTTTCTAAATTCTTAGCAGATAATCAATCCACAGGTACATCTCCTTGTCTTTCAAGGAACTCATGAGCTATCGCCATGTAAGCACGAGCACCAGAACCACTAGCTTCATGTTCAAATATAGTTTTCCCAAATGAAGGTGCTTCGCTCACTCGGATCGTCCTAGGTACTACACGCTCGTATATCTGATCAGGAAAATGCTTCTTCACCTCATCTACCACTTGATTAGAGAGGTTAGTACGTCCATCATACATAGTCATGATGATTCCGCCGAGAATAAGATCAGGAGCAGCCCCACTCTCCTTTACCTGAGAAATAATATGGATGATTTTAGCTAGCCCCTCAAGACCGAAGTATTCGCACTGGAGAGGTATCAGAACTTCATCCGCTGCAGCCAATGACGATGTCATCAGGACTCCCAAGCTTGGTGGAGTATCTAACAAGCAGTAATCAAACTCATCATTCTTCCGCACGCCTGCAAGTATTTCTCTAAGAAATGTGAGATGGTCGTCTTTGCGAGCCAGCTCTATCTCTACACCTGAGAGATCCATACCAGAAGGCACGATGTATAAATTTTCACGCTCAGTAGAGACTACTTTATCAAGCATCTCCGCTTCACCGATCAACGGATAATAGATGCTACTGTCAGCTTCTACCCCCAACCCAGAAGTTGCATTAGCCTGTGGGTCAAGGTCTAACAACAAGACCTTCTTACCCAACTTGGCTAGTCCAGCAGCGAGTGAGATAGCTGTAGTGGTCTTCCCCACTCCACCTTTCTGATTTGCGATAGCGATTACTTTCATGTGTAGACTATTTCTAACCAGAATCTGTGGAAAAACACGCACTAAATGAGAGAAAATCACCTTCTCTTTAATTACCTTACTCTCTTAGAGAAAAAATTTATTTTTTAGGAGGTAAAACGACAAGCATCTCCCAAGTCTTTTTAGCATTTGCCACTCCAGGACCATTATAGCCCAGAATACGGAAATCATCAGCTTCTAATCCATCTTTCTTGAGTCTAGTCATGAGGGCATCTTTAGCTAATTTCCGCGTAGACGAGGAGTTATTCCCCTGCCATGTATACACGATGGTCTTCATAGCAGCCACATCACGTACCTCCACATTTTTACCATCATTCCCCAAGTGACCCACCTTCATATCTTGGTACATGAATCCCATCTGCGTCATTTTCAGCCTCTCATTATGCTGCTCCATATCCATCTCTACTGGAGCAGTCATCGGGATGCCCTCACGCTTGATGTGCTTGAAAAGTCTCATGAAGGCAAAATTCTTCCATGCCCCCTTAGTATATGCTGCACGGTAAGCAGGAAAGGTTTTCTCACTCACCACATTATAAGGTCCAGGAGTCGGTCAACCCTCTGGTAATGGTGCTTCAGCTTGGTACTTCGCAGCCTCTTCAGCTTGTACAGCTATCGTACTAGAAAAGAGAGAGCTCAGCGTAACTATCAGAAAGATAAGCGGCTTCATCATTAGGAACTTTCGCTCCATATCTCAAAAAGTCAAAACCTTCCCTTTAGATCCCCCCTAGCCCCAGCACTGCTCATCCTTGATCCATAAGCGCGTGAGGTAATTCACCTCTTTTTGCTTTAGTTCATAAAGCTTCGTCACCTGCTTTAAATCAGCTAATGACATCACGGCAGCTTCATCTTTCTTAAGCTCATATATCTCAGCCTCTAGCTCGGTAATCTCCTGCTGGACTGACTTAAGTTCACGCCAGTTCTTAAGCATCTCTCTCACTTCGCTCACTGCATCATCATCGAGCATTCCATCATTCGCGAGTTGACTGCGGATATCATTCACTCCAAAGGTCTCTTTTAGGAGACTCACACCAGGAAGTATTGGCTTATCCTCTTCATGACTGACTTTAAGATCATTCACTATTTCTCTCCTTCATCAGCTCAGAGGCTTCATTGAATGAAATTTCTACTTTCTTAAATGGAGACTGCGCGGTGAGCTCACGTGAATAGCTCTCGCCTTTTCTTACTACGTGCTACTTTAGTTCATACTCCACCTCTTGGGTAGCACACTGGCTTAATAGACTGGCTATAAATGGAACTGTAGCAGCCATTCCGAGGCGGTTTAGGAGGTTAAAACTTAGTTTCATTAGGCAGTAATATGACATCTGAAAATACTTCTTTCAACCTAATGAAGAAACCACTCAAAATCAGCTCACGAAAAGGCTTTCAACAGTCCTCAGACTGAGATATTTTCCACGCTATGCGCAAGAAAGGACAGGAACACCAAGCCAGAGAGAATAAACACACCAGTGGCAGAGAGCTCAAAGGAGGAGGAGGACTAGCTAAAGGAGAGGAAGCTCTAGACTCTATCCTCAGTGAAAAAAACAACCCTTTCGTGCTAGTCCTAGACTGCGTTACTGACCCGCGCAACCTCGGCGCTGTTCTCAGAACTGCCAATGGAGCCGGAGTCGATGCCGTCATCGCACCAAAAGATAAATCCGTAGGCCTTACTGAAACAGTACAGCGCGTAGCCGTAGGTGCAGCAGAGACCACGCCATTCGTAAGAGTGACCAACCTCTCACGCACCATGAAAAAGCTCCAGAAAGACTACGGCATCTGGCTCATCGGCACTAGTGACAAAGCCACTCAGACCCTTTACCAGACAGATCTTCAAGGTCCACTTGGCATCGTAATGGGAGCTGAAGGTTCAGGCCTTAGGAGACTCACAGAGGAAAACTGTGACATCCTCATCAATATCCCAATGGCTGGTAAAGTAGACTGCCTCAATGTGAGTGTGGCTACAGGAGTATGTCTCTACGAGTCCGTGAGACAACGTCTCCCTGAGATAACATCTTAAGGGGACTTCTGGAAACTAGCGATCTTGATGCAAAAGAATAAAACAAGTAGAGCAAGGCGCATATTCAAGGTACAAGCTTTGCTTGCAAACTTTCAAATCTAATAACAGAATCAGCAATATCGGGAGTTTTTAGAAGCTCCCTTAAGCTTCTTTAAAAAAACACATGAACCCAGAAATCATTCTCGCCTCCACTTCTCCAAGGCGTAAAGATCTATTAGCTGATGTCATCGCGGACTTTAAAATAGTCCCTTCTTTCGGTGAGGAAATCCACTGTCATGAGATGTCATTACCTGAACTCTGCTGCATCAATGCTCAGTCTAAAGCATCCGCTATTGCTGGCCTAGAGGCATACCAGCAAAGCCTTGTGATCGGGGCTGACACTCTAGTATACATTGATAAAACTCCACTAGGTAAACCGAAAGACAAAGAGGAAGCAGTCGCTACACTCAAGAGACTCTCAGGCAAAACACACAAAGTCTGCACAGGTGTCTGTATCATCAAAGCTGGTCAGATTCACACCTTTCATAAAATCACTGAGGTCAGCTTTAAAACACTAACTGACGAAATCATCACTGAATATATGGAGCTGGTAAACGTCATGGATAAAGCCGGAAGCTACGCTATTCAAGAACATGGTGACATGATCGTCAGTAGGACCAATGGTAGCTATAGTAATGTGGTCGGCCTACCTACCGCAGATCTTCGTAAGCAGCTCACTCAGCTAAGCATCCGCTGCCGACCAGTGAAACAATATTTACCGAAAGACCTTCGTTATCCATTACTATACAACCCCAATGCTAGAAGCACTAGGGGCAAGCGCGCGCTAAAGTTCATTATGGAAAACGCGCAAGACTTCGTCCTCTACGCCACACGCAGCATTGAGGACGCCCAGCAACTCACCGCTAAATTTGCAGCTAATGATGAACCCGTAGTTCTCGCTGCTGGTGGTGATGGCACCTTAAATGCCATCATCAAAGCCCTCATCGGAACTAACACCGCACTCGGTGTATTACCCACTGGAACCATGAATGTATTCGCCAGAGAGCTCGGTATTCCAGTCCCTAACAGGCAGCGCTCGAACCTCAATGAAGCACTCCGAGTTATCAAAGGCGGACACATCACTGAAGTAGACCTCTTCCACGCTAATGGTCAGCCGTTCGTCCAGATGGCTGGTGTAGGGTTTGATGCTCAAGTCATCAAGGAAACTACCATTGAGTCTAAAAAATTACTTGGCCCGCTAGCCTACCTAAAAAGCGCAGTAAAACTTCTTGGCGACAATCCACCTAGGATGAAACTCATCTGTGATGACGGTCGTGAAATAGAAGGTGTCGCAGTGCTTGCTGGTAACGGAGAGCTATATGGCGGACAAGTCAGGCTCTTCCCAAAAGCGGATAACACCGACGGGCTATTAGACATTCTAGTATTCAAAAAGACTGGCTATAAATTTGTCTTAGACACCATAAAAGGCATGGCGGGAGTCATCGACCTCGTCAGCTCATCAGTAGAGTACGTGCAGGCTGCCGAGTTCAAAGTAGTCGCTGACCGCGACGTCCCTATTGAAGTCGATGGTGAGTACTTGGGCCTCCACACAGAAGTAAGCTTTTCCAGTACTGGATCATATCTGAAAGTCCTCTCGCCCAAAGAACCCATCGGTGGCTTCACTAAAGTCTGGGCAGACTGGGTTCAGAATATACCTAGAAAAATAGCTGGAAAGTAGAATCACTCGCCAGCTATTTTCAAAACATATTTAGCTCGGTGACTTACTCGCCAAGCAGGTCATCTCCCTTTGTGGTCTTAGATCCATAGCTCGCAGGATAAACGCGTGAGCCAGGAGCCTTGAACATGTAGGACCAGAACCAGCTAAGAAGCACGCCTACCTTACTACGGAAATCCACGAGAAATACTAGATGAATGAAAAGCCAGATGACCCATGCGAACCATCCTTGAAACTTCCATTTATCCACCTGCACGATAGCTGCGCCTTTACCGACGATAGCCATCTTACCTTTATCTTTATATTCGAATATATCTCTCTCAGCAGGAGAAGCGTCAAGCGGTCGAGTCGCTATCTGTCTCGCCACGTGCTCAGCTCCCTGGATAGCAACTGGTGCCACACCAGGTAGTTTACCACCATTTCCATCATCGATAGCCGCTGTATCACCGATGACAAATGCCTCTGGGTAACCTGGGATAGAAAGATCTTCCGCAACTGGGACATAGCCACCCCGAGCGAGCTCCACACCTAGTGACTGCAGCATAGGATGCGCTTCCACACCTGCTCCCCATATGATCACACCTGCATCGATCACTTCGCCACCTTTAAGCATCACCTTCTTCTCCATGATGTCCTCCACCATAGTAGAAGTTCTTACATCCACACCGAGATCGACGAGGCGTTGTTTAGTGTACTCACTATGGTCTTCCGCATAAGCTCCTAGTAGTCGGCTCTGCCCCTCAAGGAGGATAATCCGCTGCTTAGTACTATCAAACTTTCGGAAATCACGCTTTAGTGAGGTCTTGATGAGATCTGAAAATGCACCAGCTAACTCCACACCAGTGGGGCCACCACCGATGATCACTACTGTAGAAAGAAGCTGTTGCTCGGCTTCAGATGACTGGTTTGCGAGATCAAGATTTCTGAGGACCTCTTGGCGAATCCCCATTGCATCATTGAGAGTCTTCAACTGGTGAACATACTGCGCCCAGTGATTATTTCCAAAGAAACTAGTACGAGCACCAGTAGCGATAACGATAGAGTCGTACCCGAGTGTTTCACCAGAAGAGAAAGTCAATGACTTGTCCTTAAGCTCAATACTCTTCACCTCATTATAGACAACATTCACTCTATCCTGCTTAGCAAAGAGGCCTCGAATGGATCTAGCAATATCAGAAGTAGATAGCGTAGTTGTCGCTACCTGATAAAGAAGAGGCTGGAAAAGGTGGTGATTCTGCTTATCAATCAGCGTTACTCTGAAAATCTTGCGTTTAGCTAGCTGCTTAGCACAGGCAAGTCCACCGAAACCTGCACCGATGATTACGACGTGTTGTATATTATCTTTGGCCATAGTAAAAACTTTATGCAGTACGAGCAAAACTCTGATTCACCCGTTACTTGCCTTGCTCCATAATCTATAAATGGAGGATTCCAAGCATATTAACACCCCGCACCAAATTATTCCGAGAAGTTTCTTAGCTAAATGGCTAGAAAGTCGAATTAACGTAAGTGAGATAAAATTTTCTGGATTCGCTATCACTCCCTCAGATTATGATAACAGCAGCGTTTTCTGGTAATTCAGATAGGTGGAGTTGGTTGGCTTCGAGTTGGCATTCAAAGATTATTGTTGTCAATTATTTCAAATTAGGTAGATTCTTAGAGAGCAGGGGGTTAGAGAGCAGGGGATTAGCCTTGATGTAATCTCCAGCATAATATCTCCAGAACAATGAAACTAAAAAGATGCAGAACGAGTCGCAGTATCCAACCCTGGACAGCGTCGTTTTTGTCCAGTTTTCACACAATTAAACCATTAAACGTAAAGCAATGTTCGCCCAAACATCCGCGGTGGCTATGCGATGACGTCCGCCAAAAATTGAACCCAAAGATTCATGCCAAACCCATCGCCGCACTTTTCAGTGCGCTGCTACTCGTTTTTCACTCGTCCTATGGCGCTGACGAAGATCCTTTGACCCGAATCGCGGATGATGTTGTCAAGCAGACAGCATTCGGCGAGCCTATCACGAGGAATGACCCCGCAATCACTCGCTACAATTTATGGATGTATCAGAACTTCATGCTTATGGAGGGAATGGATGCACTGGGTGAAGTGATGGGCAACGAAGCCTACAAGAGCTATACGAGCCGAAGCATCGACTTTTTTGCTGCCTATCAATCCAAGTTCGGTGATTCGATGACAGCGGGTCCCGCGGGAAAAGAAAAGTGGTACACCAAGCCTAAGGAAATGTGGCAAAGCGGGTTGATCGCGGCATTGGCAGAGCGTCAGCAGACTAGGCCGGACCCAGAGTTTGTCAGGGGGATGAAACTCTTCGATACTTTTCTCGAAAAGGTTCCGGCTTTTGCAGATGGTGTGCTCGTTCGGAAGAAGTCGAAGAGCCGCGGGCTGGGCTTACAGATTGATGATCTTTACATGATCGCTCCTTACTGGTGCCGGAAAGCGGAACTGCTGAATGAACCCAAGTGGCTGAATCGAGCTATCGACGAATCGTTACACTATTTTGATTATCTCTGGAACGAGGACGACAAGCTGATGCGCCCGCTTTGGCTAAAGCAGAGACAGGGACCTTATGGTCTGTATTGGGGCCGCGGTAATGGCTGGTATATCATGGCCGTTACCGACTTGCTTACCTTCATCCCTCAAGACCATCCCAAGCGCGAGGAAGTACTCGACGACTATCGCGCCTTTATTGGGGGGATCATCGCTAGACAAGGTGAGAATGGTCTGTGGGATCAAATTTTGGACCAGCCTGACACTTATGACGAGACCTCCTGCTCGGGCATGTTCACCTACTGTATCTTGAAGGGAGTCAATGAAGGATGGCTGAAAGCCGACCACTTCCGTGAAGCCGGCAAGAAGGGGTGGCATGGATTGTTAACCGTGGTGAATGATGATTTTGAGCTCACAGGTGTCTGTCCACCTTCCGACATCAGTGAAGATCGCAACTATTATTTGCAGGGCAAAGCTCCAAGAATACACGATCAACATGGTATCGGTCCATTTCTACTTGCAGGAGCCGGCTATTTGAAGGTTAATAAGTAGGTGGACCCCCACTCTGACTCCGCTCCTTCGTCGCTCCGGCAGGGTGGGTCACCTTAGATGTTCGCTAAGAAACCAATAGCCCATGAAAACACATTCCCAATTAACGAGATTAATTCGTCCAATAGTCATAATGATTAGCGTCCTAGCCTTGAGCACCGTCTGCTCCACTACAGCGGCAATCGAGACTGTAGACAAACCCAATTTCGTGATAATCTTCACAGACGACCAAGGTTACGGTGATCTTGGGTGCTTTGGCTCGACCAAGATTAAGACGCCACACATCGACCGCATGGCGAAGGAGGGGCGCAAGTTCACCAACTTCATGGTAGCTTCGCCGGTGTGCACGCCTTCTCGTGCGGCCTTGCTAACTGGTTGCTATCCGAAGCGTGTCGGTATGCACCAGCACGTTCTTTTTCCCAGCAGCACAAAGGGCCTCAATCCTGGCGAGCACACAGTCGCTGATCACCTGAAGGCGCAAGGCTACGCGACCGCTTGCTTTGGCAAGTGGCACCTCGGCCACCACCCAGAGACGCTTCCTCAGAAGAACGGATTTGATACCTACTACGGTATTCCCTACTCGAACGACATGAACCATCCTGACAATCAGGGCAAACCGCTGGGCAACACGAAAGGTTTGGATCTCCTATGGAGGGACCCAGAGTCGACCCTCACCAAGTGGAAGACACCATTGATGGAGAACGAGAAAATCGTCGAACTACCGAACGATCAACGCACGGTGACACGGCGCTACACCGACAAGGCGATCGACTTCATCGAGAAGAATAAGGAGAAACCGTTCTTCGTTTACCTGCCGCATTCGATGCCGCACATCCCGTTGTATGTCCCGGAGGACGCCTATGACCCCGATCCCATGAATGCTTATACCACTGTGATCGAGCATATCGACACTGAGGTCGGCCGGGTAATGGACGCGATCCGAAGGCTGAAGCTCGAGAATAAAACGTTTGTAATCTATACCTCAGACAATGGCCCATCGCTAAGATACAAGCACCACGGTGGCTCAGCAGGTCCACTGCGCGGAGGTAAGCAGACGACCTTTGAGGGAGGGCAGCGCGTTCCCTGCGTTATGTGGGGACCCGGTCGCATTCCCGCTGGCACTGAGTGTGAACAGCTAGTCAGCACCCTCGATATATTACCAACGATCGCGAGGTTGACCAACACGGAGTTGCCAATGAATCACAAAATCGATGGGCTGGATGCTTCTGCATTGCTCATGGGTGACTCGGCGAAAACACCGCGCAACGAATTCTTGTATTACTCGTCTAAAGGTAACATCGAAGGAATCCGCGTTGGTAAATGGAAATTGCTGGTGAAGAAACCAAGCCACAACAAGAAGGCAAGCGAGGACTATTCTGCCATGACACAAATCATGCTATTCCAGCTGTCGCAGGATATTAGCGAAAAGCATAACATCGGCAGCGCAAACCCTGACGTGGTGGCCGAACTCACCGCCCGGATGAAGGAACTCGACGCCGAGATCGAGAAGAATGCTCGCGCTCCATGGAGGAAACAATAGGCGAACAAGTCAATGTAGGTAACGCCTAACGGCACATCTCACTTATATTAACCTGCTGGCTATTTAGGCAGAATTTTCAGATGCGTATTGGATCGGATCCGCTTTTAAATAAGATTTCACTCTCTTTGGTTGGTCAGTCAAATTCATGAGGTAACTTTCCACTGTCAGTTGTCAGTTGCCAGTTGCCAGTTGCCAGTTGCCAGTTTCCTTTGTTGCGTTTTTCTGGGCGTTTGGATAGCTCAGTTTTTAAATCGCAATTTAAATATTCATCTGGATTCAAGTCTGGACAATAGCTGGGTAGATACCTCAATTCTATTAAATCACTGTAACGCCTTAACCATCTTTTAATCACTTTGGAATGATGCACTCTAAGGTCATCTACAATCACTATGAGCTTTCGGCTCTACTTTCATTGGCGGTTTATTTTGAAAGAACTTGTGACCTAATTAAGTACTATAAAAATGAAAATACATTTAAATTTATTATGTTTGCTGGGCATTGGCTCGGTGCTATCGTTATCTGCTGCAGAAAATCGTCCTAATGTGCTATTCATCATTGCGGATGACTTAGGTGCTCGTATTGGTCCTAATGGTGACCAGGTAGCTGTGACTCCGAATTTAAATAAGCTGGCATCGAAGGGGGTGACTTTTGGAAATACATTTTGTCAGTTTCCGACTTGTGGGCCTAGCCGTATCTCCATGATGTCGGGGCTTTACCCGTACGAACATGGCTATTCTCGTGATCCAAGACGTGCCGCTATCGAGCCTGATTCTCAGCCGGTTATGCTACCGACGTTATTGCGTAAGAATGGCTATTTTACGGCGCGTGTGGGTAAAATATTTCACATGAGAGTGCCTAGCGGCATGGGCAGTAAAGGGCATGATGTTGCTGATGCTTGGGATGTCACCGTGAATAATACAGGTTATGAGGCATCTCCTGAAAACTGGAATAAAGCAACTCATGTGGGTAAGCAGCAGCGTTCTAGTGTACGTGTGGCCTATGATAATCCTGACATCGATGATAAAGAAATGGCAGATGGTCAGGGACTAATTGAAGCAGTAAAGCTTCTCAAAGCCAATAACCCTAAGGATACAGGGAAGCCGTTTTTCTTGGCCTTCGGAATATACAGTCCGCATCCTCCGATGATCGTACCCAAAAAACATTGGGACGCTATTGATATATCAAAATATTCAATACCCGTTGTCCCTAAAAATGATCGAGATGATATTCCTGAAGTTAACTGGCATGTGAGGGGGGCTGGTTTTGACTTTATTTCTGAGAAGCATGCGGTGAATTATAGTCACGCTTATTATGCTGCGATTCATTTTATCGATGACCTTGCAGGGCAACTTATCCAAGAATTAGAAAACCAAGGACTGGCTGACAACACGATTATCGTCTTTACTGGAGACCAAGGGTTTCATCTAGGGGAACACGGACATTGGCATAAGTCATCGATGTTCGAGCAAGCTGCTAGAGTCCCTCTGATAGTGGTCGATCCTAGGCAGAAAGAAAAAGGAAAAGTAGCGACCAATCTTAGCGGACTGATCGACCTTTATCCAACACTGTGCGAACTCACTGGCATTACGCCTTCGCACAAGTTATCAGGCATTAGTCTAGCCCCTCAGCTTAATGATGTGACAATAGCTGGTAAAGACTATGAAATCACAGTCGGTTCTGCTAAGGAGAATAAGGTTAAATCAAATGGATATGGATTACGGACTGAGCGGTTCCGTTACACCGAATGGAAGCAAACCGCTGGAGCCGCAACAGATTACTCCATGCTCTATGACTTAGAGAAAGATCCCCAGGAGATAACCAACCTTATTAATGATCCAGAGTATGCCAAGATCAAAAAAGACTTAAGTAAAAAGCTGAATGAAGCTCTTGCTAAAGGTATTGAGATCAAATGAATAATCTACAGAGGGCTTATAAAACTAATAAATCGGGCTGGGGGGTATCGGGCTGGGATGCTTACAATGAAAGTAGAGATCTAAAAGAGCAGATTGAGAACTATCGAAGGCGCTTTGGCTATTATCCTGCAAGTGTCCATGCTGACACGATTTATCGAACTAGATCTAACAGAGATTATTGTAAAGAACGAGATAGGATACCAGTAGAAGGGAAATTTGGAAATGTGAAACGCAAAGGTAGCTTAGGACGCATCATGGCAAAGCTTTCCTATACCGCAGAAAGTGTGATTCACGTAGGGAGAATCGTGCTGAATCTAGACAAATACCTCAGGGATGTGCTTTGTTGCCTTATTCATAGATACCTAAATTACCAGCTCGAATTAACTCTTTCCCCATAAAAGTCTCTTTTGAAACAAGATTTTTTTTCATCGAAACCCCTTCTTACAAAGACCATTCTTAATTTAGTGCCATTCGGAGCAGATAATTTATGAATCACTGATCGTGAACGAAAATTGTGGGGACTATCCGCGCCTCCGCAACCCAAACAACATCCCTAAGGAAACACAGAGGAACCCCACACTCCCTGGCTCTGGCACAGTAACATTTACTGGGTTCGTTAGTGTGAAATCTGGGGTGATATCGAGATCGATGTGGCGGAAGCCAGCAGTAGGCCCCAACTGCCCAACAATAAATTCGAAGCTATTGGTCGAATCAATTTGAAATGCGGCTGTCGAAGGCGACTGTCCCGCTCCATCATTTGAGGTATTGTTACCCCACTCTGTGAAGTCGGTGGGGTCATCTCCCAAGCCATCTCCTGATAAGTGCGCAACGGAGTATCCGCTTACCAAAGAATCATCGATGGTGAGAGTGGTCACATCGTTCAGAAACGCGGACGTAAAATCGGTGGTCTTCAACCCCGCGAAATCAGATCCATTTCTCCCCGTATCACTATCAATATCATCAAAAAGAACGGTGAGGTCTGTAAGGGGGCTGGAAACTAGGGTATTGAGGTTATCTTGAACAAAGTCAACTCTGATCGTTGTGTGACCAATCTCATTGTTTAGCCGCCACCGGACATCATCGCCAGAGATGCTTTCCACCCCATTAAATCCTAAATCACTTAGGGTCGAGCTTGTGATTGTCATTAATGCATCAACAGTTGACCCATTTGGGAGAACGGTAATATCTTCAAATCGGTAAACATCGCCTACGTCAGTTCCGGCGACATCGTCCACAAGTGCGAAGGAATTAAAGTTAATCTCTGTAGCATTTGCAGAGTTTGCGATCAGTATTGTGGCTAAGAACAATTTCTTTTTGCTCAGGGTCATCACGTCGTTTATGCTATATTTTTTTTACTCATAATGTTAGTGTGTCAATTGTTGTTGAATGCCTTCTTTTGTTTATTGAGAGAGGCTAGTCTCAAAGGTTAAATTACCAGCTCGCATCAACTGTTTCCCCATAAAGTTTTATCTGTTCAATCTAACCTATTCAGGGGTGAAACACAGTTGTGAAGACAGCAATAAAACACTATGACTTAATTTTTAGAGACAATAAAGATTTTATTTTTAAGGGTCCAATTTTTCGCACCGAAGAAGCTCTAATCAACAAGTGCATCCTGCTATTTAGAGCTGGTCCGAAGGAGCCAATAATCGTGCTTTATCCACAGAAACAACCTACAAGCCTCAAACTCAGACCAAAGCTCTTTTCTTCATAGTTTGTCTGTCCTTTTTTGTTTCGCTTTTTTGTTTCGAGCTCCAGTGCTTACACTAGGTATCTATCAGGTCGGTCTTTTAGACCTCCTATTGTTGTTGGGGAAGTTTACCCAGTCCTCCGCTTGGCTCCAAGCTGGGCTAGGGAGTTTTCAGAAGTTCCCATCAGTCATAAAAAACCTTAGCACCGTGCTATGCTCGGGTAAGCTTGACCTCGACCCCACATCCAGCATACTGCCAGCCATATGCCTGAGCACAGACTAGACAAACAACTCAAACGTCCACCCAAGAAATACGCACCCAAGGGGATGAATATCCTCTTCGAGGACAAAGACATCATCATGGTCGACAAGGTCGAGGGGCTGCTCACCATGGGTAATGAACGCGAGAGTGACCGTACAGCCTATGCTAACCTCACCGACTACGTGAGTAAGGGAAACCATAAATCCCCACACCGCATCTTCATCGTCCACCGTCTAGACCGCGAGACCTCAGGTGTCCTCGTCTTCGCTAAGTCAGAAGAAGTCAAAACTTATCTCCAGTCAGAGTGGTCCACATTTAATAAAACCTACTACGCAGTCGTCCACGGCCACCTACCTAAGCAAGAAGGCATCATCAGCTCCTACTTAGTAGAGCAAGGTATATTTAAAATGTACTCCGCCAGTAATCCAGAGCAGAAGAAACAAGGCAAACTCTCCAAGACAGAATACAAAGTCATCAAGCAGAATGACACGCACAGCCTCGTAGAGCTCAACATCCTCACAGGCAGAAAACACCAAATCCGCGTCCACCTCGCAGACAAAGGCTGCCCAGTCGTAGGTGACAAGAAATACGGTAACGACGGCAAAGGTGAAAAAGGAGAAAAACGTCTCGCCCTCCACGCAGCCAAGCTCAACATCAAGCACCCATTCACCAAGTTCGACCTCAGCATCGAAACCCCAATCCCAAAGGCCTTCCTAAAGATGGTGCAGTAAATACCCTACAAAACCCACTCAACCAAGACATCTCCATCATCACACAAGTCATAATCTATCCGTCAAAGCTCTAGTAAGAAATTAAACTCTACCCCTCCCTCTTTTACGATCTGCCACCATAAATAAACGGTAGATACTATATAGTCCACATACATCGTCAGTAATTAGAGCTTTATCTCTTTTTTAATCTCCACATTTCGACAATCTAGTCACCATACTTATTTAATGGTGTTAAATCGCACTTAGAATACATGCAACTAGAATTAAATGAATCGATTACACCATTACCACAGATCTTGATTTTGGTTTTTCATGAGCTTCTAACCCCCATATTTCATCTTAAAAAATACGCTCGTTAGTTGGAACCTTTATTGCTAAAGGATTTTCGCAAAAAAACTAACCACTAACGAGCATGATAGATTGTAACCAAATTATTTTCCCTTTTGCAAGTAGCCAAAAACGAAAAGTAGAGGCTTCATTTTCGGGTGGATCCGTCAGTTCAGACGGTGGACTTCTGTTTTTACAAGAAGTCGAACGGAGTCTCAAAATTAGCCAAAGACTTGCTAAGATTTTACCAGATCAGCGTGACCCTGATAAAATTACCCACCAGCAGA